>NZ_JBNGGE010000056.1:0-44267 GCF_049975785.1 Streptomyces sp. WG7
GGGGGGGGGGGGGGGGGGGGGGGGGGGGGGGGGGGGGGGGGGGGGGGGGGGGGGGGGGGGGGGGGGGGGGGGGGGCGCCCCCCCCCCCCCCCCCCCCCCCCCACTCCCGTGTCTCATCCGCTCACGCCAGCAGTTCCACCTCCGCCAGCGTGTGCTCGCCGTCCAGGACCAGCCGGTACTTCGCGTACGTGCCCGGTGACGTCACCGAGAACGCCCGGGTCTGCCGGTCCCAGGCGAAGGACTCGCCGGAGCGCTGGTCCAGCGTCTTCCAGGTCGTGCCGTCGGCCGATCCCTGGAGCTTCCAGCCGGTCGGGGCCTTCGCCCGGTCCGCCGACGACGTCAGCGTGTACTGGAGGGCCTCGGCGCCCTTCTCCGGCACCGGCAGGTCCACCGACGTCACGGCCGTGTCCGTCGCCGACGTGTCGTCGAACAGGGCGCCCTCGGCCTCGATCGCGTCCGCACGCGGGGCCGGCACCTTGTCGTCCTTCGTGATCGACACCGGCGCCGCGTTCTTGCCGGTGCCCCACTTCGACGGCCGCGGGCCCATGTCGAACTCCAGGACACCGCCCTTCGCGATCAGCGAGTGGGGGAGCGAAGTCGAGTTCCAGCGCTTGCCGTTGACCTTCAGGCCCTGCACGTAGACGTTCTCCGTGCTGTTCTTCGGCGCCTTGACGACCAGCTTGCGGCCGTTCTCCAGCTCGACGGTCGCCTTGGTGAACAACGGGGACCCGATGGCGTACTCGCCGCTGCCCATCACCAGCGGGTAGAAGCCGAGCGCGGAGAAGAGGAACCAGGCCGACTGCTCGCCGTTGTCCTCGTCACCGTGGTAGCCCTGGCCGATGTCGCTGCCGGTGTACAGGCGGGAGAGCACCTCCCGGACGTTCTTCTGCGTCTTGTGGGGCTGCCCGGCCGCGTCGTACATGTACAGGGCGTGGTGGGCGACCTGGTTGGAGTGCCCGTACATGCCCATGCGGACGTCGCGCGCCTCGGTCATCTCGTGGATGACACCGCCGTAGGAGCCCTTGAACTCCGGGGAGGCCGTCTCGGGGGTGGACAGGTACTCGTCGAGCTTGTCGCCGAGGCCGTCCCGGCCGCCGTACAGGTTGGCGAGGCCCCGGCTGTCCTGCGGGGCGGTGAAGGCGTAGCCCCAGCCGTTGGTCTCGGTGTAGTCGTGGCCCCACACGCGCGGGTCGTACTTCTCGGAGTCCACGCGCCAGTCGCCCGCGAGGTCCTTGCCCTGGAAGAAGCCGGCCTTCGCGTCGAACATGTTGACGTAGTCCTGGGCGCGGTCGAGGAAGTACGCCGACTCCTCCTCGTACCGCTTCTCGCCGGTCTCCTCGTAGAGCTTCTCGCCCATCTTCGCGATGCCGTAGTCGTTGAGGTAGCCCTCCAGCGCCCACGACATGCCCTCGTGCGTCGCGGTGCTGGTGTAGCCGAGGAACGGCGAGGTGTCCATGCCCTTGCGGCCCACGCCCGAGGACGGGGGCACGACGGTGGCGTTCTTCACGGCCGCGTCGTACGCCGCCTTCGCGTCGAAGTCGACGCCCTTGACGTACGCGTCGGCGAACGCCACGTCCGAGGAGGTGCCGGTCATCAGGTCCGCGTAGCCGGGGGAGGACCAGCGGGAGGTCCAGCCGCCGTCCTTGTAGTGCTGCACGAAGCCGTCGACCAGCTCACCGGCCTTGGACGGGGTCAGGAAGGAGTACGCGGGCCAGGTGGTCCGGTAGGTGTCCCAGAAGCCGTTGTTGACGTACACCTTGCCGTCGACGATCTTGGCGCCGGTATGCGTCGGGGTGTCCTCCTGGACCGCCTTCGAGAACGGGGAGGCGTACTTGTACTCTCCGTCGACCTTCTCGTGGCCCGCGTTCGGGTACAGGTACAGCCGGTAGAGGCTGGAGTACAGCGTGGTCAGCTGGTCCTGCGTGGCGCCCTCGACCTTCACCTTGCCGAGGATGCGGTCCCACTGCCTCTGGGCGTCGCGCTTGACCTTGTCGAAGGAGGTGCGCTCCGGGATCTCCTGGCGCAGGTTGTCCTTCGCCTGGTCGACGCTGATCAGCGAGGTCGCGATGCGCAGCGTCACGGTGCGGTCCCGGCCCGCGTCGAAGCGCAGGTGGCCCTTGACGCCGCTGGAGTCGCCGCCGGTGACCTCGCTGTCGAACTCGCCGTGGACGAAGAGCCGGGTGGCGCCCGCGGACCCGCCGGACTTGACGTCCGAGTAGCCGGAGAAGGTGCCGTTCTCCTTGTCCAGGGTCAGGCCGCCCTTGTCCTCGACGTTGTCGAAGATCACGCTCGCGTCGTCACCGGGGTAGGTGAAGCGCATCATCGCCGCGTGGTCGGTCGGCGCCATCTCGGCCTTCAGGCCGTTCTCGAACCGCACCCCGTAGTAGTACGGCCGGGCCGTCTCGTTCTCGTGACGGAAGGCCAGCTCGCGCTCCTCCCGGCCGGTGTCCGGGGTGCCGGAGGCGGCGGACGGCATCACCTGGAAGGTCTGCCGGTCGCCCATCCACGGGCTCGGCTCGTGGCTCGCGCCGAACGCCTGAAGGGTGGGCAGGTTGTCCTCGTTGTTTCCGCGCGCGTAGTCGTACAGCCAGTTCAGCACGCCCGCGTTGGTCACCGGCGTCCAGAAGTTGAAGCCGTGCGGCACGGCGGTCGCGGGGAAGTTGTTGCCGCGGGAGAAGCTGCCGCTGGAGTTGGTGCCGCGGGTGGTCAGCGCGTAGTCGGAGAGGTGCGCCTTGGGCCGCTCGGGCTTGACGCGCTCGATGACCACGTCGTCCAGCCAGCCGCGGAACTTCGCCGGGCCCTTCGGGGAGTCGTACGCCACCAGGACGCGGTCGACGGTCTTGCCGGCCGCGACCGACCCGATCCCCGACTTCACGCTGTTCCACTGGTTGACGTACAGCACCTTGGCGTCGCCCTGGCCGCGCGGGCTGAGCGGGAAGCCGTGCTGGTCCGTCGCACCGAGGTCGCTCAGGTAGCTGCCGTCGGTGAAGGCGAGGTCGACCGCGACGTTCGTGGCGTCGTAGTCGAGGTCGCCGTCCGCCATCGACGGGAAGATCTTGTAGGAGAGCTCCGTGCGGCGTTCGACCTTCACATTGACGTCGAAGACCTTGTTGTACGAGTACGCCCGGCCGTCCGCGGTGTGCCGGCCGGCGTACTTGAGGGCCCGCTTGCCGGTGAAGCCGGCGCCCGCCTTCGCCGTCGGCGAGCCGCTCGGGCCGCGGTCGACGAGGGAGAGCATGTCCTCGGGAACGGGCGTGTCGGTGGCGGCGGTGGCCAATTGTACGTCGGCGAGCTGGAGCGCGTCGCCCGCCCCGTTGTTCCTGGTGATCTCCAGCCGGAAGTGCTGGAACTCGGCGGCCTCGGCGAGCTCGTACGTCTTCGTCTGGAAGCGCTGGCCGAAGGACTCCCCGGAGCGGGTGTCCAGCGTCCGCCAGGTCTCGCCGTCCGCCGATCCCTTCAGCGTCCAGTCCACGGGGTCGCGTTCGGCGTGGTCGTTGGCCGAGGTGAGCGCGTACTTGGCGATCCTCGCCGGTTCGTCCAGGTCGAACTCGACCCAGCCGGTCGGCGCGAAGGTCAGCCACTTGGTGCCCGGTTCACCGTCGACGAGGTTCTCCTTCACCTCGCCGCCGCCCGTGTTCTCGGCGCTGGCCCGCACACCGGTGACGTCCTCGGTGACGTTGCCCGGTATGCCGGTGCTGTAGCCGCCGTCCAGGCCCGCGGACCGCTTGTTGCCGTCCGGGTCGGTGTCCACCGTGCTGAGCCAGTCCGGAACCGGGTCGTCCGACTCGAACGAGGACGCGAACTCCCGGTCGGCCTTGGCGGGCGCGGTGGGCAGCGCGACCGCCGCCCCCTGTGAACCCACCGCCAAAGCGAAGGCGGTCGTCACCACGACCGCCGGACCCCATCTGTGCCGAACCCTGTACTGCATGCTCTGGCCACCCTCCCTGCGCTGGGGACAACGTTGTCAACTCAACTGGGCAAGGACCAGTAGGGGTCAAGTGGCATGTGATGTCAAGGGTGTTGGATGTGGCGTTCGGGGCTTATGCCGCGGATTCTTCCGGCAAGTGGCGCACAGGCCACTCATATTTCCGGGAGGTCTCAACTCGGAAAAGACGTACCGCCAACCTTGCATTCGATCTTGCTCCACCGGCGGAAAGTGGACTATACCTGTCGGCCATCGGGGGATCCGGGGGGAACAGGCGAAAGGAACCGCCAGAGCGCCCGAACAGCGGTGTTCGACAGCAGTGCCCGCATGGAGGACCCGCACGCAGGACCCGCGCGGCGGTACGCGTACGGCACGCGGCACCCGCACGGCAGTACGCGCACGCAGCACCCGCACGGCACAAGCGCACGGCAACAGGCACACGGCAGTACCCGCACGGCAGTACCCGCACTTCCTGCACGACCCAGCGTGACCCGATCGCGGTGCCGGGGAGGATCCGGTTCACCGCCTGAGTCCTGGAGAAGGCGAGGACTTGAGCATGGGATCCACTTCCGCCGAGTACGACGGCAAGGGCGTCGGCCGCCGCGATCTGATCAAGCGGTCCGCCGCGCTCGGCCTGATCTCCGTACCGACCATGAGCTTCCTCTCCGCCTGCGCGAGCGGCGGCGGGGACGACCAGGAGAAGGCGGAGGCGGGCGAGAAGTCCGCCGAGAACCCGCTCGCGGTCAACGAGAGCGCCCAGATGGAATTCGTCCTCTTCGACGGAGGCTTCGGCAAGGAGTACGCCGAGGACGCCGTGAAGCTGTACGAGAAGGCCTTCCCGAAGGCCACGGTGAAGTTCGCCGCCACCCAGAAGATCCAGTCCACCCTGCAGCCGCGCTTCAACGGCGGCAATCCGCCCGACCTCGTCGACAACTCCGGTGCCGAGCAGATGGACATGGGCGTCCTGGTCGGCAAGAAGCAGCTCGCCGACCTCACCCCGCTGCTGGACGCCCCGTCCTACGACGACCCGAACAAGAAGGTCCGCGACACGCTGCGGCCCGGCATCGTGGAGATGGGCCAGTTCGACGGGGACCCGATCTGGATCCTGTACTACGCCTACACGGTGTACGGCAACTGGTACTCGCAGAAGGCCCTGGACTCCCTCGACGCGGAGTACCCCAAGACCTGGGACGAGATGCTCGCGGTCTGCGAGAAGGCCAAGCAGAAGGGCATGGCCGGCTGGACGTACGCGGGCAAGCACCCGTACTACATCCCCTTCGCGATGTCCCCGATGATCGCCAAGGTCGGCGGCGTCGAGGTGCTGAACGCCATCGACAACCTGGAGCCGAACGCCTGGAAGCACCCGGCGGTCAAGACGGTCTTCGAGGCATGGTACGAGCTCTACAGGAAGGGCTACATCCTCAAGGGGACCCCGGGCCTGGACCACATCCAGTCGCAGACCGCCTGGGCCAAGGGCGACGCCCTGTTCCTCCCGAACGGCTCCTGGGTGGAGAACGAGTCGGCCAACGTCATCCCCGCCGACTTCCAGCTCAGCGTCTCCGCCCCGCCCGGCATCGACGGCTCCGACAAGATGCCGTTCGGCACCATCTGGGCCTCCGGCGGCGAGCCCTTCATCGTCCCGGCCAAGGCGGCCAACGGCGCCGGCGGCATGGAGCAGCTGCGCATCATGCTCAGCGAGGCCTCGTCGAAGAACTTCACCAGCAAGGTGAAGTCGCTGAGCGCCTACAACGGCGGCACCGACGGCATCGAGCTCACCCCGGGCCTCAAGTCCGGTGTCGCGGCGCTGGAACTGGCCGGCGACAACGTGGTGAACCCGCGCATGCAGGACTGGTACGTGCAGCTCCAGAAGGAGAAGATCGGCGTCGGCTGCCTGGGCGAGATGATGGCCGGCCGGCTCACCCCGGCCGAGACCATCAAGAAGATCCAGGGCTACGCCGACGACGCCGCCAAGGACTCGTCGATCAAGCACTACAAGCACCAGTGAGGACGTGTCACCAGGGCCTGTCCGGCGCCGGTGTGCCGGACGGGCCCTGGCGGCGCCACCCGCGCGCAGATCGGGGTCGGTAGCAATGCAGCACGGCAAGTACCGGTTCATCGTGGGGTTCCTGGCGGTTCCCCTGGGGCTGTACGCGCTCTTCGTCATCTGGCCGTTCGTCCAGTCCATCTACTACTCGTTCACGAACTGGACCGGCCTCAGTCCCGAGTTCTCGATGGTCGGCTTCGACAACTACTCGCGGATGCTCGACGACGACATCTTCTGGAAGTCGCTGCGGCACAGCGTGATGTTCGCGCTGCTGGTGCCGCTGGTGACACTCGGACTGGCGCTCTTCTTCGCCTTCATGATCAACGTGGGCGGGCGCCGCCGCCGCGGCGGGCCCGCGATCACCGGTGTCCGCGGCTCCGGCTTCTACAAGATCGTCTACTTCTTCCCGCAGGTGCTCTCCATCGCGATCGTCGCCCTGCTGTTCGCGTTCGCGTACAACCCGGACAGTGGAGCGATCAACTCCCTGCTGCGGGGCATCGGCCTGGACTCCGTCCAGCCGCTGTGGCTCGGCGACCCGAACCTCGCGCTGTGGTGCGTGATGGCGGTGCTCGTCTGGTCGACGGTCGGCTTCTTCGTGGTCCTCTTCTCCGCGGGCATGGCCTCCATCCCGGCGGAGTTGTACGAGGCCGCGCTGCTGGACGGGGCGAACCGCGCCGCCACCTTCTTCAAGGTCACCCTGCCGCTGCTGTGGGACACCGTGCAGTCCGGCTGGGTCTACATGGGCATCCTCGCGCTGGGCGCCGAGTCGTTCGCGGTCGTACAGATCATGACGACCGGTCCCGGCGGTCCCGACTACTCGACCACCGTCATGGTCCTGTACGTGTACCAGAAGGCGTTCCGTGACGGTCAGGCCGCCTACGCCACCACCATCGGCGTCGCCCTGCTCCTCGTCACGCTGGCCTTCGCCGCCGTCGTGATGCGGCTGGGCCGGCGCGAGCGGCTGGAGTACTGATCACATGAAGACGACCGAGACCCCCGCCCCCGTACCGGCCGAGTCCGGCGCGCCCGTCCGCAAGACCGACGCACCGCCCGGCGGGCCCCGGAAGGGGAAGAAGGAGGGCACCACCCTCAACGTCTTCTCCCACGGCGTCCTCGTCATCTGGGCGATCATGGTCGGTATGCCGCTGGTGTGGGCGGTGATGACCTCCTTCAAGGACGACGCCTCGATCTTCGGCTCGCCCTGGTCGCTCCCGGACAAGCTGAACTTCGACAACTGGTCGCGGGCCTGGTCCCAGGCGCACATGAGCGACTACTTCCTCAACACCGTCCTGGTGGTGGGCGGTTCGCTCGTCGGCACCCTGGTGCTGGGGTCCATGGCGGCCTACGTGCTGGCCCGGTTCGACTTCCCGGGCAACCGGTTCATCTACTACTTGTTCATCGCCGGCATGAGCTTTCCGATCATGCTCGCGCTGGTCCCGTTGTTCTACGTGGTGGACAACATGGGGATGCTGAACACCCTCCACGGGCTGATCCTGGTCTACATCGCCTATTCGCTGCCGTTCACGGTGTTCTTCCTGACCGGGTTCTTCCGCACCCTGCCCACCTCGGTGGCGGAGGCGGCGTTCGTGGACGGGGCCTCGCACACCCGGACGTTCTTCCAGGTCATGCTGCCGATGGCCAAGCCCGGCCTGATCAGTGTGGGGATCTTCAACTTCCTGGGGCAGTGGAACCAGTACATGCTGCCGACCGTGCTGAACACGGACCCGGACAAGCACGTACTCACCCAGGGCCTGGTGCAGCTGGCGGTCAGCCAGGGCTACAAGGGCGACTGGTCGGGCCTGTTCGCGGGCCTGGTGATGGCGATGCTGCCGGTGCTGGCGGCGTACATCATCTTCCAGCGACAGGTGGTCCAGGGGCTCACCGCGGGCGCCCTGAAGTAACGCCCCCGTCACCGTGCGCGTGCCGCTCAGGGAATCCCGGGGCGGCACGCGCACGTGTGTGCGGATATGCGTGCCGGGCACCCGGATGCGGTTCAACCTCTTGACGGGAGGTGACCCGAACGGCTCAGCTTAGGGTTCACTAGTTGGACATGGACGGGGCCTCATTGAAGCGGCCCCGCGCGCAGGAGGTCGTCGTGGAGACTCCGGGGTCGCAGTCGTCGCTGCACCGAGCCAACCTTGAACGGGTCGTACGAGCGGTACGGCTCGCCGGGTCGCTCACGCAGGCGGAGATCGCGAGGACGACAGGCCTGTCCGCGGCGACGGTCTCGAACATCGTCCGGGAACTGAAGGACAGCGGAACCGTCGAGGTCACCCCCACGTCGGCGGGCGGCCGACGAGCCCGCAGCGTCTCGCTGAGCGGGGACGCAGGCATCGTCATCGGCGTGGACTTCGGGCACACGCACCTGCGCGTCGCGGTCGGCAACCTCGCCCACCAGGTACTCGCCGAGGAGTCCGAGCCGCTGGACGTCGACGCCTCCGCCGCGCAGGGCTTCGACCGGGCGGAGCAGCTGGTCAGCCGGCTGATCGACGCGACCGGCGTCGACCGCTCCAAGATCGCCGGAGTGGGCCTCGGCGTGCCCGGCCCGATCGACGTCGAGTCCGGGACGCTGGGCTCGACCGCCATCCTGCCCGGGTGGGGCGGCACCAAGCCCGCCGAGGAGCTGCGGGGGCGGCTCGGCGTGCCGGTGCACGTGGACAACGACGCCAACCTCGGCGCCCTCGGCGAGCTGGTCTGGGGCAGCGGCCGGGGGGTGCGGGACCTGGCGTACATCAAGGTGGCCAGCGGCGTCGGCGCGGGCCTGGTGATCAACGGCAAGATCTATCGCGGACCCGGCGGCACGGCCGGCGAGATCGGGCACATCACGCTCGACGAGGCCGGTCCCGTCTGCCGCTGCGGAAACCGGGGCTGCCTGGAGACCTTCGCGGCCGCACGCTACGTGCTCCCGCTCCTCCAGCCCGGCCACGGCGCCGATCTGACGATGGAGGGCGTCGTGCGGCTGGCGAGGGACGGTGACCCGGGCTGCCGTCGGGTGATCGCCGACGTCGGGCGCCACATCGGCAGCGGCGTCGCCAACCTCTGCAACCTGCTCAACCCGAGCCGCGTCGTCCTCGGCGGCGATCTGGCGGAGGCCGGTGAGCTGGTGCTCGGCCCGATCCGGGAGTCCGTCGGCCGTTACGCGATCCCCAGTGCGGCGCGTCAACTCTCCGTGCTGCCCGGGGCACTTGGGGGACGCGCGGAGGTGCTCGGGGCACTCGCCCTCGCCCTCAGCGAGATGGGTGATTCGACGCTTTTGGACGGAAGCGCGACCGGGGCCCTGTCGGCGGTCAGCCCTGCCTTCACTTAGAGCACGGATGGCACCGTTGTCATCTCGTTAAGGATTTACTTCTTGACGTCGCACGTGCGGCCGAGTTGACTTCCAGCCACCTCGGCCGCAACGACGCGGCCTCGTCAGGGAGGTTTCTGAAGTGAACACGCGTATGCGTCGTGCCGCCGTCGCCGTTGCCGCCACCGCCATGGCCTTCTCGCTCGCCGCCTGCGGCAGTGCCGCGGAGTCCGACGAGAACAAGGACTCGTCCGACTCGTCCGCCAAGAAGGGCGACGACATCAAGGTCGGTCTGCTCCTGCCGGAGAACCAGAACGCGCGGTACGAGAAGTTCGACAAGCCCTTGATCGAGAAGAAGGTCAAGGAGCTCACGAACAACAAGGGCGAGGTCGTCTACGCCAACGCCAAGCAGGACGCCACGGTGCAGTCCCAGCAGGTCGACACGATGATCACCAACAAGGTCGACGTGCTCATCGTGGACGCCGTGGACTCCAAGGCCATCGCCGGCTCGATCAAGAAGGCCAAGGACCAGGGCATCCCGGTCGTCGCCTACGACCGCCTGGCCGAGGGCCCGATCGACGCCTACACCTCGTTCGACAACCACACCGTCGGCAAGGCGCAGGGCGAGGCCCTGCTGGAGGCGCTGGGCGACAAGGCCAAGGACGGCCAGATCGTCATGATGAACGGGGCCTCCACCGACCCGAACGCCGCCCAGTTCAAGGAGGGCGCCCACTCCGTCCTCGACGGCAAGGTGAACATCGGCCGCGAGTACGACACCAAGGAGTGGAAGCCGGAGAACGCCAACTCCAACATGCAGGCGGCCATCTCGGCCCTCGGCAAGGACAAGATCATCGGTGTCTACTCCGCCAACGACGGCATGGCGAGCGGTGTCATCACGGCGCTGAAGCGTGCCGGCATCGCGAACATCCCGGTCACCGGCCAGGACGCCGAACTCGCGGGTGTGCAGCGCATCATCACCGGTGAGCAGTACATGAGCGTCTACAAGTCCTACCCGCAGGAGGCCACGGTCGCGGGCGAGATGGCCGTCGCCCTCGCCAAGGGCGAGTCGCTCGACTCCATCGCCAAGGAGAAGGTCGACAGCGCCACGACCAAGGGCATCCCCACGGTCCTCATCCCGGTCGTCTCGCTGACCAAGGACAACATCAAGGACACCGTCGTCAAGGAGGGTTTCTACACCCTCGACGAGATCTGCGCCGGCAGCTACAAGGCCGCCTGCGACAAGATCGGTCTCAAGTAAGCAGCCCCGCCTCCCGTACCGCGTGAGCGCGTACGGGACCGGCTGCACGCAGCTTCCTCCGGCGCCCCGCACTCATCAGCCCCGCAAGCTAGGCGGGGCGCCGGACGGAACACCCCCCAAACTTCTGCACAACCTCCCGCCGGGTCAGGCGGCGAAGGAGATGGTTCACGTGTCCGCTACGCCCGTGCTGGCGTTGCGCGGGGTCTCCAAGCGATTCGGTGCCGTCCAGGCGCTCACCGACGTAGAGCTTGAGGTCCACGCCGGTGAAGTGGTCGCCCTGGTGGGCGACAACGGCGCCGGAAAGTCCACGCTGGTCAAGACGATCGCCGGCGTGCACCCCATCGATGAAGGCGCCATCGAGTGGGACGGCAAGGCCGTCTCGATCAACAAGCCGCACGACGCCCAGAACCTGGGCATCGCGACCGTCTACCAGGACCTCGCGCTGTGCGACAACATCGACGTGGTCGGCAACCTCTACCTGGGCCGGGAGATCCGCAGGCGCGGCGTCCTGGACGAGGTGGAGATGGAGCGCCGCTCACGCGAGCTGCTGGACACCCTGTCCATCCGCATCCCCAGCGTCCGCATCCCGATCGCCTCGCTCTCCGGCGGTCAGCGCCAGGTCGTGGCGATCGCCCGGTCCATGCTCGGCGAGCCCAAGCTGGTCATCCTCGACGAGCCCACCGCCGCCCTCGGTGTCGAGCAGACCGCCCAGGTCCTCGACCTCGTGGAGCGGCTGCGCGAGCGCGGCCACGCGGTCATCCTCATCAGCCACAACATGGCCGATGTGAAGGCGGTCGCCGACAAGGTCGCCGTCCTGCGCCTCGGGCGCAACAACGGCGTCTTCGAGGTCAAGTCGACCTCGCAGGAAGAGATCATCTCCGCCATCACGGGCGCCACGGAGAACGCCGTGACCCGTCGTGCGGCGCGCACCAATGGGGAGATCAAGAAGTGAGCATCGACAAGACCTCCACCGCCGCCGCGGACAGCGCGGCGGAGAACTCCGACGCGGCCCCCGCCGCCGTCGCCGCGGTCGACCCGCGACTGCTGGTGCGCGAGCAGGGCCTCGCGGGCTACCTCGGCGAGTTCAAGCGGAAGATGAAGGCCGGTGACCTCGGGTCCATACCGGTCGTCGTCGGTCTGCTGCTCATCTGGGCCATCTTCACCAGCCTGAACTCCAACTTCCTCACCGCCGGCAACTTCTCCGACATGTCCGTCGCCATGGTCGGCACGGGCATGATCGCCGTCGGTATCGTCTTCGTCCTGCTGCTCGGCGAGATCGACCTGTCGGTCGGCTCGGTCAGCGGTGTCGCGGGTGCCACCTTCGCGGTGCTGAACATCACGCACGGGATGAACGAGGTGCTGGCCCTGGTGCTGGCCATCCTCACCGGTACCGTGGCCGGCACCATCCACGGCTTCGTCTTCGCCCGCATCGGCGTCCCCGCCTTCGCCGTGACGCTGGCCGGCCTGCTGTTCTGGCAGGGCTTCATGCTGCAGATCCTCGGCAGCAACGGCACCATCAACCTGAACAGCGACGGCATCGTCGTCAAGCTGACCAGCTACTACTTCAGCGACGTGGCCGCCGCCTACGGTCTGGCGATCGTCGTGACCGCGGGGTACTTCCTCTCCGCCTTCTTCGACAGCCGCCGCCGCGAGGCCGCGGGCGTGCCGTCCCGGCCGCTGAACGAGATCATCGTGCGCACGGTGCTGCTGGCCGTCCTGGTCTTCGCCGCGGCGATCGTCTTCAACCAGTACAAGGGCCTGCCGCTGGCCGTGGTGATCTTCCTCGCGTTCCTACTGCTCACGGACTTCGTGCTGCGCCGTACGTCCTACGGCCGCATGGTCTTCGCCCTGGGCGGCAGCGTCGAGGCGTCCCGCCGCGCCGGTATCAACGTGGAACTGGTCCGGATCTCGGTCTTCGCGATCGCCGGCACCTTCGCCGCGATGGGCGGCCTGTTCGTCGCGTCGCGGATCGCCTCCGCCAACCAGGGTGCCGGAGCCGGCGACTTCCTGATGAACGTCATCGCCGCGGCCGTGATCGGCGGCACGTCCCTCTTCGGCGGCCGCGGCCGCACCTGGGACGCGCTGCTGGGCGTGATGGTCATCGTCTCGATCCAGTACGGCCTCGCCCTGCAGGGCGTCGCCTCGCCGGTCCAGTACATGATCACCGGTGGCGTACTGCTGGCGACGGTCGTCATCGACGCGGTCACCCGCAAGACGCAGAAGACGGCCGGCCGCGCGTAAGGCTGCCGGGCGGCTCAGGGGCGCGGGAACGCGCCGACCCCGCCGGGAAGCACCACCCGCGTCCTCCGGTAAGTGCGGGGGAGGGCGTGCCGGGCCCCTCGTCCGCGGCTCGACCCGCCAAGGCCGGCCCTGACGGACACCGCGCACGTCGCGGCCGCACCGCCGCCCGCCCGAGCTGAGCCCTCGGGCGGGCGCTGTGCTGTCCGCACGCGGCCGGCCGGCGGCCCGGTCCCGCCGTCCACCCGCACGGGACGGACGGTGCCGGCGGCCGCGGACGTCGTCCTCCGTGCGGGGCCGGTGGCCCGCCGTCGCGGGGGCGGGCGTACCGTCCGGTCCGCGGGGGACGCCGACCGTCTGGGCGGGCGTGTTCGTACGGGGGCTCCTCGCGGACGGGACGACGCCCGTGCGGCAGAATCCCGGGAATCCCGGGAACGGCGGCCGGCGGGGCCGGTTTCCGCACGCGGGCGGGAAGCCGTAGAACGGACCGCCGGTGGGTAAGGCCGAACGCGTGACGTACGACGCACCGCCCGGACACGTTCCGCCACAGCGGAACATTAGACTCGACAAGCCCGGCAACAGCTCTACTGCAAGGAGGCACGGGTGCCGCTGCTGACCCGCATCACGGGACCGCGCGATCTGGACCGGCTCAGCCTGGACGAGCTGGGCCGGCTGGCAGAGGAGATCCGCACCTTCCTCGTCGACGCCGTCTCCAAGACCGGCGGCCACCTCGGCCCCAACCTCGGCGTGGTGGAACTGACCCTCGCCCTGCACCGCGTCTTCGACTCGCCGAAGGACAAGGTGCTTTGGGACACCGGCCACCAGTCCTACGTGCACAAGCTGCTCACCGGCCGTCAGGACTTCTCGAAGCTGAAGATGAAGGGCGGCCTGTCCGGCTACCCCTCGCAGGCGGAGTCCGAGCACGACGTCATCGAGAACAGCCACGCCTCCACCGTCCTCGGCTGGGCCGACGGCATCGCCAAGGCCAACCAGGTCCTCGACCGCGACGACCACGTCGTCGCCGTCATCGGCGACGGCGCCCTCACCGGCGGCATGGCCTGGGAGGCGCTGAACAACATCGCCGCCGCCAAGGACCGCCCCCTCGTCATCGTCGTCAACGACAACGAGCGCTCCTACGCCCCCACCATCGGCGGCCTCGCCAACCACCTGGCCACCCTGCGCACCACCGACGGCTACGAGCGCTTCCTGGCCCGCACCAAGGACCTCCTGGAGCGCACCCCGGTCGTCGGCCGCCCGCTCTACGACACCCTGCACGGCGCCAAGAAGGGCCTCAAGGACTTCATCGCCCCGCAGGGCATGTTCGAGGACCTCGGCCTGAAGTACGTCGGCCCGATCGACGGCCACGACCTCGAGGCCCTGGAGTCCGCCCTCACCCGCGCCAAGCGCTTCGGCGGCCCGGTCATCGTGCACTGCCTCACCGAGAAGGGCCGCGGCTACCAGCCCGCCCTGGCGGACGAGGCGGACCGCTTCCACGCCGTCGGCAAGATCCACCCCGACACCGGCCTGCCCATCTCCACCTCCGGCGCCGACTGGACCTCCGTCTTCGGCGACGAGATGCTCGAGCTCGGCAAGGAGCGCGAGGACGTCGTCGCCATCACCGCCGCGATGCTCCAGCCGGTCGGCCTCGACAAGTTCGCCAAGGCCTTCCCGGACCGCGTCTACGACGTCGGCATCGCCGAGCAGCACGGCGCGGTCTCCGCGGCCGGCCTCGCCCACGGCGGCGTCCACCCGGTCTTCGCCGTGTACGCCACCTTCCTCAACCGCGCCTTCGACCAGGTCCTCATGGACGTGGCCCTGCACAAGTGCGGCGTGACGTTCGTGCTGGACCGCGCCGGTGTCACCGGCACCGACGGCGCCTCCCACAACGGCATGTGGGACATGTCGATCCTCCAGGTCGTCCCCGGCCTGCGCCTGGCCGCCCCGCGCGACGCCGACCAGGTCCGCGCCCAGCTGCGCGAGGCCGTCGCGGTGGACGACGCGCCGACCGTGGTCCGCTTCTCCAAGGGCGCCGTCGGGCCCGCCGTACCGGCCGTCGGCCGCGTCGGCGGCATGGACGTGCTGCGCGCCCCCGGCACCGACGACCCGGACGTCCTGCTGGTCTCCGTGGGCGCCCTCGCGCCGATGTGCCTGGAGGTGGCGGACCTGCTGAACAAGCAGGGCATCTCCACCACCGTGGTCGACCCGCGCTGGGTCAAGCCCGTCGACGAGGCCATGGCCCCGCTCGCCGAGCGGCACCGCGTCGTCGTCACCGTCGAGGACAACTCGCGGGTCGGCGGTGTCGGCTCCGCCGTCGCCCAGGCGCTGCGCGACGCGGGCGTCGACGTACCGCTGCGCGACTTCGGCATCCCGCCGCGCTTCCTCGACCACGCCTCCCGCGCCGAGGTCCTGGCCGAGATCGGGCTCACCGCACCGGACATCGCCCGCCAGGTCACCGGCCTGGTCGCCAAGCTCGACGGACGGTACGAGCGCTCCGAGGCGGACTCGGTGGAGGCCGCGCGCGACTGACGCCGCGCGACCGTTGTTGCGCCGATGGGCCGGTCTCTCCACTCGTTGCAGTGGCGGAACCGGCCCATCCGCGTGAATCCGCTCACGCTGGGGCATACGCACTACGCCCCCTCTCGATCATGTCGAGGACGACAAGCGTCGGAGGTACCCGTGAGCAGAAGTCTCTTCAGGACCAAGAAGATCGAGCAGTCCATCCGGGACACCGAGGAACCGGAGCACGCGCTCAAGAAGTCCCTGTCCGCGCTGGACCTGACCGTCTTCGGCGTCGGTGTCATCATCGGCACCGGCATCTTCGTGCTGACCGGCACGGTCGCCAAGAACAACGCCGGCCCCTCCGTGGCCCTCGCCTTCGTCGTCGCCGGCGTCGTCTGCGCGCTCGCCGCGCTCTGCTACGCGGAGTTCGCCTCCACGGTCCCGGTGGCCGGTTCCGCGTACACCTTCTCCTACGCCTCGCTCGGCGAGCTGCCCGCCTGGATCATCGGCTGGGACCTGGTCCTGGAGTTCGCGCTCGGCACGGCGGTGGTGGCCGTCGGCTGGTCGGGCTACATCCGTTCACTGCTGGACAACGCGGGCTGGCAGATGCCCGCGGCGCTCGGCGGCCGGGACGGCGCCGAGGGGTTCGGCTTCGACATCCTCGCCGCCGTCCTGGTGCTGGTGCTCACCGGTATCCTCGTCCTCGGCATGAAGCTGTCGGCGCGCGTCACCTCGATCGTCGTCGCCATCAAGGTGACCGTCGTCCTCATCGTGATCATCGCGGGTGCCTTCTTCGTCAAGGGTTCCAACTACGAGCCCTTCATCCCGAAGTCGCAGCCGGTCGAGGCGGGCGGGGGCCTGCACTCACCACTGATCCAGCTGATGTTCGGGTGGGCGCCGGCCAACTTCGGCGTGATGGGCATCTTCACCGCGGCCTCGGTCGTCTTCTTCGCCTTCATCGGCTTCGACATCGTCGCCACGGCCGCCGAGGAGACCAAGAACCCGCAGCGCGACATGCCCCGCGGCATCCTCGGCTCCCTCTTCATCTGCACCGCGCTCTACGTCGCCGTCTCGATCGTCGTCACCGGCATGCAGCACTACAGCGAGCTGTCCATCGACGCCCCGCTCGCCGACGCCTTCAAGTCCACCGGGCACCCCTTCTTCGCCGGCGTGATCAGCTTCGGCGCCGCCGTCGGCCTGACCACGGTGTGCATGATCCTGCTGCTCGGCCAGACCCGGGTGTTCTTCGCGATGAGCCGCGACGGACTGCTGCCGCGCTTCTTCTCCCGCGTCCACCCGAAGTTCCGCACGCCGTACCGGCCGACGATCCTGCTCGGCGTCCTCATCGCGATCGTCGCCGGCTTCACCAGCCTGAGCGAACTCGCCGAGCTGGTGAACATCGGCACGCTGTTCGCCTTCGTCATCGTCGCGCTCAGCGTGATCATCCTGCGCCGCACCCGCCCCGACCTGCCCCGTGCCTTCCGCACTCCGCTGGTGCCGCTGCTGCCGATCGTGTCGGTGGCCGCCTCGCTGTGGCTGATGCTGAACCTGCCCGCCGAGACATGGGTGCGGTTCGGCGTGTGGATGGCGATCGGCGTCGTCGTGTACTTCCTCTACGGCCGCAGCCACAGCCGCCTGGGCCTCGGCGAGGAGGCGCCGGCCGGAAGGCCGGCGAAGCCGTCCGGAGGAGACACCCCCTGATCGTCGTCGCTCCGGCCCCGCGTGCCCCGTTCTCGCGGGGAGTCGCGGTGCCGGGCGGCGTGCGCAGGGGCGGGGTCGCCGTCACCCGGGCCGGACGGTCCGCGGCCCCGCCACCTCGGCGCCCAGCTCCGTCACACGGCGGCGGAGCTCGCGGTCGGCCGTGACGACCAGGACAGGACGGCCACCGGCGGCCCGGGCGGTCAGCTCGACCATGTGATCGTCCCCACTGCCGGGCGCCGACTCCACCCGTACGCCGGGAACCGAGTCCACCCCCCGGGCCGCGCCCTCGACGACCAGGACGATCTCCACCCGGCCGGTCCGCCCCGGTACCCCGTCCGCCGCCAGCCGGTCCCGCAACCGCTCCGCGGCCCCGCGCCGGTCCCGCCACCATCCGTCGGGCACGGACCCGACGACGTTCGCGGCGTCGACGATCACGAGCAGGGGTGCGTTGTCGTCCATGGAGGCAGGGTCGCATTGACCCGACCCGCCTCGGGTGAGGCCACGAGCCGCAGATTAAGGTGATCCGGTGAACGGCGAGTGGCTCATACGCGGCCGGGATGGTCGGCTCAGCGTCTATCAGGTGTCCCACGACGCGGTCCTGTGCCGCGCGGAGCGCGTACCGGGCGGCCCTTGGGACGCCCCGCGCAGGGTGGGCGGCGACCAGCGGCTGCACCCCGTCCTGGGCGTCGGACAAGGCACCGACGGGTACGTGCATCTGGTCTCCTGGCGGCCCACGGCGACCGGCGAGGCGGATGTGGTGCACTCCACCCACTTCCGGCCCCTGCTGGCCCCCCTGGACTGGGACTCCGTCGGCCGCCCGGGTGGCAAGGGCGACCGCACCGGAACCCCCGTCGTCTCGGTCGACGACCAGGGACGCGCGCACATCTTCGTCCGCAACGGCGACGGAGGGCTCGGCCTGCGCCCGCAGAAGCAGAAGGGCGGCTGGGGCCCGTGGCGTGACCTCAGGGGTGAGGACCTCCACGACGGCCTCGCGACCGCGGTGGACGGGGCCGGCCGCGTCGCCGCGTACGCGACCGCCCCCGGCCGGCTCGTGCACTGGCGTCAGGAGGCAGCCGGCGCCCGGTTCCAGGACCTGGAGTCGGTGGCGGCCGAGGCCCGCCCGGGCACCCTGCGTGCCCTGGCCACCTCCGCCGAGAACACCACCCTGTTCTTCACCGACGCGTCCGGCCACCTGTCCGCCTGGCGCCCCGGCGCCGAGCCGGTCCCCCTGCTCCCCGCGGCGGGGCCCGGACCGGTCGCGGCCGTCCGCTGCGAACTCGGCGGCCACGACCGCACGCTGCTGGCCCAGTGCTCCTCCTCCGGCCGGGTCGCCTTCGCGGCCTACCCCAGCGAGCAGGAGTCGGCGGGCGTCCGGTGGACCGAGTCCGGGCCGCAACTGCCCGCGGACGCCGAGGTCTCCCTCGCCCTGGACGCCGACGACCGGGTGGTCGCGGCGGTCCTGTCGCCCTCGACGGGACAGCTGCTGCTGGCCCGCCACGAGGACGAGCCGGAGCCGGCGTTCACGGCGTGGCAGGAGGTCTGACGGGAGGCACCCGGAACGCCCGGGGGTGCCTCAGCCCGCGGCGACGGACCGTGGCGGGCCGATGGACGGGTGCGGACGACGGACCGGTGCGGGCGGTGGACCGGTGCGGGCGGTGGACGGAGCCCGTCCTGCTGACGCTGCGCGTGAGCGGTGTCCCCGAGGACGCCTGGCCGCGCACGCCTGGCCGCACACGTCTGGCCGCACACGCCGATGTCGACCCGTGAACCCTGTTCCCGCGCCGCGACCACCACCCGGCGTTGCCTGCCCGGTGACCCTGCCCGGTGGCCCGGACCGGTGGCCCGGACCGGTGGCCCGGACCGGTGGCCCGGACCGGTGACCCGGACCGGTGGTACGCCTCCGCCCCCGCCGCTCCGGAGAGCGACGGGGGCGGACAGGTGCGGGGGACCGGGACGACGGCCCCCGGGGCGGTTACGCCGGGACCGAAGCCACTCCGGGCTCCAGGAACCGCTTCCCGTTCACCCGCTCGGCGACGCCCTCACGGTCCAGGTACGGCGTGATGCCGCCCAGGTGGAAAGGCCAGCCGGCGCCGGTGATCAGGCAGAGGTCGATGTCCTGGGCCTCGGCGACGACGCCCTCGTCGAGCATCAGGCCGATCTCCTGGGCCACCGCGTCCAGGACGCGGTCGCGGACCTGCTCCTCGGTCAGGACGGTGTCGCCCTGCTTCAGCAGCGCGGCGACCTCCGGGTCCAGCTCGGGCCTGCCGCTGTCGTAGACGTAGAAGCCGCGCTTGCCCGCCTCGACGACCGCCTTGAGGTTCGGGGAGACGGTGAAGCGCTCGGGGAAGGCCCGGTTGAGGGTCTCCGAGACGTGCAGGCCGATCGCCGGACCGACCAGCTCCAGCAGGACCAGCGGGGACATCGGCAGGCCGAGCGGCTCCACCGCCTTCTCCGCGACCTCGACCGGGGTGCCCTCGTCGATGACGTTCTGGATCTCGCCCATGAAGCGGGTCAGGATGCGGTTCACGACGAACGCCGGGGCGTCCTTCACGAGGACCGCGGTCTTCTTCAGCTTCTTGGCGACGCCGAACGCCGTGGCCAGCGAGGCCTCGTCGGTCTGCTCGCCGCGGACGATCTCCAGGAGCGGGAGGATCGCGACCGGGTTGAAGAAGTGGAAGCCGACGACCCGCTCGGGGTGCTTCAGCTTCGACGCCATCTCCGACACGGAGAGCGAGGAGGTGTTGGTGGCGAGGATCGCGTGCGCGGGCGCCACCGCCTCGACCTCCGCGAACACCTTCTGCTTGACGCCCATCTCCTCGAACACCGCTTCGATGATGAAGTCGGCGTCCGCGAAGCCCTCGGCCTTGTCCAGGACGCCGGAGACCAGGCCCTTCAGCCGGTTCGCCTTGTCCTGGTTGATCCGGCCCTTGCCCAGCAGCTTGTCGATCTCGGCGTGGACGTAGCCCACACCCTTGTCGACGCGTTCCTGGTCGATGTCGGTCAGCACGACCGGCACCTCCAGGCGGCGCAGGAAGAGCAGGGCCAGCTGCGAGGCCATCAGGCCGGCGCCGACGACGCCCACCTTGGTGACCGGGCGGGCCAGCGCCTTGTCGGGCGCACCGGCCGGACGCTTGCCGCGCTTCTGCACCAGGTTGAAGGCGTAGATGCCGGAACGCAGTTCGCCGCCCATGATCAGGTCGGCGAGGGCCTGGTCCTCGGCGTCGTAGCCCTGCTGGAGGTCGCCGTTCTTGGCGGCGGCGATGATGTCCAGGGCGCGGTAGGCGGCCGGGGCGGCGCCGTGCACCTTGCCGTCGGCGATGAAGCGGCCCTTGGCGACGGCCTGGTCCCAGGCCTCGCCGCGGTCGATGGCCGGACGCTCGACGACGATCTCGCCCTTGAGGACGGACGCGGTCCAGGTCAGCGACTGCTCCAGGAAGTCCGCGCCCTCGAAGATCGCGTCCGCGATGCCGAGCTCGTGGACCTGCGCGCCCTTGAGCTGCTTGTTCTGGTTCAGGCTGTTCTCGATGATCACCGAGACGGCCTTGTCGGCGCCGATCAGGTTCGGCAGCAGCGTGCAGCCGCCCCAGCCGGGGACCAGGCCGAGGAAGACCTCGGGGAGCGAGAACGCCGGGAGGGCGGCCGAGACCGTCCGGTAGGAGCAGTGCAGGCCGATCTCGACGCCGCCGCCCATGGCCGCGCCGTTGTAGTAGGCGAAGGTCGGCACGGCCAGCTTCGACAGCCGCTTGAAGACGTCGTGGCCGCCCTTGCCGATGGCCAGCGCGTCCTCGTGCCGCTTCAGCAGCTCGACGCCCTTGAGGTCGGCGCCGACCGCGAAGATGAACGGCTTGCCGGTGACGCCGACGCCGACGATGTCGCCGTCCGCGGCCTCCTTCTCGACCTGGTCGATCGCGGCGTCGATGTTCGCCAGCGACTGCGGGCCGAGTGTGGTCGGCTTGGTGTGGTCGTGGCCGTTGTCCAGGGTGATGAGCGCGAAGCGCCCGGCGCCCAGGGGGAGGTCGAAGTGGCGCACGTGGGCGCTCGTGACGACCTCGCCGGGGAACAGCTCGGCCGCACCCTTCAGAAGCTCTGCGGTGGTGGTGCTCACTTGTCCCCCTCGAAGTGCGGGTTCTCCCAGACGACCGTCGCGCCCATGCCGAAGCCGACGCACATGGTGGTCAGGCCGTAGCGGACGTGCGGCTGCTCCTCGAACTGGCGGGCCAGCTGCGTCATCAGGCGGACGCCGGACGAGGCGAGCGGGTGGCCGAAGGCGATGGCGCCGCCGTACTGGTTGACGCGCGCGTCGTCGTCGGCGATGCCGTAGTGCTCCAGGAAGGCGAGGACCTGGACGGCGAAGGCCTCGTTGATCTCGAACAGGCCGATGTCGTCGATGGACAGGCCGGCCTGGGCCAGGGCCTTCTCAGTCGCCGGGATCGGGCCGTAGCCCATGACCTCCGGCTCGACACCCGCGAAGGAGTACGAGACGAGGCGCATCTTGACCGGCAGGCCGTTCTCGCGGGCGAAGTCCTCGCTCGCGATGAGGGAGGCGGTCGCGCCGTCGTTCAGACCGGCCGCGTTGCCCGCGGTGACCCGGCCGTGCACGCGGAACGGCGTCTTCAGGCCCGCCAAGTTCTCCAGCGTGGTGCCCGGACGCATCGGCTCGTCGGCGGTGACCAGGCCCCAGCCCGTCTCACCGGCCTCCTCGTTCGTGCGGCGCACGGAGACCGGCACCAGGTCGGCCTGGATCTTGCCGTCGGCGTACGCCTTGGCGGCCTTCTCCTGCGAGCGCACGGCGTACTCGTCGGCGCGCTGCTTGGTGATGCTCGGGTAGCGGTCGTGCAGGTTCTCCGCGGTCATGCCCATGAACAGGGCGGACTCGTCGACCAGCTTCTCGCTGACGAACCGCGGGTTCGGGTCCACGCCCTCGCCCATCGGGTGGCGGCCCATGTGCTCGACACCGCCCGCGATGGCGACGTCGTACGCGCCGAAGGCGACGGAGCCGGCCACCGAGGTGACGGCGGTCAGGGCGCCCGCGCACATGCGGTCGATCGAGTAGCCCGGGACCGAGGTGGGCAGGCCCGCGAGGATGCCGGCGGTGCGGCCGATGGTCAGGCCCTGGTCACCGATCTGCGTGGTCGCGGCGACGGCGACCTCGTCGATCTTCTTGGGGTCGAGGCCGGGGTTGCGGCGCAGCAGCTCCCGGATCGCCTTCACGACCAGGTCGTCGGCGCGGGTCTCGTGGTAGATGCCCTTCGGGCCCGCCTTGCCGAACGGGGTGCGGACGCCGTCTACGAAGACGACGTCCCTGACGGTACGAGGCACGATGGCTCTCCTCCAGGGTGCGGGGTGGCACTGCTGCGGCGCGCATGCACTGAGCGCGCGCTCAGCCCCATGCTACTTGTGGGTAACGTAGCTGCCCAGTCCCCCCGCCTGGAGCGGCGAACGTCACACCGCCGGGTCGCCGCCCCATCTCCGGATCTTGGCCGGAACTCGCCGCTCCGCCTCCTACGACACGCCCTTCGCCAGCGCCGTGACCAGCGCCGGTGTCACCTGTTCCACCTGCCAGGGCCGGGCCCCGTGCCCGGCGAGGGCCGCGCCCACCGACTCCGCGTCGACGGCAGCGGGCGGCTCCCAGCAGACCCTGCGCACCGTGTCCGGACTGATCAGATTCTCCTGCGGCATGTTCAGCCGCTCGGCCAGCGCCGTCACCGCCGCCCGCGCGGCGGACAGCCGGGCCGCGGCGGCCGGGTCCTTGTCGGCCCAGGCCCGCGGGGGCGGGGGACCGGTCACCGGCTGACCGGGCTGCGGCAACTGCGACTCGGACAGACTCCTGGCCCGGTCCACCGCCACCTGCCACTGCTCCACCTGCCGGCGGTTGACCCGCCCGAACCCGTTCAGCGCGGCCAGCGCGTGCGCGTTGACCGGCAGTGCGAGCGCCGCCTCGACGATGGCCGCGTCCCCGAGCACCTTGCCCGGGGAGACGTCCCGGCGCTGCGCGATGCGGTCCCGGGTCTGCCACAGCTCCCGCACGACGGCGAGCTGACGGCGCCGGCGCACCTTGTGCATGCCGGACGTACGGCGCCACGGGTCCTTGCGGGGCTCGGGCGGCGGGGCCGACGCGATCGCGTCGAACTCCTGCCGGGCCCACTCCAGCTTGCCCTGCCGGTCGAGCTCCTTCTCCAGCGCGTCGCGCAGGTCGACGAGGAGCTCGACGTCGAGCGCGGCGTAGCGCAGCCACGGTTCGGGCAGCGGGCGCGTCGACCAGTCGACGGCCGAGTGGCCCTTCTCCAGGACGAAGCCCAGGACGTTCTCCACCATCGCGCCGAGGCCGACCCTCGGGAACCCGGCGAGCCGCCCGGCCAGCTCGGTGTCGAAGAGGCGGGTGGGCACCATCCCTATTTCCCGCAGGCAGGGCAGGTCCTGGGTGGCCGCGTGCAGCACCCACTCCACACCTGAGATCGCCGCGCCCAGACCGGACAGGTCGGGACAGGCCACCGGGTCGATCAGCGCGCTCCCGGCGCCCTCGCGGCGCAGCTGCACCAGGTACGCGCGCTGGCCGTAGCGGTAGCCGGAGGCGCGCTCGGCGTCGACGGCGACGGGGCCGCGGCCGGCGGCGAAGGCGGCGGTCACCTCGGCGAGGGCGTCCGCGTCGGCGATCACCTGCGGAATGCCCTCGCGTGGTTCGAGCAAGGGGGTCGGCGCCTGACTCGCAGAAGATCCGGCGTCGTCCGGAGGAGCGCCTCCGGTGGTTCGCAGGGAACGGTCTGCTGCGGTTTCGTGGGCGTCGGTCACCTGTCAAGGGTATCGGTGGATCGACGGCGCCCGCCGACGGAACGTTCCGTCGGCGGGCGCCGGGGGGTCGTAAACCAGTCAGGTCGGTGAAAGACCCGCTGCGAGGGGAGTACGGGGGAGGGCTTCGGAGGGCGTGGGAGAGGAGTGGGGGGAGGCCGGAGTCGAGCGGTCGGGTTCGGGAGGCGGCGGGTTCGGGAGCGGTCAGTGGATGATGCCCGTGCGCAGGGCCACGGCGACCATTCCGGCGCGGTCGCCCGTACCGAGCTTGCGGGCGATGCGGGCCAGGTGGCTCTTGACGGTCAGGGCGGACAGGCCCATCGAGACGCCGATCGCCTTGTTCGACTGGCCCTCCGCGACCAGTCGCAGTACCTCCACCTCGCGGCCGGAGAGCTCGCGGTAGCCGCCCGGGTGGCTCGGGGCACCCGGGGGGCGGCGGTGCAGGCGTGCGGCGGCGGCGCCGATGGGGGCGGCGCCCGGCCGGGTGGGGAGCCCGACGTTGGTGCGGGTGCCGGTGACGACGTAGCCTTTCACGCCGCCGGCGAGGGCGTTGCGTACGGCGCCGATGTCGTCGGCGGCGGACAGGGCGAGGCCGTTGGGCCAGCCCGCGGCGCGGGTCTCGGACAGCAGGGTCAGGCCGGAGCCGTCGGGGAGATGGACGTCTGCGACACAGATGTCGCGGGGGTTGCCGATGCGGGGACGAGCCTCCGCGACGGACGAGGCCTCGATGACATCGCGTACACCGAGCGCCCACAGGTGGCGGGTGACGGTGGAACGGACGCGCGGGTCGGCCACGACCACCATGGCGGTCGGCTTGTTCGGGCGGTAGGCGACCAGGCTTGCAGGCTGCTCGAGGAGAACGGACACCAGGCCTCCTGGGGGGCGGGACGGGGCCGGCTCGTGGGGGTGAAGCCGGGACGAACCGTGCTTTCAAGGTCACAGTCGTCTTCGGCACCGAACCCGTTCGCCTTTAGAGAATGATCACGATCTGGTGAGTAACAATCCGAGCAATTCGGACACGCGGTCGATCATTCGAAGATCGAACGGTTCCGCACTTTGTCGATACGGGTCCGAAAGTGGCCGTGTCGACAAAGTGACGGAACGTTTCCCGGGCCGGACGAGGACCCGGAGGGCGGAGAGCGGAGAGCGGAGGGCGGAGAAGGGAGAGAGGAGAGCGGAGAGCGGAGAAGGGAGAGAGCGAGGGAGAAAGGTGGGGCGCGGGGGAACGGAGAACGGTGGAGAACGGCCGAACGGAGAAAGCAGGCGGGGACCGGGAATCGCTCAGCGTGACTGCGGGCCGCGTCGCTGCGGCAGCGTCACGATCGACGCGTCGCCCGGCGCGGCCGGCGGAAGACCCGCGACCTGGGCCAGCAGATCGCACCACGAGGCGAGGTGCGTCGCGGTATCCGGGACACCGCCCAGCCCCTCGCGCGGAGTCCAGGACGCCCGGATCTCGATCTGCGAGGCGGACGGGCGCGCCGAGAGCCCCCCGAAGTAGTGGGAGCTCGCGCGCGTGACCGTGCCGCTGGGCTCCCCGTACGCCAGCCCGCGCGCCTGCAGGGCGCCGGTGAGCCAGGACCAGCACACGTCCGGCAGCAGCGGATCGGCGGCCATCTCCGGCTCCAGTTCGGCGCGGACCAGCGTCACCAGCCGGAAGGTGCCCCGCCAGGCGTCGTGCCCGGCCGGGTCGTGCAGCAGCACGAGGCGCCCGTCCGCCAGGTCGTCGTCGCCGTCGACGACCGCGGCCTCCAGCGCGTACGCGTACGGGGCGAGCCGCTGCGGTGCGCGGGTCGCCTCCACCTCGATCTGCGGCCGCAGCCGCGCGGCCCTGAGTGCCTCGACGGCGGCCGTGAAGGCCGGCGGTGCCGTGTTCCCCGTATGCCGGCCCTCCTCCTCGGTGCCCTTCGGTTCGTCCATTCCGCCAGCGCCGTCCGACAGTCGTCCCTGAGCCGCAGCCATGCGGGGAAGATTAAGGGGAACCGCGCCCCGGCGCAGGGAGGGACACCCGCGTGCGGGCGCGATGTCCGGATCACGTGGTGTCGGGCGGCCGCGCGCGGGCGCCCCCACGCCGTCCGCGCGCGGCCACACCCCGTGGTCGGGCGCTGTCGGGGCGACATGCGAGACTTGCCGGTGTGAGTGCCAACCAGAGCCCCGCGGGCAAGCAGCCGACCGCCACGTACGACTCCGCGTTCCTCAAGGCGTGCAGGCGCGAGCCGGTGCCGCACACCCCCGTGTGGTTCATGCGGCAGGCCGGGCGCTCACTGCCGGAGTACCTCAAGGTGCGCGAGGGCATCCCGATGCTCGAGTCCTGCATGCGGCCGGAACTGGTCGCCGAGATCACCCTTCAGCCGGTGCGCCGGCACGGCGTGGACGCGGCGATCTACTTCAGCGACATCGTGGTCCCGCTCAAGGCCATCGGCATCGACCTCGACATCAAGCCGGGCGTCGGCCCGGTGATCGAGAACCCCATCCGCACCCGCGCGGACCTGGCACGCCTGCGCGACCTGACCCCCGAGGACGTCTCCTACGTCACCGAGGCGTACGGCCTGCTCACCCGCGAGCTCGGCGCCACCCCGCTGATCGGCTTCGCGGGCGCGCCGTTCACCCTCGCGAGCTACCTCGTGGAGGGCGGCCCGTCCCGCAACCACGAGCACACCAAGGCCCTCATGTACGGCGACCCGCAGCTGTGGGCCGACCTCCTGGACCGGCTCGCCGACATCACGGCCGCCTTCCTCAAGGTGCAGATCGAGGCGGGCGCGAGCGCGGTCCAGCTCTTCGACTCCTGGGTGGGCGCCCTCTCGCCCGCGGACTACCGCCGCTCGGTGATGCCCGCCTCGAGCAAGGTCTTCGAGGCCGTCGCCGGGTACGGCGTGCCGCGCATCCACTTCGGCGTCGGCACCGGTGAGCTCCTCGGCCTCCTGGGCGAGGCCGGCGCGGACGTCGTCGGCGTCGACTGGCGCGTCCCGATGGACGAGGCCGCCCGCCGTGTCGGCCCCGGCAAGGCGCTCCAGGGCAACCTGGACCCCGCCGTCCTCTTCGCCACCCCGCAGGCGGTCGAGGCCAAGAC
The DNA here is from genome assembly GCF_049975785.1 of Streptomyces sp. WG7. Classification (NCBI taxonomy): domain Bacteria; kingdom Bacillati; phylum Actinomycetota; class Actinomycetes; order Kitasatosporales; family Streptomycetaceae; genus Streptomyces; species Streptomyces sp. WG7. The sequence continues at coordinate 26,805 of NZ_JBNGGE010000056.1, forward strand.
CCGCGAGGTCCTCGACGCGGCGGCGGGCCTGGAGGGCCACGTCTTCAACCTCGGCCACGGCGTCCTGCCCGCCACCGACCCGGACGCGCTGACCCGCCTCGTGGAGTACGTGCACACGCAGACCGCACGCTGAGGCGTCTTCGACCGGACCGACGGGACGGCGTGGCCTGCCTCCTCATGCCTGCCGCTTCAGGCCTGAAGCCCCTCAGGCCCGAAGCCCCTCAGGCCTGAAGCCCCCTCAGGCCTGCCGCCCCACCGCCTTCGCCGCCTTGCGGGCGGCCACCAGCACGGGGTCCCACACCGGTGAGAAGGGCGGCGCGTACCCCAGGTCGAGGGCCGTCATCTGCTCCACCGTCATCCCGGCCGTGAGGGCCACCGCGGCGATGTCGACCCGCTTGCCCGCGCCCTCGCGGCCGACGATCTGGACGCCGAGCAGCCGGCCGGTGCGCTGCTCGGCGAGCATCTTCACCGTCATGGGGGAGGCGCCCGGGTAGTAGCCGGCACGGCTGGTGGACTCGATGGTGGCCGTCACGAACCGCAGCCCGGCCCGCAGCGCGTCCTTCTCGCGCAGTCCGGTCCGCGCGATCTCCAGGTCGCAGACCTTGCTGACCGCCGTGCCGACCACGCCCGGGAACGTGGCGTAGCCGCCGCCCGCGTTGGTACCGATGACCTGGCCGTGCTTGTTGGCGTGCGTGCCGAGCGGGATGTGCCGCTCCTGCCCGGAGACCAGGTCGAGCACCTCCACGCAGTCGCCGCCCGCCCAGATGTTCTCGTGCCCGCGCACCCGCATGCCCAGGTCGGTCAGGAGTCCGCCGTGGACGCCGAGCGGTAGACCGGCGGCCCCGGCGAGCGCGGTCTCGGGGCGTACGCCGATGCCGAGCACCACCACGTCCGCGGGAAACTCGGCGTCCTCGGTGGCCACCGCCCGGACCCGGCCGTCGTCCCCGGTGAGCACCTTGGTGACCTCGGCGCCGTTCACCATGGTGATGCCGAGACCCTCCATGGCCTCGTGCACCATGCGGCCCATGTCCGGGTCGAGCGTGGACATCGGCTCCCGGCCGCGGTTGACGACCGTCACCTCGTAGCCGCGGTTGATGAGCGCCTCGGCCATCTCCACGCCGATGTATCCGGCGCCGACGACCACCGCGCGCCGGCCACGCGTGCGTGCCAGCGTGTCGAGCAGCGCCTGCCCGTCGTCCAGCGTCTGCACCCCGTGCACGCCCGGCGCGTCGATGCCCGGCAGGTCGGGGCGGATCGGGCGGGCGCCGGTCCCGATCACGAGCTTGTCGTACGACGTCCAGGACTCGGCCCCGGAATCGACGTCACGCGCGCGTACCCGCCCGCCGGCGACGTCGATCTCCGTGACCTCGGTCCGCATCCGCAGGTCGATGTCACGGGCGCGGTGCTCCTCGGGCGTCCTGGCGATCAGCCGGTCCCGGTCGGCCACGTCGCCGCCGACCCAGTACGGGATGCCGCACGCCGAGAACGAACTGAAGTGGCCGCGCTCGAACGCCACGATCTCCAGCTCGTCCGGGCCCTTCAGCCGGCGTGCCTGGGACGCCGCGGACATCCCCGCGGCGTCACCGCCGATCACGACCAGTCGTTCCTTCGGAGCCTTCGTGTCCCTCGTGCCGCCCGCAGTGCTCATGTCCATGCGAACACGCTACGGGGGCGGGGCATTTCAGTCCCGCCCGCCGGGCTCGTCGCCGTGCGCGGCGTCCCGGCGCGTGGCCTCGGGCGCCGGACGGGCCGTCGGCAGCGGGACGGACGCGGCGGAGGGGGCCGTCCCGGGCACCGGTGCCGGGCGGCGCGGCAGCCGGGGCCGTACCACCCGCAGCCACAGCAGCACGAGCAGCGCCGCCACCGCGGCGAACGGCAGCACCGCGCCGAGGGCCACCGCCACCCAGCGCAGCATCGTCACGAAGGCGTCCCAGCCGCCGGCCAGCGCGTCCGTGAACCCGGGGTCGTCGTCCTTCGCCGCCCGCTCCACCGGCGTCTCGGACAGGGAGAGGGTGATGGTGGCCAGGCTCGTGCGGTCCTCGAGGGCCGCCTGCCGGGCGAGCAGCGCCTCCAGCTCCGCCTGACGGCTGCTCAGTTCGCCCTCCAGGGTCACCACGTCGCTCAGTTTCGTCGCCCGGTCCATCAGCTCGCGGATCCGGGCCACACTGGCGCGCTGCGAGGTGACGCGGCTCTCCACGTCCACGACCTGCTCGGTGACGTCCTCGGCCTTCGACCTGCGCTCGAGGAGTTTCCCGGCGCCCTCCAGCTCGTCGAGCACCTCCTCGTAGTGCTCCACGGGGACGCGCAGTACGACCTCGGTCCGCTCGTGGCCCTCGTCGTCCCTGGTGGTGGTCTCGTCGCCGACGTAACCGCCCGCGTTCGCGGTCGCGGTGCGGGCCGCTTCGAGGGCCTTCGGGGCGTCCTTGACCCGCACGGTCAGGGAGGCGGTGCGGATGATGTGGGCCGGGGCGAGCTCCGGCGGCGCGGTCGCTTTCGCGCCGTCGGCCTCGCCGCCCGCGGCACCGGCCCGGCCGTTCGCGGCCGAGTCCTCCCGGGGCGCGGTGGCCTCCTCGGCGGCGCTGCCGGAGTCGGAGCCGCCGCCCGCCTCGGAGCAGCCGGTGAGGGCGAGGGCCGCGGCCAGCAGCAGGCCGGCCAGGGCGCGGGCGGGCGGTGCGGTACGGCGTACCGGTCGTGGTGCTGTGCGGCGTACGTGCATGGCGGGTACCCCCGAGGGTCGTGACGGCTGACGCTCCTCCGACGCGGGTGAAGGGGCGGACGTTGACGCGGAACGGTTCCGAAGAGGTCACGGTCCGGACTCGCGGGACCTGCGCCGGCCTGCGCGGGCCTCGCGGCGCGCCTTCGGGACCTGTGGCACACGAGCGGGGCCACCCGGCCCCCTGGCGGTGTCCGTGCGTTCTGAGACGCTGGGGGCATGTGCGCAAGTGAGAGCCCCGCGGGTGGGATCCCCCCGGAGACGGGGCATGTCGTCGTCGTAGGAGCCGGAATCGCCGGACTGGCCGCCGCCCACCGGCTGCTGGAGCGCGGCACCCGGGTGACCGTACTGGAGGCCTCCGACCGCGTCGGCGGCAAGCTGCTGCCCGGCGAGATCGCCGGAGTCCGCGTCGATCTCGGCGCCGAGTCGATGCTGGCCCGCCGCCCCGAGGCCGTCGGCCTCGCCCGCGAGGCCGGCCTCGCCGACCGCCTCCAGCCTCCCTCCACCGCGACGGCCTCCCTGTGGACCCGCGGCGCCCTGCGCCCCATGCCCAAGGGCCACGTCATGGGCGTCCCCGGCACCGCCGCCGCCCTGACCGGCGTCCTCTCCGACGAGGGCCTCGCCCGCATCGAGCGCGACGCCGAACTGCCCCGCACCGAGGTCGGCGACGACGTGGCGGTGGGGGAGTACGTGGCGGCGCGCCTCGGCCGCGAGGTCGTCGACCGCCTCGTCGAACCGCTGCTGGGCGGCGTCTACGCCGGCGACGCGTACCGCATCTCGCTGCGCTCGGCCGTGCCCCAGCTCTTCGAGGCCGCCCGCACCCACACCTCGCTCACCGAGGCGGTGCGCGCCCTCCAGGGCCGGACGGCCACCTCCCCGCCGAGCGGCCCGGTCTTCATGGGCATCGAGGGCGGCATCGGCACCCTCCCCCTCGCGGTCGCGGAGTCGGTGCGCGCGCGGGGCGGCGAGATCGTCACCCACGCGCCCGTGACGGAGCTGCGCCGCACCGCCCCGGACGGCTGGCGGATCACCGCGGGCGACCGGGTGCTGCACGCCGACGCGGTCGTCGTCGCGGTCCCCGCCCGCCCCGCCGCCGAGCTGCTGCGCGCCGAAGTCCCCGCCGCCGCGGCCGAGCTGTCCGCCGTGGAGTACGCCTCCATGGCCCTGATCTCCCTCGCCTACCGCCGCGCCGACGCCGCCGCGCTCCCCGAGGGCAGCGGCTTCCTCGTGCCGCCGGTCGACGGGCGCACCATCAAGGCGGCCACCTTCGCCTCCCGCAAGTGGGGCTGGATCGCCGAAGAGGACCCGGACCTGGTCGTCCTGCGCACCTCCGTCGGCCGGTACGGCGAGACGGAGATCCTCGGCCGCGACGACGACGGCCTCGTGGCGGTCTCCCGGCGCGACCTCGCGGAGGCCACCGGCCTCACCGCCGAACCCGTCGCCACCCGCGTCACCCGCTGGCAGGACGGCCTGCCCCAGTACCCCGTCGGCCACCACGCGCGCGTGGCCCGCGTCCGCGGACACGTCGCGAAGCTCCCGGGCCTCGCGGTGTGCGGCGCGGCCTACGACGGCGTCGGCATCCCGGCGAGCATCGCGAGCGCGTACGCGGCCGTGGACCGGCTACGGGGTGACCCGCGCGGTGTGGAGCGGCTCACCGCCCACCCGGTGCAGAGCCTGCACGGCGGAGCGGGAGAATAGGGCCATGAGTGACGACGCCTCCACCCCCGCTGCCGACCGGATCCCCAACAAGGGCAAGCTGGCCAAGGACCTCAACGAGGTCATCCGCTACACCCTCTGGTCCGTCTTCAAGCTCAAGGACGTGCTGCCCGAGGACCGTGCGGGCTACGCCGACGAGGTCCAGGAGCTGTTCGACCAGCTCGCCGCCAAGGACGTGACGATCCGCGGCACGTACGACGTGTCCGGTCTGCGCGCCGACGCCGACCTCATGATCTGGTGGCACGCCGAGACCGCCGACCAGCTCCAGGAGGCGTACAACCTCTTCCGCCGCACCAGGCTCGGCCGTGCGCTGGAGCCGGTCTGGTCGAACATGGCGCTGCACCGCCCCGCCGAGTTCAACCGTGCGCACATCCCGGCGTTCCTCGCGGACGAGACGCCGCGCGACTACATCAGCGTCTACCCGTTCGTGCGGTCCTACGACTGGTACCTGCTGCCCGACGAGGACCGCCGCCGGATGCTCGCCGACCACGGCAAGATGGCCCGCGGCTACCCGGACGTGCGCGCCAACACGGTCGCTTCCTTCTCCCTCGGCGACTACGAGTGGATCCTCGCCTTCGAGGCCGACGAACTGCACCGCATCGTCGACCTCATGCGCCACCTGCGCGGCTCCGAGGCCCGGATGCACGTCCGCGAGGAGATCCCGTTCTACACGGGGCGCCGCAAGGACATCGGCGAGCTGGTGGCAGGGCTCGCCTGATCAAACCGTCGGTGCCGCCGCCTGCGTCGGCTGCGGCACCGGCCCGGTCGCGGGCCTCGGCTCCGGTTCCGGGCGCGGGGCGCACGACGTGTCCCGCGCCGGGAGGCCGCCGTCCAGCAGGTACGCCTCCAGGTGGCCGTTGACGCAGGCGTTCGGGCCGCCCGCGACGCCGTGCGTCCCGGCGCCCCGCTCGGTCACCAGCACCGAGCCCGACAGCCGCCCGCGCAGCTCCAGCGCGCCGCCGTACGGAGTGGCCGCGTCCCGCTCGGCGGCCAGGATCAGCGTCGGCGGCAGCTCGCCCGGCCCGGTGCGCACGTCGAGGGGGCGCTGCCGGGGCGCCTGCCAGTAGGCGCACGGCAGGTTCGTCCACACGTTGTCCCACGTCTCGAACGGCGCCCGGCGTGCCAGCCGCGTGTTGTCCCGGTCCCAGACCGCGAAGTCGGTCGGCCAGGGCGCGTCGTTGCACTCGACGGCCGTGTACACGGAGCTGGAGTTCTCCGCCCCGGCCGTCTCCTCCTCGGTCCGCGTACCGGCCTGGTCGATCAGCGGCCGCGGATCCCCCTTCAGATACGCCGACAGCGCCTCGGCGCGGTGCGGCCAGTAGTCGTCGTAGTACCCGGCCCGCAGGAACGCGCTCTGCAACTGCGCGGGGCCCACCGTCCCGCCCGCGGGCTCCGCCGCCAGCCGCGTGCTCGCCTCCTCATAGCGGTGCTGCACCTCCTGCGGCGTGTCCCCGAGCCCGTACACGGCGTCGTGCGCGGCGATCCACGCCTTGAAGTCCGACCAGCGGACCTCGAAGGCCGCCGACTGGTCGAGGTTGTTGCGGTACCAGATCTGTCCGGGGTCCGGGTTCACCACCGAGTCGAACACCATCCGCCGCACGTGCGCCGGGAACAGCTCGGCGTACAGCGCCCCGAGATAGGTGCCGTACGACGCGCCCATGAACGTGAGCCTCTCCTCGCCCAGCGCGGCCCGTACGACCTCCAGGTCACGGGCGTTGTTGAGCGAGTGGTAGTGCCGCAGCGCCTCCCCGGCCCGTTCGGCGCAGCCGCGCGCGTACGCCTCGGCCTCGGCGGCGCGCCGCCTCTTGTACGCGGCCGAGGGCTGCGTCGGCGCCGGCCGGGGCCCCTCGACGAAGTCGCCGGGGTCCTGGCAGGACAGCGGCGCGGAGGGCGCGACCCCGCGCGGGGCGTACCCGACGAGGTCGTACGCCGCAGCGATCCGCTTCCACTCGGGCACCATGCCCACCAGCGGGAAGTGCAGCCCCGAGGCGCCCGGACCGCCCGGGTTGTAGACCAGCGCGCCCTGCGCGGGCACCTCGCGGGTGCTGTTGTCGGGGTCCTCGCGGGTGGCCCGCACGCGGCTGACGGTGAGCCGGATCCGCTTCCCGTCGGGGTGCGCGTAGTCGAGGGGCACGGTGACCGTGCCGCAGCGCATGCTGCCCGGCAGGTCCTCCGCCTCGGGGCACCTGCCGAACGAGATGCCGGCGGCCGCCGCCCGCTGGGCGGCCACGGCGGTGCCGCGCGCCTCGGCGGACCCGGACGACGTCCCCGCGGTCGCCTCCGCCGGGGCGGTGGCGAGGGTGGCCAGCAGCAAGGACCCGCTGGCCGAGTAGAGGGCGGCAGCCCGCATCGCGTATCCCTTCGGTGCACGGTGTGACACAAGGGATGTTTGGTGCGGCGACCGGGCAGGGCAAGCACCGCCCCCGGGTGTCGGCCTCGAGTGCCTCCGTACGCCCCCGCTTCCGGTGCGTCAGGCCCGGCGTTCCCAGTGGTCCCCGGGGTGCTCCTCGCGGTGGGCGAAGGCCGCGCGCAGGTCCGGTTCGCCGATCGCGTGGACGCCGCGCACGGCGACCGACGTGAGGTAGGTGCGGTCGTCCGCGGTGCCGTCGGCGTGCCGGACGAGGGCGCCGACCAGTCGCTGCCCGGCCGGGGAGGCCCAGCGCGAGTACGGGTGGACCTCCATCCGCGTGATCGCTAGGCACCCCAGGGTCAGGGTGAGCGGCAGCGCGAACCACAGGGCGATCAGCAGGCGCGGCTGGTCCGCGGGAAGCGGCATCGCCAGGGCGGCGACGCCGAGCGCGCACACGGTCACCGCGGCGACCCGCACCCCCCGGACCCCGGCCGCGACGCCCCGGTGGCCGTCCGGCACGGCGAGGCCCGCGCCGACCAGCCGCTCGGCCAGGCCGCGCACCGCGTCCGCGGACGCCGCGGTGGCCCGTACCGGTGCTATGCGGGACTGCCCCTCGGGTCCTATCGCCCCTATGACCGACCGTTCCATGTCGTCCCGCCCGCACGGGTCGACGACGGTCGCCCAGCCGGTGTGCGCGAGCAGCAGCCGGCGCTGGCGTGCCATGGAGACCAGTGTCAGGTCGGCGACCCTGCGAGGACCACCGGCCAGGAACGCCGCCTCGTACAGCGTCAGCGCGTGCTCACGGTCGACGGCGCCCGGATCGGCGGCCGCGGCGCGCACCGCCGCCAGACACAGCCGCAGACAAGCGATACCGGCGACGGCCCAGGCCGGCAGGAGGAGAAGGACCCAGAACATGCCGTACTTCTATGCCAAAGGCTTTCGCGGGCGCCATGCCCTGTTCACATTCCGGGACGCAGTGTTGTGGGTATGTGACGTTCCGTTTGGCGTCGTCCCGGCGATGCCGTGCCCGGGTCAACGGCGCAGCAGAACACGCCTGGTCGCACGGGCCCACCGGGCCCCCGGGCGCTCCGACCGCGGCACCGGCCCCGAGCGCTCCAGCCACCACTCCCGCAACTCCAGCCGCACATCGGCATCCTGCGGACGGCCGGTGCCCATCAGGTGCTCGACGAAGCCGAGGGCGTCGCGCCGGTAGCCGCCGGTCATCGGGCGCCCTTCGGCGTAGGCGAGGAAGGCGGGCCGGTACTCCGCACCGAGGATCACCGGCAGTTCGGGCGCGACCTTGGCGACCACGTCCGCCCGTTTCCCGGCGAGCGCCCGGGCCTGCACCCCCAGTCGTACCCGGTCGAACCCCTCGGGCACGGGCGTCCCGGCGACCAGCGCGGACAGCAGCGCGGCCTGCGCGAGGCCGAGCCGCTGACGTACGGCGTCACCGGCGCGGGGCACGTCCCGCGTGGCGCGCGGCGCCGGCGCCCCGCCCCCGGCGAGCGCCGTACCCGACGCCCGCCCCTTCTCCACGGCGGCGCGGATCGCCGCCACCTCGCCCTCCAGCTCCTGCGCCTCGGGGAAGTTCTCGTCGCGCTCCAGCAGTATCCCCGGCGGCGCCACGCGCGAGGCGAGGTCGGCCAGGATGTCGAGCACGGGCTGCGGAACGGGGTGGGCGTGACTGTCGTGCCAGACGCCGTCCCGCTCGAAGCCGCCCGCGACATGGACGTAGGCGATGGCCTCCAGCGGCAGTCCGGCGAGCGCCTCGGCCGGGTCCTCACCGCGGTTGACATGGTTGGTGTGCAGGTTCGCCACGTCGATCAGCAGCCGCACCCCCGTCCGGTCGGCCAGCTCGTACAGGAACTGTCCCTCCGTCATCTCCTCGCCGGGCCAGGCGACGAGAGCGGCGATGTTCTCCACGGCGAGCGGCACGGGCAGCGCGTCCTGTGCGATGCGCACGTTCTCGCACAGCACGTCGAGGGCGTCTCGGGTGCGCGGCACGGGCAGCAGGTGTCCCGCCTCCAGGAGCGGCGAGGCGGTCAGCGGCCCGCCCGCCCGGACGAACGCGATGTGCTCGGTGACCAGCGGCGACCCCAGCGCCTGAGCCCGTTCGGCCAGCGCCGTCAGCCGTCCCGCGTCCGGCCGTTCGGCACCGCCGAGCCCGAGCGAGACGCCGTGCGGCACGACGGTCACCCCGCGCTCGCGCAGCCGCAGCAGCGAGTCGGGCAGATGCCCGGGGCAGAGGTTCTCGGACACGGCCTCGACCCAGTCGATGCCGGGCATCCGCTCGACGACGTCCGCGATCTCCGGACGCCATCCGATACCGGTTCCCAGTCGCGGCGTTCGCTGCATGGTTCCCTCCCCTCCTGCGCACATGCCGGGGGTATCGCCCGCCGGGCCCGGCCCGAACCCCGGGGAGGGCATGTTCAGAGCAACATTTGAGGTTCCTGGCGGAGCCGGGCCGTCGGCGAGGACCGCGCCTGATCAGCACCCACGGGTGACCGGCCGGCACCGAGGTGGTGTCGGCCGCGTGGACGGGCCCGGCACGTCCCACGTTGCGGCGCGAGGCGCCACCGCGGCCCGGCCGGCCGGCTCGGCACCCGCTCGGCAACGGGGATGCCGGGGCCGGTCCGACCACGGCGTACGCCGGGCTTCGGAACTCCCGGGCCCCGGTCGCCGTCAGCCGGGGATGACGACGTTGTGGATCTCGGACAGCCGCGGCGAGGCGTCCGGGAACCCGGCCGCCTTCGTGGCGGGGACGATGACCGGCAGGTAGGCCTCGAGGGCCTCCCTGGACTCCCACACGTCCACCACACGCAGGCCGTCGGCCGTGACGACGGCCACATGGCCGAGCAGGCCGGGGGCGGGGCGTCCGGAGCGAGTGCCGGCGGTGTCCTGGACCTCGTCTTACTGCTCGGCGGTGACACCGGGATATTCGATCTCCATCAGAAGTGCCATCACCACATTACGGCCGGGTCGCGCGCCGTGCCCCGCCCGGCGGACCGGTGCCCTCGCCTACCGCAGCGCCGGGTGATCCGCCACCACCGTGCACGACCCCGGCGCGATCTCCGTGTACCCGGCGTCGCGGACCACCGGCAGGCCGCTGGTGGTGAGGCCGCCCCAGCGGGCCGGGTCGGCGGTGCGCACCGCCAGCGGGAAGCCCGCCTCGCGCCACGCCGCCCGCTCACCGTCCGACAGCTCCCACCAGGCGAGCTGGGCACCGTGCCCGGCCTGCGCCATCGCCTTGCCGGCCGACATGTCCAGGTCGGGGCTCATCCAGAGCACCGGCGCGGAGAGGTCGGCGTCGACCGGCGGCTCCGGGTCGTCGAGGTCGGTTCCGGAGACCTGGAGCCGGGCCAGGTCCTTGGGCCAGCCGTCCAGGGGGACCGGCGGGAAGACCCGTACCTCGGCCGTCTTCCCGGTGACCGTGATGCCGGGCAGCGCCTCGGCGCGCCGCCACTCGGCGCCGCGCGCCCGGCGCACCACCTTGCGGATGCGCGCGTCCTGCCAGTCCCGCATCGCCCGCGCCCACGCGCCGTCCCCGGTGGACCGCTCGTCGCCGAGCATCACCAGCACCGCCCGCGCCGCGGTCTCCAGCGCGTCGGTACGGGGCGGCGGCGCCGCCCGCTCGATGCGCACGACCAGCGGAAGGACGAACTGCGGCGCGAGATCGCGGTCGCCGGGCTCGGCGCGGAAGGGACTGTCGGGGACGGGAGTCGTCGGATCGTTGCTCACGCCCACCAGTCTGCCAAGTCCCGGGCGCGCGAGAGGATGACCCCATGCGACGTGAGTTACGGCTGGACGGCGTGGGCCGTCGGTACGGTCTGCGCGGCCCCTGGGTACTGCGCGGCGTCGACCTGGGCGTGGCGCCCGGCACCCTCGTCCGCGTCGAGGGCGCCAACGGCACCGGCAAGTCGACCCTGCTGCGTCTGCTCGCCGGGATCGACGCCCCCACCGAGGGCCGGGTCACCGGCCGGCCACGCACGGCCTACGTCCCCGAACGCTTCCCGCCCGCCCTGCCCTTCACCGCCGTCGCCTACCTCACCCACCTCGGCACCGTGCACGGGCTGTCCCGCCGGGCGGCGGCCCGCGCGGCCGGGCAGTGGCTGGAGCGGCTGGGAGCCGCCGGGTACGCCTCCACCGAGCTGGCCCGGCTGTCCAAGGGCAGCAGCCAGAAGGTGGCCGTGGCGCAGGCCCTGCTCGCCGAACCGGAGCTGCTCGTGCTCGACGAGGCCTGGACCGGGCTCGACGCCGACGCCCGGGGCGAGTTGGAACGGGCGGTCGCCGAGCGCACGACGTCCGGCGGTGCCGTCGTCTTCGTCGACCACGACCCGCGCCGCCTGGCCGGCGCGCCCGACGCCACGTACACCGTGCGCGACGGCACCCTGCGACGCCGTACCGGACACCCCGGCGCCCCGGCCGGTCCGCTGGTCGCCGTCCGGGCGCAGGGGCCGCCCGGCGGCCTGCCCGCCGACGCGCTGCGGATCGCCGCCTTGGCCGAGGAGACCCGCCCCGGTTCCTACGCGCTCACCGTCCCCGCCTCACACTCCGACGTCCTGCTGCGTGCGCTCCTGAGCGCCAGGCCGCCGTGGCACGTGGTGAGCGTGCATGCCCAGGAAGGTCCGCGATGACCGCTCTGCTCCGCTACCAGGCCGCCCTGCTGCTGCGCTCCCGGCGCTGGCTCCCGCCCGTCGTCCTGTACGCCGCCGCCCTCGGCATCGGGGTGCAGGGCGGGCAGCCGGTGCTCGACTCGCTGGGCTGGGCGGCGGCCATGCTGCTGCCGGTCGCGGCCTGGCTGGTGCGGATCTGCGTCACCGGCGAGCCGCCTGCCGCCCGGGCGTGCGTGTCGGCGGCGCGGGGTCCCGCGCGGGCCCACCTGGCGTGTGTGCTGGTGGCGCTCGCCGCCGCGGTCGTGCTGGGTACGGCCGCGACCGTGGTGGTCACGCTGATCAGCGACCCGGTGAGCACCGGCCACGGCAGACGCGTACCCCTGCTGCCGGCCGGCGGCGCCGGACTGCTCGCCGCGCTGGTGTGCGCCCTCCTCGGCATCGCCGTGGGCGCGCTCACCACCTGGCCGCTGCTGCGCTCGCCCGGCCGCGCGGTCCTCGCGCTGCTGCTCGCGGCCCTGCCGGCGCTGGTGGCGTCGGGGTCCCCGGCGCGGGCGGCGGTCGGCGGTCTGGTCACCGGCTCGCGGTCGGGGACCGTGCCGCTGCCCCTGTTCCCCCTGGCCGCGGCGGCCGCCGTCGCCGCGGCCGCGACCGCCGTGGCCTGTGCGCTCAGCTCCCGCAGACCGGCCTGAGCGGGCGGCACGGCCCGAGCCCGCGGATCAGCCCGAGCAGGCCGTGCGCTGGGCCTCCTGCCATTCGCAGACCGGGCAGAAGGTGATGCCCTTGTACAACTCGGGGTACTCCGTGGGCTCCCGGCACAGCACGCACTCCGCGTACGGCGGGCCGTCGGCCTTGGGCGGGCGGGTCGCGTCGATCAGACAGTAGTCGTTCGGACCGGGGTCGTCGTCGCTGCTCATCCCTCCAGGGTAGGCCCGTCAGCGGCGGCTGTTCGCGGCGTCGATCAGCTCCGAGACCTTCACGAAGCGGTAGCCCCGGCGGCGCAGCTCGGGCACGATCGTGCGTACCGCCTCCGCGGTGACCGGGGCGGCGCTGCGGGTGCAGTGCATGACGACGACGGACCCCGGCCGCACCCCCTCCAGTACCTGCCGGGCCACCGCGTCCGCGTCCGTCGCGAACGCGTCCCCGCTCACCACGTCCCACTGCACGGCGGTGACACCGGTGGCGGCCAGCTCCTCGAGGGCGGCCTCGTCGTAACAGCCGCCGGGGAAACGGAAGTACGGCATCGCGTTCCTCACCCCGGCCTTCTCGAACGCCGCGTAGGCGCGCTCCACGTCCGACCGCATCCGCCGCTCGGACACGGTCGGCAGGCCGTAGCAGTCGTCGGTGTAGGCGTAGTGGCTGTAGGAGTGGTTCGCGATCTCGAACCGCGGGTCCCGGCCGATGAACGCGGCCTCGTCCGGGTACTCCTCGGCCCACCGCCCGGTCATGAACACCGTGGCCGGCACGTTCAGCTTCCGCAGGGTGGCGATCAGCCGCGGGTTGTCGAACCGTTCGCCCGCCTCCGCCCGCGCCCCCTGGTCGGCGGTCATGTCGGCGTCGAAGGTGAGGGCGACCGTCTTGCCGCCCGCGCGCGGACCGTGCTCGAAGACGGGGGTCAGGCCCGCCGGGCCGGGGGCGAGCGTCGGAGGCCGGGCCGGGGCCGGCTCGGCCGGGGCCGCGGAGGGCGCGGCGGGGGCGGCGGAGGGCGCGGTGGGGGCGGGGCGCCGGGCCGGCGGGGCCTCGGCGGTTCCGCAGGCGGTGAGGGTGGTGCCCAGGGCGCACAGCACGGCCGCACGTCGTACGAAAGTGATCACCGTACGAACGTATGAGTGTGCCGTTGTGAATGTACGACTATGAGGTGTGGCGTGTCTGAAGGGTCACCCTCACGGCTCAGGGCGGTGCGGCCCGGGTCAGATGTCCCGGCGCTCCAGCGGTTTCGTCGCCGGGCCCTCGATCACCTTTCCGTCCGTGTCGAAGCGGGAGCCGTGACAGGGGCACTCCCAGGCGCGTTCCGCCGCGTTGAAGTCGACCAGGCAGCCCAGGTGGGTGCAGCGCGGCGATACGGCGTGCAGCGCGCCCGCCTCGTCCCGGTAGACCGCGAGCCGGTCACCGCCCGCCCGGACGACGGCTCCCTCACCCGGCGGCAGGGCGTCCACCGGCGGCGCGGGACGCAGCCGGTCGCCGACGAAGTGGCGCGCGACCTCGGCCTGCGTCTTGAGGAACGCCGGCGCCTCACGCACCGCCGTGCGCAGCCGGCGCGGGTCGTACAGTCCGCTCCACGCGCACTCCTCGCCGTCGATCTGCGCGGCGAGCAGCCGGCCCGCCATCATGCCGCCGCTCAGTCCCCAGCCGCCGAAGCCGGTGGCGACGTAGGTGTGGTGCGCGCCGGGGTGCAGCGGTCCCACCATCGGCACGGTGTCCGTGGGATCGATGTCCTGCGTGGCCCAGGCGTGGGTGAGGCCGACGCCGGGGAAGTGCTCGCGGGCCCAGGCGGACAGGCGGTCGAAGCGCTCCCGGGTGTCGCCCGTGCCGGGTGTGAAGTGCTCCCCGGTGACGACGAGCAGCCGGCGGCCCGAGCCGTCGCCCGCGTCGGTCAGGGGCGCCGTTCGGACCGAGCGGGTGTTCTCGTCCGGCGTGATGTACATGCCGTCGACATCGCGGTCCGCCTCGATGCTCCCGGCGACGACCAGTTCCCGGCGCGGGGAGAGGCGGGCGAACAGCAGCGCCCGGTCGAAGATCGGGTAGTGCGTGGCGACCACGACGTCCCGGGCCGTCACCGTCGCCCCCGCCCCGGTCGACACGCGGCACGGCTCGCCCTCGTGCAGGTCGTGGACGGTGGTGTTCTCGAAGATCCGCCCGCCGTGCGCCTCCAGGTCGTCGGCGAGGGCCAGCAGGTACTTGCGCGGATGGAACTGGGCCTGCCCGGTGACCTCGACCGCGCCCGCGACCGGGAACGGCAGTCCCGTCTCCGTCACGAACGACGCCGGCAGCCCCGCCTCCTTCGCGGCGGCCGCCTCGGCCCGCAGCTCGTCCACGCGGCCCGCGTCGCGGACGTACGTGTAGGCGCTGCGGGTCTCCCAGTCGCAGTCGATGCCCAGCTCGGCCACGACCCGGGCGGCGTGCTCGATCGCCTCGGACTGCGAGCGGGCGTACAGGCGGGCGCCCTCGGGGCCGCGGGTGCGGCGCAGCTTGTCGTAGATCAGCGTGTGCTGGGCGGTCAGCTTGGCGCTGGTGTGACCCGTCACGCCGGCGGCGACCCGCCCGGCCTCCAGCACCGCCACACTGCGCCCGGCCCGCGCCAGTTCCCAGGCGGTGCTCAGCCCGGCGACGCCGGCGCCGATCACGGCGACGTCGACGCCGATGTCCTCCGCGAGGGCGGGGCGCGGCGTACCGCCCGGTGCCGTCTGAAGCCAGTACGAGCCGTTGACCTGGGGGTTCTCCGTCATGCGGCCCCGAGTACCCCGTAGTCGCGGCTTCAGTGACCGGGCGGTGCGCCCGCCGCTGCCGGGCGCGTCGTCCGTTACCCGCGCCAGGGGCCCGTCACCGCGAACGTCGTCCCGGGCGTGTAGCAGTTGACGTACATCGTGTCGCCGTCGGGGGAGAAGGTGACCCCGGCGAACTCGCCCCACTCCGGTTCGTCCGGCGTCCCGATGTTCTGGGCGCCGCGGGCCATCGCGTACACCTCGCCGCGCCTGGTCACGCCGTAGACGTGCTGGGCGCCGTTGCCGTCCTCGCAGACCATGAGCCCGCCGCTGGGGGCCAGGCAGATGTTGTCGGGGGACTCGCCGGGGAGCCGCACGTCGGTGTCCGGGCCGAACACGATCACCAGCGTCAGCCGGCGCCGCTCGGGGTCGTAGCGCCAGATCTGCCCGTAGTGGTCGCCCGCCGACCCGTCGTCGCTGCGGGCGAAGGACGACACGAAGTAGACGCTGCGCCCGCCCCAGTAGCAGCCCTCCAGCTTCTGCGCGTGCGTGATGCCGCCCCGGCCGAAGTCCTGGTGCCGGATGGGCGTCCCGGCGGCCAGCGGGTCGGGCACGTCCACCCATTCGACGCCGTCGAAGCAGGCGCCCGTGTCCTGGATCGAGGACAGGTCGGGTACGCCCGGTACGCGCATCGCCTGGAGCCGTCCGCCGGCCCGCAGCGAGCCCGTGCCGCCCAGCGGCTTCTCGGGCAGGAACCGGTAGAAGAGGCCGAACGGCCGCTCGAACGCGTCCTCCGTCTCGTACACGACACCCCGCCGCGGGTCCACGGCGACCGCCTCGTGCTGGAAGCGGCCCATCGCGGTCAGCGGCACCGCGCCGGTGCGGTGCGGGTCGGCCGGGTCGACCTCGAAGATGAAGCCGTGGTCCTTGGTGTAGCCGTTGGTGCCGGCCTTGTCCTCGGTCTCCTCGCAGGTCAGCCAGGTGTGCCACGGGGTGGGCCCGCCCGCGCAGTTCACCGCCGTACCGGCGATCGCGACCCGCTCGTCACGGACGTGGTTGCGGGAGTCCAGGGTCAGGGCGGTGCAGCCGCCCTTGCCCTCCGGGTCGTACGTCAGCCCCTCGACCGTGGGGACGGGAATCCTGCCGTCGGCGCGGTTCTCGTGGTTGCGGACGAGGTGGACGCCTCCGGGGCCGCCCCCGTGGCGGCCCCGGGAACGCGCGGCGAAGGCGGCCATGCCGTCGTGGTTGGACGGGACCGGTCCCTCGCCGGAGCGCAGCTCGTCGCCCTCGCGGGACAGGACCCGGTAGCGGAATCCTCTGGGCAGGTCGAGCAGGCCGTCGGGGTCGGGGACCAGCGGGCCGTAGCCGGTGTGGCCCGGGGACTGCGCGGCGGCGGTGCCGGCGAAGAGCTCGGAGAGGGCGCCGGTGAAGGCGATGCCTGCGCCCAGGGCCCCCGTGCGGGCGAGCACCTGGCGTCGTGTTGCGGACATGGGGTGACCTTCCTGCTGGCGGACAGGATTGCGACCCGCTGTGTCTATCATCTGACCGGAGTCCCGGGAACCACGCGCGTAGAACGCGTCGGTCGACGCGTCGGTCGCCATGCCGGCCGCTGTGCCGGTCGACGCGTCGGTCGACGTGTCGCTCGGCGCGTCACTTCTCGACGGACCGCTCCTGGGCCTTCTCCAGGAATCGCAGGAGCTCCACGGGGAACGGCAGTACCAGGGTCGAGTTCTTCTCGGCGGCCACCGCTACGACCGTCTGCAGCAGGCGCAGTTGCAGGGCGGCGGGCGTCTCGGACATCTCCCGCGCCGCCTGGGCGAGCACCTTCGACGCCTGGAGTTCGGCGTCGGCGTTGATGACCCGGGCCCGCCGTTCCCGGTCGGCCTCGGCCTGCCGGGCCATCGAGCGCTTCATCGTGTCCGGCAGGGAGACGTCCTTGATCTCGACGCGGTCGATCTGGACGCCCCAGCCGACGGCCGGGCTGTCGATCATCAGCTCCAGGCCCTGGTTGAGTTTCTCCCGATCGGACAGCAGATCGTCCAGGTCGCTCTTGCCGATGATCGAGCGCAGCGAGGTCTGGGCCATCTGCGAGACGGCGAACCGGTAGTCCTCGACCCGGACGAGCGCGTTGGCCGCGTCGACCACCTTGAAGTACACGACCGCGTCCACGCGCACGGTGACGTTGTCCCTGGTGATGCCCTCCTGGGCGGGCACCGGCAGGGTGACGATCTGCATGTTCACCTTGTGCAGCCGGTCCACGAACGGCACCACCATCGTGAACCCGGGTTCGCGCACCCGGCCCGCGAGCCGCCCGAGCCGGAAGACCACCCCGCGCTCGTACTGCTTGACGACCCGCGCCGCCGCGGCGACATAGAGCAGCCCGGCGCTTCCGGTGGCGGCTGCCGCGGTCAGCAGCTCATCGAGCATGACGACCTCCTCGCCATGAGGACCGTTTCGTCTGCTGATGTCACGATATGCCGGATGCCCGGTCCGGGGCCATGCCCCGGACCGGGCGCCGTCACCGGCGCGGGGGGGGGGGCGCGGGGGGGGCCCCCCCCCCGGGGGGGGGGGGGGGGGGCGCCCCGGCCCGGGGGGGGGGGGGCGCCCCGGGCGGGGCGGGGGGGGGGGGGGCCGGCGGCCCCCACGACAACA
>NZ_JBNGGE010000057.1:0-42397 GCF_049975785.1 Streptomyces sp. WG7
CGCCGCCGGCCCGGGCTCCGTCAGCACCAGGTCCGCGCCGGCCGGCCCGCCGCTCCCCGCGCCCTCGGCCGCGCCGCGGGCCAGCGCCTGCTCGTGCAGCTGGTCCGGCGGCGGCCGGTGCCCGCTGCGCAGGATCGTCGCGACGGCCCGCATGTACGACGGGGTGGCCACCGTCCGCCGCGCGGGCGGCGGCGCGATGCGCCCGTAGACGGCGTTGTTGCGCCCGCAGTCCAGCGGGTTCTCCCGCAGCCACTGCCAGGTCTCCTGGTCGGCGTGCAGGTCGAGCAGGAGCGTCGTCGCGCCGCTCGGCCGCAGCCGCAGCTCCTCGCGGAGCCAGTGCCAGGGCAGGGCGGTGTAGCGGACGGTCGCCGGTGTGGTGCGGGCCAGCGCCAGGTGCGGCAGGCGCTGGCGCCGGTCCAGCTGGAGCTGCCCGACGACGTAGACGGTCAGCGGTCCGGGTGCCGCCGCGGCCGCACGCAGCCGGGTGAGGACGGCCTGCGGCTCCAGCGGGTCGGCGAGCTCGACCACGTTCGCGGTGTCGGTGCCGGAGAGCACGGCGGGCGGCACGGCCGCGAGTACGGGGAGCACGGAGGCGGCGTCCACCAGGCCCCCCTTGCCCACGGGCGACGCCGCGAGCAGCAGCACGGTTCCGGGCATGTCCCTCCCCCTGTCGATCACGTACGGCAGCACCGTAACCGGTGCGGCTGCGAAGCGGGGCACTCAACCGTCCACGGGCACCCCCCGCCGCCGTACCGCGAAGACCGTGGTGTCGTCGACGAGCCGCCCCCGGCAGTGCCGCAGCGTGCCGTCCCGTACGAGCGCCACCAGCCGCGACGGCGCGGCGTTCGAGGGGTCGGCGGCGACGGCGCGGGCGATGTCCTCGGCGTGCCGGTAGAAGCATCCGTCGGGGTCGCGGGCCTCGGTGACCCCGTCGCTGACCAGCAGCAGCGTCTCGTCCGCGGCGAGGGCCGGCCGGCACACCGGCGGCACCGGCGAGCCGGGGACGAGGTCGCTCATGCCCAGCGGCAGTCCGCCGGCGGCCGGCAGGGCCCGTACGCCCGCGGGGCCGACCGCCAGCGGGGGTTCGTGGCCGAAGACGACGGCGTCCACCACGTCGGGCAGGTCGTCCGAGAACCCGATCAGCACGGCGGTGGCGAAGCGGTCGCCGTCGGACCGGCCGAGGGCGGCGGTCCGCGCGCGGTGGCGTCGCATACGGATCTCCAGGCGCTCGGCGACCGTCGCGAGGTCCGGCTCGTGGTAGGCGGTCTCGCGGAAGGTGCCGAGCAGCGCGGCGGCCGTGTCCACCGCGCCCAGCCCCTTGCCCTGCACGTCGCCGACGAGGACACGGGTGCCGTGCGGGCCGGGCTGGATGTCGTAGAAGTCGCCGCCGACACGGGCCTCGGTGTCCGCGGAGAGGTAGACGGCGGCGTGGTCGAGGCCGCCGAAGCCCACCGGGAGCGGGCGCAGGACGGTGCGGCGGGTGGTGTCGGCGATGTCCCGCATGTGCAGCATGCGCTGCTCGCCGCCGACCCGGACGGCGGCGGCCACCACGGCGATGGTCCCGCCGAGGGTGACGAGGACCAGGCCGGACAGGCCGGTCTCGTCGCGGTGCTGCCAGACGGTGTCGGCGAGGACGTAGACGACGACGGCGACCACCGCGAACGCGGCCGTCGCCCGCACCCCGCAGACCGCGGCGGCCACGCCGGGCACGAGCACCGTCCAGGAGATGATCTCGAACGCCCCGGTGGTGATGTCGGCCGCGGCGATACCGACGAGCAGGAGCAGCGGGAACGCCCAGGCGACACTGTGGCCGCGGACGCTGAGTAGTTCGTGCCGGGACGCGGCGTCGCCCCGGCCGGCGGCCTGGACGAGCCGGCCGATCAGCCGCCACCGGCCGCGCACCGGCCTGCGGTCGCGACCCCTCACGGAGCCAGCGAAACACGCGCCCCCACGGCCCGCATCCTGACTTGCCGGTCCGCCTGCCCAGGTGTGCCCTGGTAGTCGGGGGCGAGGCGAGAGGAGTGCGCTCATGGCTCACGCGGTACCGGCACGCGGCACATCCACCGGAGCACCCACCGGAACGTCCCCCGGGACGCCCCCCGGGACGGGCACGCGCGGCCCGCGTACGAAGGCACCCGACGTCTTCAGCGCGCGGACCCACCGGGTGGCGCGGTGGGCGGGGCCCGTCGCGGCCGGACTGGTCTACGGCTACTGGGCCGCGTCCATCCGCCGTTACGGCGGCCCCATCACCGGCCGGAACCTGCTGTTCGGCTTCCTGACCGTGCTCGCGTTCGTCGTGCTCTACGCCGTGGTGCGGGCCGTGGCCCGGCGGCTGCCGCGCGAAGGCCACGCGGCGTTGTGGGGCGCGTTCGCGGGCAGCGCGCTGGGCTTCCTGTACGCGCAGAGCGGCGTGGCCATGTTCACGTGCGTCCTCGTGTCCCTGCTGGTCGCGGCGGCGGTCTTCGGGGCGCTGTTCTACCGCTACTACACCCACGAGGACGCGCGGGGGCACCGCGTCACCTGACGGCCCGCGCCGTCACCCGTCCCCGGGGTCTGATCCGGGAGCGGGAGCGGGAGCGGGTGGCGCCCGCCCGCAGACCCCGGGGCCGGGCGGGGCGCACGTTCGGCTCGTCCCGGTGGGCCGTATGCAGTCACGCCGGTCGCCCGTGCCGTCGCCGGCGCCTTGTCTGGGAGGGTGCCCCCACGATTCCGGAGCGCCCTGTCGGCCGTCCTGATCGCCCTCGCCTGCCTGGCGGTACCGTGCGGCGTGCCGGCGGGCTGGGCGGCGTACGGGCTGACCGACACCGGACGGTACGTCGCCGCCATGGCGCCGCTCGCCGATGACCCGGACGTACGGGACGCGGTCGCCGACGCGGCCGCGGACGCGGTGGGCGACGGGGTCGCGGACGAGGTCGCGGCCGGCCCCCTGAACGGCACCGTGCGGCTCTTCGCGCAGGACGCGGCACGGTCGTTCACCCGGACCGAGGCCTTCCGCGAGGGCTGGGACGCGGCCAACCGCACCGTCCACGACGCCGTGCTGCGCGCCCTGCGGGACGACCGGGCGGACGGCCAGGCGGTCACCGTCGACCTGGCCCCGGTCGCCGACCGCGTCAAGGACCGGCTCGCCGAGGACAACGTGCCGTTCGCGCGGCGCATCCCGGTCCGGCACATCGCGGTCACCGTGCTCCCGGCCCACGAGGCGGACCGGCTCAGGAAGGGCTACCACGTGCTCGACGTCGCCGCCTTCTGGCTGCCGGTCGCCGCCGTCGTCTTCGCGGTCACCGGCATCGCCGTCGCCGCCTGCCGCCGGCGCGCCGTCACCGCCGCCGGGGTCGGCACCGCCCTCGGCGGGGCGCTGCTCGCCCTCTCCGTCGTGGTGGGCCGCCGGCTCACCGTCGCCGAACTCCCCGACGCGGTGGAGGGCGCGGTGGACGGGCCGGCCGCGGGCGCCGTCTACGACGCCCTCACCGGGACCCTGCGCACGGCCTCCTGGCTGCTGGTCGGCCTCGGCCTCACGGTCGCCCTGGCCTCCTGGCTCACCGGCCGGTACGGACGTCTGCTGCGCCGCCGCCGGGCACCCGCGGGGACCCCCGTCGCCCCGGCACCGCCCCGGCCGCCGCGGCCCCGCCGCTGAGCCGACCGCCGCGCGCCCCGCCCCGAGCCGCCCGAGGCCGGTAATGCCTTGGCCGGGCTCACGGCCGGGCGGCTAGGGTCACCGCCCATGTCCAAGACGACGACCCTGTGGCGTCCCACCGGTCCCGAGGAGCTGGCCCTGGTCGAGGCCTCCGGCTGGACGGCGTGGCCGCCCCGCCTGCCCGAGCAGCCGATCTTCTACCCGGTCCTCAACGAGGACTACGCCGTCCGCATCGCCCGCGACTGGAACGTCCCCGCGTCCGGCTCGGGCTACGTCACCCGCTTCGAGGTCGACGCCGGCTTCCTGGAGCGCTACCCGGTACGCCGGGCCGGCGGCGAGACGATCCTGGAGCTGTGGGTTCCGGCGGAGGAGCTGGACGCGTTCAACGCGCACATCGTGGGGCGCATCGAGGTGATCCGGGAGTTCCACGCGCGGGTGTAGGACCTGTGCGCAACTTCCTGCCCTCGACTCCCGTCTTTGAGGGAGGATTCGGGCATCGCACAGGCAGTGGACACAGAGGCACTGAGCGCAGAGGCAGGCAACGCACCCGCGAGTGGAAGGCCGGGACTTGGACACCGACACGGCGACCGGTGAGTGGACGGACTCCCGCGAACGGCCGGCCGACCGCCGTGCCGGGCGGCGGTTCGGGGCCTGGTGCGCGGGGCTGCTGTTCGCCGGGGTGAGCGTGGTCGTCGGCTGCCGCGCCGCCGACAGCGACGGCATCACACCCGTACCGCAGCTGCTCGCCTTCCTGCCCTGGCTGCTCGTGCCGACCGGCGCCGCGCTGCTGCTGACGCTGCTCGCCCGGTGGTGGACCGGTGCCGTGTGGGGGGTGGCGCTGCTCGGGCTGCTGGCGTGGTTCATCGAGCCGTACGGCAAGACGGGCGACCCCGTCGGGCTGCCGGTCGCCGAGCTGCGGGTGCTGACCTCGAACGTCGAGTTCGGCCAGGGCACCGGCGAGCTGATCTCCGCCGTGCGGCGCGAGAAACCCGACCTCGTATTCGTACAGGAGTGCGAGTACACGTGCGACGCGGCGCTGCGGCGCGACCTCGCCGCCGACTACCCCCACCGGCAGGCCGTCGAGGGCGGCGGCTCCGAGGGGTCCGTCATCCTGAGCGCGTTCCCGCTCAAGGCCGCCCCCGACGTCCCCGGCACCATGGGCATGCCCGGTGCCGTCGCCGACGTGCGCGGCCACGCCGTACGGCTCCAGCTCGCCCACCCGATGCCGCCGCTGCCGGACCAGGTCGGCCTGTGGCGCGAGGAGCTGGACGCGCTGCGCGACGCCGCCGCCGAGGCCGAGGACAGCGGGACCCCCACCGTCCTCGCCGGCGACTTCAACGCCTCCCAGGACCACGCCGCGTTCCGCCGCATCCTCGACACGGGGCTGCGCGACGCGGCCCGGCTGGCCGGGGCCGACCGGACGGCCACCTGGCCGGCCCGGACCGCCCCGGCGTTCGGCGTGCAGATCGACCACGTCCTGGTGTCGGAGGACTTCACCGCGCGCCGCGCCCGGTTCCTGGACCTGGCCGACACCGACCACCGCGCACTGGTCGTCGACCTCACGCTGCACAGGGCCGGCTGACACACCGGCCCCGCCCGGAAGGGAGCGCTCAGACGCCGATGTCGCGGCCGTCCGCGCGCCACACCGCCACGACCGACGGGCGCACGATCTTCCCGGGCCCGTCGGGCCAGCTGCTGGCCGGCTTCTCCACGGAGGCGCCGTCGACCTCGCCCGGGTGCTGCACGGCGACCAGTACGCGCCGGTCCTGGATGAGCGGGCCGCAGGTCTCCGCGCCGTTCGGCACGGTCAGGAACTGCTTCAGCTCACCGCGCCGGTCACCCTTCGTCGCGACGCCGAAGAGGCCGTCGTGAGAGCCGAGCGCGTTGCCGTCGGTGGACAGCCACAGGTTGCCGTGGTCGTCGAAGGCGATGTTGTCGGGGCAGGAGATCGGGCTGACCCGGTCCTTCGGGAAGCCCGCGAAGTAGGTCGCCGGGTCCTCCGGGTCACCGGCGACCAGGAACAGCGACCAGGCGAAGCTGGTGGCGTCGGCCCGGTTCCAGCGCTCGGTCAGCTCCAGGACGTGGCCGTGCTTGTTGCTGTTGCGCGGGTTGGCCTCGTCGGCACCCGCGTACCCGGACTTGCCCCGGTTGGAGTTGTTGGTGAGGGCGACGTACACCTTGCCGGTCGTCGGCGACGGCTCGATGTCCTCGGGGCGGTCCATCTTGGTGGCGCCGACCTTGTCACCGGCGAGCCGCGTGAAGACGCAGACCTCCTCGGCGGTCATGCCGTCGACGTGCGAGACGGCGCCGTCCTCGGTGGCGGTGACCAGCGGGATCCAGCGGCCGCTGCCGTCGAACTCGCCGTCGCTCGGCAGCGTGCCCGTGCCGTCGATCTCGATCGCCGGGGAGTCGCCGCTGAGCTTGGCGACGTAGAGGGTGCCCTCGTCGAGCAGCGACAGGTTGTGCTCGCGCGCCCAGCGGGAGTTGCCGTGCCGCATCCGCTTACTGCCGACGAACTTGTAGAAGTAGTCGAACCGCTCGTCGTCGCCGGTGTAGACGACCGGGCGCCCGTCGCGGGTCAGCCGCACGGTCGCGGCCTCGTGCTTGAAGCGGCCGAGCAGGGTGTGCTTGCGGGGCGTGGAGTCCGGGTCGTACGGGTCGAGCTCGACGACGTACCCGAAGCGGTGCACCTCGTTCGGCTCCTGGGCGACGTCGAAGCGCTTGTCGAACCGCTCCCACTTGCGCTCGGTGGCGCCGGTGCCGATGCCGTAGCGCTTGTCGGTGGCCCGGCTGCTGTTGGCGAAGTACTGGTTGAAGTTCTCCTCGCCGTGCAGCGTCGTACCCCACGGGGTGGTGCCGCCGGCGCAGTTGTTGAGGGTGCCGAGCACCTTGCGGCCACTGCGGTCGGCGGAGGTCTTCACCAGGTCGGAACCGGCGGCGGGCCCGGTCAGCCGGAACTCGGTGGTGGCGGTGATGCGGCGGTTGAGGCGGTGCCGGGAGACGGGCGTCAGCCTGCCGCTGCGGCGCTCCTCCTCCACCACCACGGCGGACAGCCCGTGCGCGGCCCAGGCGATCTCGACCTGCTCGCGGGTCGGGTTGTCGGGGTCGTAGCCGCGGAACATGAGCACCTCGTCGGTGTACTCGTGGTTGGCGACGAGGATCTGCCGGCCGCGCTCACCGTGCAGCGGCAGCAGGGCGAGGAAGTCGTTGTTGTAGCCGAACTGACCGGCCTGGGCCCTGGCGGTCTGGTTCTCCGGGTCGAAGGCGGGCGCCCCGCGCAGGATGGGCTCGCCCCAGCGGATCACGACGTCCTGCCGGTACCCCTCGGGGACGGTGACGGCGTCGTCGGTGTTGGGCGCGACGGGCGTGAACCGCAGCCCGCGCGCGCCCTTCGACGCGGACGGTTTCCCGTGCCCGTGTCCGTGCCCCCTGCCGGCCGCCGGCGCGGCCTGCGCCGACGGCGCCCCCGCCACGCCCACGGCCCCGGCGCCCGCCGCGGCGACGGTGACGACGGCCGCGGCACGCATCATGGAGCGCCGGCTGAGCGCGCCGGCGATGACGTCGCCGACGTACTCGTTGGAGCTGGTGTTGGGCACCTCGTGGAAGCAGGCGTCACCACACCGGAAACGGCAGGTCATGGCGGACCGGCCGCCGGGATGCGAACCGGACGGCGTTCCGATCAACGGCAGCAGCTTGCGCACTGTGATTCTCCCCTGAGAAGCCCTTGGATGCCCTTGGTGTCAGCGCGACCGTAGGTGCACATACGTGCGGGAGACGGGCGCCACGGTGAACGACGGGTGAATCCACGGAAGCCGGAGGGGAATTACCGCGGCGTCTCGATCCCTCCTTGACGCGCCCGGGCTTTCGTGGCAGACCCTGCACAAGATCACAAGCCGGGGCCGCTAACCTTACGTGTCCGTCCTGGCCAGGGATTGACGGGCATCAACTCACGCGAAGGGTTGCGCACATGGGCATTCTCACTCTCCTGCGGAACGCGTTCGGACGGTCACGCAAAGAACGGACCGCCCAGGCGGAGGGTGCGACGCAGGAGACGGCACCGCCGGCCATCGCGCCGGAGCCGAAGCTCCCGTCCCAGCCCACCGCACTCCCGGAACCGGTCGAGGCTCCGGAGCCGACGGAGACCGCCGACCCCGCCCCGAAGACGGCCCAGGTCCCCGAGCCCCGCACGGCGGCCTCCCCCGACGAGCACGAACTCGTCAAGGCGGCCTTCGCCAACGTCACGGTCCCGAAACCGACGGAGTCCCCGGACAAGACCTCGGACCGGCAGCCCCCGGAGCCGGAGACCACACCGGAACCCCGGCCGGAGCCCACCCCCGCCGTGGAATCCGAGGCCGAACGCGAACCTGAGGCCGCCACCGAGCCCGAGGCCACCTCTGAGTCCGAGCCCGAGGTTGCCACCTCCAAGCCCGAAGCCGAGCCCGAGGCCGAGGCCACCTCCAAGCCCGCGCCAGAAGCCGCCCCCGAGGCAGAGCCCGTCTCCAAGCCCGAAGCCGAAGCCGGAGCCGAGGAGACCCCGGCCGCCGAGACGGCGGAACCCGCCGAGCCCGAAGCCCTGGCAGAGCCGGCCACCCCCACCCCCACCCCCGCCCCCACCCCCGCCCCCGAGCCCGCAGCCGCCGACGGCGAAGGGACCCCACAGGGGCCACCCGCACCCGACAACGAACCCGGCACGGGTGGTGCGGGTGGGAACACAGGGGCCGAAGGCGAAGCCGAGGCCAAGCCGGCCCCCCGGCCGGAGGCCCAGGCCCCGAAACCGGCGACCACCGCCGCCCGCGTCCGCTCCCGCGCCCCCGGCCTCACCACCGCCTACAAGGCCGCCGCCACCGCCCTCAAGAAGCACGGCCTCACCGGCACCCGCGCCAAGGTCCACCTCGTCCTCGACCGCTCCGCCTCCATGCGCCCGTACTACAAGGACGGCTCCGCCCAGACCCTCGCCGAGCAGACCCTCGCCCTCGCCGCCCACCTGGACCCCGAGGCCACGGTCCACGTCACGTTCTTCTCCACGGAGGTGGACGGCGCCGGCGACCTCACCCTCACCGACCACGAGAACAAGATCGAAGAGCTGCACGGCGCCCTCGGCCGCATGGGCCGCACCAGCTACCACGCCGCCGTGGAGGCCGTCCTCGCCCACCACGAGAAGGAAGCCCCCGGCACCCCCGCCCTGGTGGTCTTCCAGACCGACGGCGCCCCCGACGCCAAGACCCCCGCCACCCAGTCCCTGACCGACGCGGCGGCGAACCACCCGAACGTGCACTTCTCCTTCGTCGCCTTCGGCGACCCGGAGAACAAGGCCTTCGACTACCTCCGCAAGCTCAAGACCGCCAACGCCTCCCACTTCCTCGCCGGCGAGACCCCCAGGGAGCTCACCGACAAGGAGCTCTACGAGGGCGTACTGGCCACCTGGCGCCCGTAGGACCCACGAGGGCGGACAGGGGCGGACAGGAAGAACCATCCTGTCCGCCCCTGTCCGCCCCCCGAAACGCGTGTGAGTCGATCTCCATCCGACCAGTAGGATTTCGACCATGGCGGCCACTGGAAACGAGAAGCAGGGGGCGAAGGCGTACTACGTCTCGACCCCCATCTACTACGTCAACGACGCTCCTCACCTGGGCCACGCCTATACGACCGTCGCAGGCGACGTGCTCACCCGCTGGCACCGCCAGCGTGGCGAGAAGGTGTGGTACCTCACCGGCACGGACGAGCACGGTCAGAAGATCATGCGCACGGCCGAGGCGAACGGGGTCACCCCGCAGGCCTGGGCCGACAAGCTCGTCACCGAGGCCTGGAAGCCCCTGTGGGAGCACCTCGACATCGCGAACGACGACTTCATCCGCACCACGCAGAAGCGGCACACCGACCGCGTCCAGGAGTTCGTGCAGGACCTGTACGACAAGGACGAGATCTACAAGGGCGGCTACGAGGGCCCGTACTGCGTGGGCTGCGAGGAGTACAAGCTCCCCGGCGAGCTGCTCGACGGCGAGGGCGAGTACGCGGGCCAGAAGCTGTGCCCGATCCACAAGAAGCCGGTGGAGATCCTCAGCGAGGAGAACTACTTCTTCAAGCTGAGCGCGTACAGCGAGAAGCTGCTCGCGCACTACGAGGCCAACCCGGGCTTCATCCAGCCCGAGTCCGCGCGCAACGAGGTCGTGAACTTCGTCCGCCAGGGCCTCCAGGACCTCTCCATCTCCCGCTCGACCTTCGACTGGGGCGTGCCGGTCCCCTGGGACGACAAGCACGTCATCTACGTGTGGGTCGACGCCCTGCTGAACTACGCCACGGCGGTCGGCTACAACGAGAACCCGGAGAAGTTCGAGGCGACGTTCCCCGCCGACGTGCACCTGGTCGGCAAGGACATCCTCCGCTTCCACGCGGTCATCTGGCCGGCGATGCTGATGGCGCAGGGCCTCCCGCTCCCCGGGAAGATCGCCGCGAACGGCTGGCTGATGGTCGGCGGCGAGAAGATGTCGAAGTCCAACCTGACCGGCATCAAGCCGCAGGACCTGACCTCGCACTTCGGCGTGGACGCGTACCGCTGGTACTTCCTGCGCGCGATCGCGTTCGGCCAGGACGGCTCGTTCTCCTGGGAGGACTTCTCCGCCCGCTACACCAGCGAGCTGGCCAACGACTACGGCAACCTCGCCTCCCGCGTCGCGGCCATGGTCGGCAAGTACTTCGGCGGCGAGCTGCCGGCCTCGGCGGCCGACGGTGACGCGGAGAAGGCGATCCACGACGGCCTGACCAAGGCCGTCACGGAGGCCGACCGGAAGATCGGCGAGGAGCTGGACTTCCAGGGCGGCATCCTGGCCGTCTTCGACTTCGTCAAGCAGGTCAACGGCTACATCACCGAGCAGGAGCCCTGGAAGGTCGCCAAGGACGACTCGCCGGAGGGCAAGGCCCGCCTGGCGACGATCCTCTACACGGCCGCGGAGTCGCTCCGCGCGGTGGCGGTCCTCCTCAACCCGATCATGCCGGACACCTCCCAGAAGCTCTGGGACTCGCTCGGCGCCGAGGCGTCCCTCGGCGGCCTCGCGGACCAGAGGGTGCAGGAGGCGGCGGACTGGGGCCGGCTGCCCGCCGGCACGACGGTCACCAAGGGCGCGGTGCTCTTCCCGCGTCTCGAGGAGAAGCCGACCGCGTAACGCGCTCGCTACAGCACGGGGCCCGGGAGGGGCAGACCTTCTCCCGGGCCTTCTGCTTTGCGAAGATCGGACAAATAGCCAGCTCACGTGGGAGGACCGTCCATGGCACTGTTCGGCAACGCGCACAGCATCAACCCGGCCCAGGCGCAGCAGGACTACGCGCGTCTGCTCGGCCACGGAGAGCAGATCCACGCCGCCTACCTGCTGATCCGCGACACCATCCTGCTCACCGACCGGCGCCTGATCCTGGTCGACAAGCAGGGCATCACCGGCAAGAAGACCGAGTACCACTCGATCCCGTACCGCAGCATCACGCACTTCTCGGTCGAGACGGCCGGCCACTTCGACCTCGACGCCGAACTGAAGATCTGGCTCTCGGGCTCCCAGACCCCCATCCAGAAGACCTTCACCAAGGGCGTCGACATCTACGAGGTCCAGGCGATCCTGACCCA
Source organism: Streptomyces sp. WG7 (assembly GCF_049975785.1). NCBI lineage: Bacteria > Bacillati > Actinomycetota > Actinomycetes > Kitasatosporales > Streptomycetaceae > Streptomyces > Streptomyces sp. WG7. Next base: position 11,247 of record NZ_JBNGGE010000057.1, read on the forward strand.
GTTCGTGGCCCGCTGACGCGGGCGCCCTGCCCGGAGCGAACGATTCTCCGGTCCCCGAACGAGTGAATGCTCCGGCATATGCCGAATACTCCTGCCAGGACCGCACTTAACTGGCGCTCATGGTCAAAGCAACACACGAGGCCTCCCACCGGCTCTTCCAGGAGCACCCGGAGGCTCTCGCGCCTGTCTTCGAGGCACTGGGGCTTCCGCCGCCCTCGAAGGACGACTTCGACGAGCTCTCCCCCGACGCCACCGAGATCCGGCCGATGGAGCGCCGTGTGGACACGGTGCTCAGGTTCGCGCCCGACATGGGGGAGAACTTCGTGCTCGCCCTCGAGTCGCAGACCAAGAAGGACCCCGACAAGGCGAGGAGCTGGGCGTACTACGTCGCGTACCTGTGCGCGAAGTACGACCTGCCGGTCGTGCTGGTGGCGGTCTGCCGGGACCGTGCCACAGCGGCGTGGGCCGCGGGGCCCTTCGAATGCGGCGTGGCCTCCTGGCCGACCCAGACCACCCGGCCGATCGTCCTGGGGCCCCAGACGGTCCCGGAAGTGACCGACGAGGTGGCGGTGGCCCGGCGCCCCGCCCTGGCGGTGCTCTCCGCCATCGTCCACAGCGAGAGCCGCCGCGCGCCCGCCATACTGGAAGCCGTCGCCCGCGGGCTGTTGTCCTTCGAGCCGGACATCACGAAGTACTGGTTCGAAATGGTGGAGGTCGGATTGGAATCCACTCCGACCAGGGAGAATTGGAGAAAGCTGATGCAGGACGTCATCACCCACTTCCCGGGACACCGGACACTGTTCGAGGAGAAGTACCTCGAGGGCAGGGCCGAAGGAAAGGCCGAGGGAAAGGCCGAGGGAAAGGCCGAGGGCGAGGCCCGCGGTGAGGCCAAGGGCGTCCTGCGGGTACTGGAGGTGCGTGGCCTCGTGATCACTGACGCCGTCCGTGAGCGCATCCGCACGTGTTCCGACCTCACCCTCCTCAACGACTGGCTGGACCGCGCCGGCACAGTAGAGCGAGCGGAGGACCTGTTCGCCCCGGAGACGGGCCACCCGGAGCTCCCGGAGGACACCCCGTGAACCGAGACACCTCGGTGTCGAGCGCCTGGGCCAGGAGCTACGGGACAAGCTCAGTGGCCTTCACCACCCAGGCGGCCTGACTACAACGCGCCCCGCGCCCGGTGACAACCAGGCTCGGGGCATGCGTGGTTGAGGCGTCAGGTCCCGGACGCGTACGTCACAAAGCCCGCCCACGCCTCCGGCGCCACCGCGAAGCGGGGGCTCGCGTCGCGGTACTTGGAGTCGCGGACGTGGACGGTGCCGGAGGTGGTCGCCACCTCGACACACGAGTCGCCGTCGGGACCGCTGCTGTAGCTGCTCTTGAACCACGCCAGTTCGGAGGCATCCCCGGCGGAGGCCTTGCGGATCATGTTTCTCCCAGCAGTTGCTCGATGAAGGCCAGCGACTCCCCCGGCGGGAAGGCCTGCGCCCGGATGGTGCCGTACCGCAGCTCAAGGATGCGAAGCTGCCTCGGATCGTGCGTCGGGCGGCTGTTGAACGCCCCGTCGGAGCGTCCCACCGCCGTGCCGTCCTCGAACTTCAGCACCTCGATCCTGCCGCTCATACCGGGGTGTGGTCCACTCTCCATCGGCATCACCTGGAGGGTGACACTGTTCATCTGCCCCACCTCCAGCAAGCGTTCGAATTGCTGCCGTCGGACCATTGTGCCCCCAACCTTGCGCCGGAGCGTCCCCTCTTCCAGGACGAAGCTCAGCGCGGGCGCAGGAGACCGCTCGTAGACGGCCTGCCGAGCCATACGGGCGGCTACTCGGCGTTCCAGATCTTCCGGCGTGTAGGCGGGCTGCCACGACTCAAGCAGCGCCCTGGTGTACTCGGGAGTCTGCAACAGACCGGCGATGTTGCTGTTCTCGTACACCCCGATCTCGACCGCCCGCGCCTCCATCTGAGCAAGATCCCGCACCTTCTTCGGATACCGGACCTTCGCCACGTCCTCCTTCATCGCGGCGAGCAGGCCACCCGCCCCCAGCACCTCGTCGGCCATGTCCAGGTACTCCGGCCGGGGAATCCGCTTTCCGCCCTCGATCTTGTAGACGAGATCCTCGCCGTACCCCACGGCCTGGCCGAACTCGCCGGCCCGCATTCCCACGGCCTCCCGGCGCAGCTTCAACTGCCGCCCCACGGTGGCGACCACCGCCACGCCCCACTCGTCGTCCGGGTCCACCTCCCACCCAGGCTCGTCAGCCTCGGTCCTGAGCTGCCGGACCTCACCGTCCACCGACATGCGCGCGCCCCTCCGTCGTACCGCCTCGTACCAGCCACGCCCTACCCGTACGCACCGGCCTGACAAGCCCGGACACCACCGGACAACCACCGGACAGTCACCGTACGCAACGGCGTCATCACTCCTCACGGTACGCAGCTGCGGCCACGCTGAGTGACGTGAATGAGAAACTCACCCAACCCGGCGGGCGCGTCCGCAACTTCGGCCTCCTGCTGTCCCCCACACCCCGGGGCGCACGTCTCGCCCGGCTGCTGGCAACCGAACAACTGCGCGCTTGGGGGCTTCCGTTGGATCCGGCGGCGCAGATCGTGGCCGAGCTGGCGAACAACGCCGCCACCCACGGACGCGTCCCGGGCCGGAACTTCCAGCTCCTGCTCTACGTGGTCGGCGAGACCCTCCGCATCGAGGTCACGGACACGCGCGGTGACCGGCTGCCGCGCCTGCGCCCCACCGGCCCCGCCGACGAGTCCGGCCGCGGCCTGGCCCTCGTGGCGGCCCTCGCCGACCGCTGGGGCGTGGCCCCCGGCAGGCCGCCCCGCAAAACGGTCTGGGCCGAACTCTCCCTCTCCGCACGGGAAGTGCCGGAACCCGACGGCACGCGTTCCGGTCGTACCTGCGCCCCCTATGAACTGCTAACTGGGCAGAAAGCACCCCACCAAACCCCACCCCTCCCTCCCGCCGGGCAAACTCACTCCCTCGGGTGAATATGCCAACTTGGCTGGATTCAGGGCCGGTTGTCTGTCCTACGCTCAGCGACGACACGACCACCCGACATGCGTCGGCCCCCGCCGGGAGTGGCTTCCCAGTGCGAGGGCCTAACCACCAAGGAAGAAAGAAGCTTCCCGATGACTGCACAGCACCCTAACGCGCCCGCGCCCGCCCCGTCCCGAACCCTGGACGAAGACCACCCCCACGAGCAGCCGTTCGCGGGCGTCGTCCACGACAACGTCCGCCACACCGAGAACTTCACGGTGATCGGCAACCACCTCGTCCAGCACAAGGATCTGTCCCTGCTCGCCATCGGGCTCTCCTGCTACATCCAGTCCGTGCGCCAGGGCACCTCCGTCGACATCAAGACCCTCGCCGCCCGCTTCCCCGAGGGCCCCACCCGCATCGCCGCCGCCCTGCGCGAGCTCGAGAAGCACGGCTACCTCCAGCGCACGTGTACGCGCACCTCCACCGGCCGTATCGTCACCCGCACGGTCTCCCGCAACAGGCCCGGACACAGCAGCGGCGGCGCACGGGAGACGGCATCCCGCCCTTCCGTCCGGCGCGCGGCCCAGGAGAAGCCGCCACCACGCAAGCGCCTCCCCGCCGTGCCCCAGCCGTCGCATCCCGCCCCCGCCCTCCTCCAGGCGGCCGTCGACGTCCTCACCGGCCTGCGCCGCCGCGACCCCCGGCTGCTTCTTTCCGCCACCGACGCGGAACACCTCGCCCCGGGCGTCGCCGCCTGGCTGGAACGCGAGGTCGGCCCCACCGCCGTACGCCACGCGCTGACCGAGAACCTGCCGCTGGAGCCCCTGATCCGGCCCGCCGCCTTCCTCGCCCACCGCCTGGCCGCCCAGCTGCCGCCCCCACCGCCGTTCCGGCCCCCGGCCCCGCCGGCCGCCCACGAGTCCCGGCACCCCCTCCAGACCTGCGACGGCTGCGACCGCGCCTTCCGCGCCCCGGATCCCGGCCGCTGCCGCGACTGCCGAACCGACCACCCGGAGGACGCCTAGCATGAAGGCGACGATCCTTGCCCGAGCCCGTGGGCACACACGACGAGGAGCGAGCGCCATGACCATCGCACCCGACAACGCGCAGCAGGGCGCCTCCCACCAATACCGGGCCATGCGCGACTTCGTTCAGTCCTCGGACGACACGCTCCCCGGCAAGTTCGAGATCACCAAGGAAGGGATCGTCCACGACATGATGTCGCCCAGCGGTCGGCACGAGCTGACCACACTGCGGCTCCGGAAGCGCCTGGAAAAGGTGATGCCGGAAGAGATCGTGGCGCACACCGGTGAGCCGGACGTGGAGGACGAGCCCGAAGGCGTCATGCGGCGGCCCGATCTGATGGTGATCGCCGAGGATGACATGGACGTCGAGGGGTCGTTCGACCCCCGGTCGCTCATCGCTGCCGTCGAGGTCGTCTCCCGCTCCAACCCGGGCAACGACTGGGTGGGCAAAGTGCGCGACTATCCCCTGCTCGGCATCCCCGTTTACGCGGTCTTCGACCCCCGCACAGGCACCGGCGCCGTTTTCACGGACATCCACGCCACCCCGGACGGCCCTCGCTACGCCACCCGCAAGGACTTCGTCTACGGCGAGGACGTCACGATCGCCGACTGGACCATCTCGACCCGGGATCTGCCGCTCTACCAGGGCGAGCACCAGGTGTGACGACGACGAAGGGCCCGGAACCGCTCCACGGTTCCGAGCCCCTCGCTGCGGTACTGCCGCCGCAGGTTACTTCGGCTGCGGCTTGCGCACCGTCAGGTGCAGCTCCCTCAGCCGGGTCTCGTCCAGCTCGGTGGGCGCGCCCATCATCAGGTCCTGGGCGTTGCCGTTGAGCGGGAAGGCGATGGTCTCGCGGATGTTGGGCTCGTCGGCGAGCAGCATGACGATGCGGTCGACGCCCGGGGCGATGCCACCGTGCGGCGGGGCGCCGAAGCGGAGCGCGCGCAGCATGCCGGCGAACTCGCGCTCGACGGTCTCCGCGTCGTAACCCGCGATCGCGAAGGCCTTGAGCATGATGTCCGGCTCGTGGTTCCGGATCGCGCCGGAGGACAGCTCGACACCGTTGCAGACGATGTCGTACTGCCAGGCGAGGATGTCCAGCGGGTCCTGGTTCTCCAGGGCGTCCATGCCGCCCTGCGGCATCGAGAAGGGGTTGTGGGAGAAGTCGATCTTCCCCGTCTCCTCGTCCTTCTCGTACATCGGGAAGTCGACGATCCAGCAGAACCGGAAGACGTTCTCCTCGAAGTGCCCGGCGCGCTTGGCGGCCTCGACCCGCACCGCGCCCATGATCTTCGAGACCTCGTCGAACTCGCCCGCGCCGAAGAACACCGCGTGGCCGGGGGCCAGCGAGAGCCGCTTGGTCAGCTCCGCGACGTTCTCCTCGGTGAGGAACTTCGCGATCGGGCCGGTCAGCGAGCCGTCCTCGCCGACGCGGACCCAGGCCAGGCCCTTGGCGCCCTGCGTGACGGCGTAGTCGCCGAGCTGGTCGAAGAACTTGCGGGACTGGGAGGCGACGTCCGGCACCGGCAGGGCGCGGACGTGCTTGCCGGCGAAGGCCTTGAACTCCGAGCCCTCGAAGACGTCGGTGATGTCGACGAGCTCCAGCTTGGCGCGCAGGTCCGGCTTGTCGGAGCCGTACTTCAGCATCGCCTCGCGGAACGGGATCCGCGGGAAGGGGGAGGTGACCTCGCGGCCGTTGCCGAACTCCGTGAACAGCTCCGTCATCAGCCGCTCGACCGGCTGGAAGACGTCCTCCTGCTCGACGAAGCTCATCTCGACGTCGAGCTGGTAGAACTCGCCCGGCGAGCGGTCGGCGCGGGCGTCCTCGTCGCGGAAGCAGGGCGCGATCTGGAAGTACCGGTCGAAGCCGGAGATCATCAGCAGCTGCTTGAACTGCTGCGGCGCCTGCGGGAGCGCGTAGAAGCGGCCCGCGTGCAGTCGGGAGGGCACGACGAAGTCGCGGGCGCCCTCGGGGGAGGTGGCGGTGAGGATGGGCGTCGCCATCTCGTTGAAGCCGAGGGCCACCATCTTGCTGCGGATGGAGGAGATGACCGACGTGCGCAGCATGATGTTGCGGTGCATGCGCTCGCGGCGCAGGTCGAGGAAGCGGTACTCCAGGCGCCGCTCCTCGTTGACCCCGTCCTCGGCGTTGATGGTGAAGGGGAGCGGCTGGGCGGCGCCGAGCAGCTCGACCTCGCCGACCTCGACCTCGACCTCGCCGGTGGGCAGGTCGGGGTTGACGTTGTCGGCGCCCCGGGAGACGACCTTGCCGTCGACACGGACGGTCGACTCCTTGGTCAGCTTGTCCAGCGCCTCGTACGCCTCGGTACCCGGACGGGCGACGAGCTGCGTGATGCCGTAGTGATCGCGCAGATCGATGAAGAGGATGCCGCCCAGGTCGCGCCGATTGTGCAGCCAGCCACTCAGTCGGACGTCGGTGCCGACGTCAGAGGAGCGGAGCTCGCCGCAGGTGTGGGACCTGTACCGATGCATCGTCGTTCATCCAGCCTTCGTGGATCGGGGATGGTGTTCCGCGTTTCACGTGAAACAACCCCAGCGTGAAACAACCCCCAGCGTACCGGCCGGGCACGGCTGTCCTCTTCCCCATTGACGCGACGCGGGCCCGGGAGCGAGCGGTGGCAGTGTCCGATCCCCTCTTCCTACAGTGGATGAATGCGCACTGGTGAGCCCCTGCCCGAGGTGGGGGACGTCCTTGCCGCTCTCGCGACCGGTCTGTGGCACTGGGACACCGCCGCGGGGGCGGTCACGGTGGACGCGGAGGCGGCCCGCCTGCTCGGGCTGCCCGCCGAACGGGCGACCCTCACCGAGGCCCAGGTACGGGCCCGGCTGCATCCGGTGGACTGGAACGAGATCACCGGGGTGGTCCAGCTCGCCGTCGCCGAGCGCACCCTCGCCGAGGTCCGGATCCGCATCATGGACGAACGGGGTCACATCGTCCGCGTCGTGCGCAGCCGCTCCAAGCCCTCGTTCGACCCCGTGCGCAAGGCGTACGAGCTGATCGGCACCCTCCAGGAGGTCGCCGAGCCGACACCCGGCACGCCCGCCGGGCGCAGCGCGGTCACCGGTGAGTGGCGCCGCTCGCGGGAGGCGTTCCTCCTGGACGCGGGCCGGGCACTGGCCGAGGCGCGGTCCACCGAGGAGGTGCTGCGGGTCGCGGCGGGCCTGTCGATGCCCGGTTTCTCCCCGGACGGGCTCGCGGTGTTCGGGGTCTCGGGTGACCGCCTGACGGTCATCGGCCACCACGGACAGCCGCAGAACGACATGAACCCGTTCGTGAACATGTCGCTGGACACGGACTACCCGGCCGCCGAAGTGGTCCGCACCGGCCGCGCCGTCTACCTCTCCTCCCCCGAGCAGTACCGGTCCCGCTATCCCCTTACCTGGCCCCTCGCCGAGCGTTTCGGCCGCCGTTCCTGGGCCTTCCTGCCGCTGACCGTGGCGGGCCGCACGATGGGCGCCTGGCTGGCGGCCTTCACCTATCCGGTCGCGTTCACGCCGGACGAACGGTCGGTGCTGACCACCGTGGCGCGGATGCTGGCGCAGGCCCTGTCCCGGGCGGGCGCCGCCGAGACCCAGCGGGAGCTGACCGACGGTCTGCAGCGCACCATGCTGCCCGTGCTCGGCCCGGAGATCCCGGGCATGGGCGTCGCCGCCCGCTACGTCCCCACCGGCGGCGGCCTCCAGGTCGGCGGTGACTGGTACGACATGATCCAGTTGCCCGGGGGGCGCTTCGCCCTGGTGATCGGTGACGTCCAGGGACACGACGTACGCGCGGCCGGGCTGATGGGCCAGCTGCGCATCGCGCTGCGCGCCTACGCCGCCGAGGGGCACCGTCCCGACGCGGTGCTCTCCCGCGCCTCCCACTTCTTCCACGGCCTCGCCCAGTCGGACGACGACCCCGGGGACATGCGCTTCGCGACCTGCTACTACGCCGAGGTCGACCCGGCGACCGGCACCGTGGAGAGCGCCCGCGCCGGGCACCTGGACCCGGTCGTACGCATGGCGGACGGAACGGCGCTGATCCTCGCCACGGCGGGCGGGCTGCCCCTCGGCATCGACCCGGACTCCGACTACCCGACCACGCGGCTCGCCCTGGAGCCCGGGGACACCCTGATGCTGTGCACGGACGGTCTGGTCGAGACCGGCGGCCACGACCTGCAGACCGGCTGGCACCGCCTCCGCGTCATCCTGGAGGAGCACGACGGCGGCCTGGAGGAGCTGGCCGACGCGCTGGTCCAGGCCGTCCACGGACCCTCCTCGCACCACACGACCGGCCCGCTGGCCGACCGGCGGGAGGACGACATCGCCCTGTTGCTGCTGTGCCGGCAGGGCGAGGGCTGCGGCTGCGGCGACAGCACCGTGGCCCGCGCCCCGGTGCGGCGCACGATGCTGACCGTCGCGCAGGCGGAGCCCGCGCGGATCGCCACCGCCCGGCAGCATCTGCGCGACCTGCTGCACGACTGGCCCAGCGAGGAGCAGCGGGACGCCGCGGTGCTCCTGCTCTCCGAGATGCTGACCAACGTCCTGGTGCACACCGACGCCGACGCCCTCCTGGTCGCGGAGGTCACCGGCGAGCCGGGCGAGCGGCGGATCCGGGTGGAGGTCACCGACAGCGGCGCCGACCTGCCGCACAAGCGCCGGCCGGGGGAGATGGCCTCCTCCGGGCGCGGCCTGATCCTGATCGAACTGCTGGCGGACGCGTGGGGCGTCGCCCCGCGCGGCGAGGGCAAGAGCATCTGGTACGAGGTCTACGAGTCCGTGGAGCCGGACGGCGGCCCCGGAGACGGCCGCGGCCCGGCCGGCGAACCGGAGACCGCGTAACGCGCCTGGAGCTCGTGCACGATCCCGAACGCCGCGGCCGTGAGGGGAACGGCGAGCAGCATCCCGAGGATGCCCGCCACCGACGCTCCCGCGGTGAGGGCCAGCAGCACGACGGCCGGGTGCATCTGCACGGTCCGGCTCTGGATCACCGGCTGGAGCACGTGCCCCTCCAGCACCTGTACGGCCAGGACCACCCCGAGGGCCCACAGGGCGATGGCGAACCCCCGGTCGGCCAGCGCGACGAGCACGGCGACGGCTCCGGAGATGAAGGCGCCGAGGTAGGGGATGTAGGCGCCGACGAAGACCAGCGCGCCGAGCCCGATCGCGCCGGGGACGCGCAGGACGAGCAGCCCGACGGTGATGCAGGCGGCGTCGATGAGGGCGATGAGGGTGGTGCCCCGCATGAACCCCTCGACGGCCCCGAAGGCCCGCCGGGACATCGCCTCGGCCATGTCGGCGCCGCCGGGCGGGGCGATGGCGCGCACCGTGCCGACGGCCCGGTCCGAGTCGCGCAGGAAGAAGAAGACGAGCAGTAGCGCGAGCACGGCCATGGCGATCATCTCGCCGACGACGCTGATGCCGGTGACCACGCCGGAGGCGGCCGTACCGCCGAACTTGCCCAGCAGTTCGCGCGCGTTGGACGCGATGTCGTCCAGCGAGGTCCCGGCCGCCCCGAAGTGGTCGGCGATGTCCTTCGCGGCGTCCCGCAGTGAGGCGATGATCTGGTCGCCGGTCTCGACGAGCGCGGACACCACGATGTACACGGCCCCGCCCACCACGGCCACGACGGCGACGCAGGTGAGCCCGGCGGCCAGCGAGCGCTGCACGTGCGCCTTCACCAGCCACCGGTGCAGCGGTCGGAGCAGGGCGGTGCCGAGCAGCGCGAGCAGGGCGGGCGTCACCGCGGTGCGGAACTCGGCGCAGAGCCGGATCGCGACGTAGACGACACCGCTGGCGAGGAGGATGACGGCGCACCAGGCGGCGAACCGACGGACCGGACCGGGAAGCAGCTGCACGTCCCCAGCCGATCACGCACCGGGCGGGCTGTCCTGCGCGGACGGCCCGCCCGGGTGACACGACGTCAGCGTGACGCGCTGTCAGCGCGGGAGCGCGTCAGGCATGAGGCGTGAGGCATGAGGTGTGAGCGTCAGGCGTCCGGGCCCGCCGCCGACATGCCGTGCACCGCCGGGACGGTGCCCAGCCGGCCCTTCTGGAAGTCCTCGAACGCCTGCTGGAGCTCTTCCCGGGTGTTCATGACGAACGGCCCGTAGTGCGCCATCGGCTCCCGGATCGGCTGCCCGCCGAGCAGCACGACCTCCAGGTCCGGCGTGTGGGAGTCCTGCTTCTCGTCCGCGCGGACGGTCAGCGAGCCTCCGGCGCCGAAGACCGCCGTCTGCCCCAGGTGGACCGGACGCCGCTCGGCGCCCACCGACCCGCGCCCGGCCATGACGTACGCCAGTCCGTTGAAGTCCTCCCGCCAGGGCAGGGTGACCTCCGCACCGGGCGCCAGCGTCGCGTGGACCATCGTGATCGGCGTGTGCGTGATGCCGGGGCCCTCGTGGCCGTCCAGTTCGCCGGCGATGACGCGCAGCAGCGCACCGCCGTCGGGGGAGGTGAGCAGCTGGACGGAGCCGCTGCGGATGTCCTGGTAGCGCGGGGCCATCATCTTGTCCCGGGCCGGGAGGTTCACCCACAGCTGGAGCCCGTGGAAGAGACCGCCGGACATGACCAGCTGCTCCGGCGGAGCCTCTATGTGCAGCAGACCCGAACCGGCCGTCATCCACTGGGTGTCACCGTTGGTGATGGTGCCGCCACCGCCGTTGGAGTCCTGGTGGTCGAAGATCCCGTCGATGATGTAGGTGACGGTCTCGAAGCCGCGGTGCGGGTGCCAGGGGGTGCCCTTGGGCTCCCCGGGCGCGTACTCCACCTCACCCATCTGGTCCATCATGATGAACGGGTCGAGATGGCGGTAGTTGATCCCCGCGAACGCCCGGCGCACCGGGAAGCCCTCGCCCTCGAAACCGCCGGGCGCGGTCGTGACGGTGAGCACGGGACGTGCGACGGCGTCGGCGGGTGCGGATACGCGGGGCAGCGTCAACGGGTTCTCGACGGTCACTGCAGGCATGTCGGTACCTCCTCGGGTACGCCCACTTTAGTTGAGCGTTGAACTTCTTGCCACTCAAACGAAGAAAGCCCGGAGGGCATTCCCTCCGGGCTCACGAGCGGGACGCGGCGACGCCGGCCGCGCCACCACCGGCACTAGCCATACATGCGGCGCATCGCAAAATCGACCATCTGTTCGACAGCCTTGGCGTCGAACACCATCCGGTGCTCGCCCTCCATGTCCAGGACGAAGCCGTAGCCGGTCGGCAGCAGGTCGATCACCTCCGCGCCGGTGATCACGAAGTACTTGGACTCCTTGCCCGCGTACCGGCGCAGCTCCTTGAGCCCGGTGAACATCGGGATCACCGGCTGCTGGGTGTTGTGCAGCGCGAGGAAGCCGGGGTTGTCGCCACGCGGGCAGTAGACCTTCGAGGTGGCGAAGATCTGCTGGAAGTCCTCGGCGGACATCTGACCCGTGGTGAAGGCCCGCACCGCGTCCGCGAGCGAGGGCGGGGACGGCTCGGGGTACAGCGGCGGCTGCTGCCCGTACCCACCGGACATCCCGCCGGACATCGGCTGCTGCGGCGGGGCGTACTGCTGCTGCTGTTGGCCCGCGGTCTGGTCGTAGCCGTACATGCCGCAAAGAGTAGCGAGTGACGAGTCACAGATGCCCCGCTCGGGGTTGCTTCTTATTACCGGCGGGTAGCATCATCGGAGCTACTACTCGGTACGTGTAGTTGGTATGTGTACAGATGCGAGGAGTACGTGCCTCGCCGATCTCTCAACGGAGCCGTCGCCATGGGGCACTACAAGCCGAATCTCCGGGACATCGAGTTCAACCTCTTCGAGGTGCTCGGCCGCGACAAGGTCTACGGCACCGGCCCGTTCGCGGAGATGGACACGGACACCGCCAAGAGCGTCCTGGAGGAGCTGACCCGCCTCTCGGAGAACGAGCTGGCCGAGTCCTTCGCCGACGCCGACCGCAACCCGCCGGTCTTCGACCCGGAGACCAACACCGCGCCGGTCCCGGCGTCCTTCAAGAAGAGCTACCAGGCCTTCATGGACTCCGAGTACTGGCGCCTGGGCCTGCCCGAGGAGATCGGCGGCACCACCTCCCCGCGCTCCCTCATCTGGGCGTACGCGGAGCTGATCCTCGGCGCCAACCCGGCCGTGTGGATGTACTCCTCCGGCCCCGCGTTCGCCGGCATCCTCTTCGAGGAGGGCAACGAGGTGCAGAAGCACATCGCGTCCTTCGCCGTGGAGAAGCAGTGGGGCTCCACCATGGTCCTCACCGAGCCGGACGCCGGCTCGGACGTCGGCGCCGGCCGCACCAAGGCGGTCCAGCAGGAGGACGGCTCCTGGCACATCGAGGGCGTCAAGCGCTTCATCACGTCCGGCGAGCACGACATGTCGGAGAACATCCTCCACTACGTCCTCGCCCGCCCCGAGGGCGCCGGCCCCGGCACCAAGGGCCTGTCCCTCTTCCTCGTCCCGAAGTACGAGTTCGACTTCGAGACCGGCGAGCTGGGCGAGCGCAACGGCGTCTACGCCACCAACGTCGAGCACAAGATGGGCCTGAAGGCCTCCAACACCTGCGAGATGACCTTCGGCGACCGCCACCCCGCCAAGGGCTGGCTGATCGGCGACAAGCACGACGGCATCCGCCAGATGTTCCGCATCATCGAGTTCGCCCGCATGATGGTCGGCACGAAGGCGATCTCCACCCTCTCCACGGGCTACCTCAACGCCCTGGAGTACGCGAAGGAGCGCGTCCAGGGTCCCGACCTGGCCAACTTCATGGACAAGTCGGCCCCCAAGGTCACCATCACGCACCACCCGGACGTCCGCCGCTCCCTCATGACGCAGAAGGCGTACGCCGAGGGCATGCGCGCCCTCGTCATGTACACCGCCTCCGTCCAGGACGAGATCCAGATCAAGGAGGCGAACGGCGAGGACGCCGCCACCGAGCACGCCCTCAACGACCTGCTCCTGCCGATCGTCAAGGGCTACGGCTCGGAGAAGGCCTACGAGCAGCTCGCCCAGTCGCTGCAGACCTTCGGCGGCTCCGGGTTCCTCCAGGAGTACCCGATCGAGCAGTACATCCGCGACGCCAAGATCGACACCCTGTACGAGGGCACCACGGCGATCCAGGGCCAGGACTACTTCTTCCGGAAGATCGTCCGCAACCAGGGCGCCGCGCTGAACTCGCTCGCCGAGGACATCAAGAAGTTCCTCGCCCTCGGCACCGGCGGCGAGGAACTGTCCGGTGCCCGCGAGCACCTGGCCAAGGCCGCCGTCGAGCTGGAGGCCATCGTCGGCGTCATGCTCACCGACCTCGCCGCCACCGAGCAGGACGTCAAGAACATCTACAAGGTCGGCCTCAACACCACCCGCCTCCTCATGGCCTCCGGTGACGTGATCGTCGGCTACCTGCTCCTCAAGGGCGCCGCCATCGCCGCCGAGAAGCTGCCGACGGCCTCCGCCAAGGACAAGGCCTTCTACACCGGCAAGATCGCCGCCGCGAAGTTCTTCGCCGCGAACGTCCTGCCCGGCCTCACCCTGGCCCGCAAGGTCGCCCAGGGCGTCGAGCTGGACCTGATGGAGCTGGACGAGGCGGCCTTCTAGCCCACCGGGCCCGGTCTCCACACTCCCCTCACACCCTCACGAGGGCCCGCTCCCGGTCTACCGGAAGCGGGCCCTCGCGCGTCGTTAAGGTAAACCCCATGAGCGCACCCACCCGCTTCGACCGCGGCCACACCGACGACCTCATGTCCTTCCTCGCGGCCGGCCCCACGCCGTACCACGCCGTGGCGGCCGCCGCCGAGCGACTGGAGAAGGCGGGCTTCCGGCAGGTCGCGGAGACGGACGCCTGGGAAGGGACGAGCGGCGGCAAGTACGTGCTGCGCGGCGGTGCGATCGTGGCCTGGTACGTCCCCGAGGGCGCCGCACCGCACACCCCCTTCCGCATCGTCGGCGCGCACACCGACTCCCCCAACCTGCGCGTGAAGCCCCGCCCGGACAGCGGGGCGCACGGCTGGCGCCAGGTCGCCGTGGAGATCTACGGCGGCCCCCTGATGAACTCCTGGCTCGACCGCGACCTGGGCCTGGCCGGCCGTCTCACCCTGCGCGACGGCACCACCCGCCTGGTCAACATCGACCGCCCGCTGCTCCGCGTCCCGCAACTCGCCATCCACATGGACCGCAACGTGTCCGCGGAGGGCCTCAAGCTCGACAAGCAGCGCCACCTCCAGCCCGTCTGGGGCCTCGGCGACACCGTCCGCGACGGCGACCTGATCGCCTTCCTGGAGGACGAGGCGGGGCTCACCCGCGGCGAGGTCACCGGCTGGGACCTGATGACCCACTCCGTGGAGCCCCCGGCGTACCTGGGCCGCGACAAGGACCTGGTGGCCGGTCCCCGCATGGACAACCTCCTGTCCGTGCACGCCGGGGTGGCCGCCCTGGCCGCGGTCGCGACCTCCGGCGCGGACCTCCCGTACGTCCCGGTCCTGGCCGCCTTCGACCACGAGGAGACCGGCTCCCAGTCGGACACGGGCGCGGACGGCCCGCTCCTCGGCAGCGTGCTGGAGCGCTCGGTCTTCGCGCGCGGCGGCTCGTACGAGGACCGGGCGCGCGCCTTCGCCGGCACGGTCTGCCTGTCCTCCGACACCGGCCACGCCGTCCACCCCAACTACGCGGAACGGCACGACCCGACGCACCAGCCGCGCGTCAACGCCGGTCCCATTCTCAAGGTCAACGTCAACAACCGTTACGCCACGGACGGTTCGGGCCGCGCGGTGTTCGCCGCCGCCTGCGAGAAGGCGAACGTCCCCTACCAGACCTTCGTCTCCAACAACTCCATGCCGTGCGGCACGACCATCGGCCCGATCACCGCGGCCCGGCACGGCATCAGCACCGTCGACATCGGCGCGGCCATCCTCTCGATGCACAGCGCCCGGGAGTTGTGCGGCGCCGACGACCCGCACCTGCTGGCGAACGCGCTGGTGGCGTTCCTGGAGGGCTGAGCCCCGAGCCCGCTCCGGCCGGAACGCCCGTGCGCCGCATGGGTGTTCCGGCCGGGGGTACCCGAGCGGAACCGGATCGGCCGGAAAACCGGAACCGACCGGCTCTACAGGGAGGCAACACTCATGGGCCTCGGCGGGTGCATCATCCTCATCGCCGTGGGAGCCATCCTCACGTTCGCGACCGACTGGGACATGCAGGGCGTCAACCTCGACCTGGTCGGCGTCATCTTCATGATCGTCGGCCTGATCGGTGTCGCGACGTTCAGCAGCATCGCCCGGCGCCGCCGCGTCGTGATGCCGCCGACCACCCCGGTCGTCGAGGACCGGCCCCACCACCACACCCGGGACGGGTACAGCAACGGCTACGGCTCGTGATCCGAACACATTTACCCGTGCAGTTCTCCACGCAAGGTGGACTCTACTGAGTTATTAACTCAGTAGAGTCCACACTTATGGATTTCACCGTTATCGCGCACGCCGTCGAAGTGGACCACGGCATCAAGCGCTTATCGATGCGCTTCATCAAGAGGTACGCAGCGCCGGATCGCCAGCGTCTGAGCGCTGAACTGTGCGCGGACATCTCACAGGAGTTCGAGCGACTGGGTTTGCTCACCCTGCCCAGACGGCTGCCGACTTCGGAGAACGAGTACGTGTTCGTGATCGAGAAGGACAGTCCACTGGGCCAGACCGTGGCCCTCGCCACGTCGCTGGCCATGCTCGACAAACTCGGCGAGAACCGGCTGTCTTTTCTTTTCGACAACTATCCGGAAGTCAGAACGCTTCTGACGTGAATGACCAATGATCGGTCGTTACGGAACAAAGACCGGTCAGAACCCGTTAATCGCATGAGTACAGCTTTTCACCGGCGCTAGATTCAGGACTGCGCGAAGCGAAGGCGCCTGCAACGCGCGAGCACCGCCGTTGCAGCGGACGCTCCATCAGTTCACTTGTTGTGGCATGGAGTCAACCATGAACGCCATCGCGGATCATCTCGCCGGCCCCGCCGCCGGCGGCGGAGACGATCTATCGCCCGAACCGCCCATCCGTGCGAATACACATCCCCGGTGTGTCCATGTCTGCGTCTTCTCGGGAGACCGCGACATGTCCGTGGCCGGATGGCTGCGCATCGACAGCACTGCCGTGCAGTCCAAGTCCGCCGTCGCGGTCTGGTCCGAGTTCCGCGAGGCGCTCCACGCCGACCCCGCGCTGAATATCCGGCGCGGTGACACCCTCCGCGCCAGAAAGCTCGCGGCCGGTCAGGGCAGGCCGCGCCCCTCCTCGGCGAGGAGGGGTCCCAGCAAGGCCGAGCAATGGGGGCACCGGCACGTCCTCCGGCGGGGACTCACGGCCATCGCCTCACTGCCCGGCACCACCGTCGGCACCGCCCGGGTCCGCGCCCCCGGTACGTCTGGGCCCACGGACGCCCTGCTCAGACAGCTCGCGCGGAACACCCCGGCCTCCGCATCAGGGCTTGCCGTCGTTCGTGCGAACACCGCCGCCGCCTCGTGGTACGACCTCGCCACCGAGCCCCCGCTCGCGGCGCCCCACCTCTCCGACGGCCCGCCCCACGCGGCGGCCGGGACGGAAAGCCTCCTGGAGGCGGCGGAATTCGTCGCCTACTGCGCCTACCAGTCCCTCGCCCGACAGCACAACCGCCGCTTCCTCTGGGAGTGGCTGCCCGAACTGCTTCCCGGCGCCGGGTTCCCCTTCGACCTGTGACACGGCGCGCGGGCCTCGGCTCCGCGCGCCTCGTCCGGCCTCTTCCGTCCACTCCGTACTCGGACCCGCTCGGTCCGCTCGATCCGTCCGATCCGATCGCCCCATCCGATCCGTCCGAGAGGACGTCGCCATGTCCCACAACGCCCCCCGCTCCCTCACCGTGCAGTGGGGCTCCGATTCCGTAGTGGTGTCGAATGTCGAGCCGCGACTGCCGCCTCCCGGATCCGACGCCGGTCTCGCCGAGGTCCTCGACGCGGGCAGGGCCAATCCTGTCGCGCTGCTGCCCGACGCGGCCTGGGAGGCCGTCGGCCGCGCCACGACCAGCCCCGAGGCGGTGGCCGTGCAGTTGCGGCCCACCGCCTCGGAACCCAACGGGCTGCTCATGGCCGAGAACGTCGACGGCGCGACACTGCGCTCGATCGTCACCCGGGTCCACCTGAGCGAACTGCTGCCCGGCATCCAGCCCCGTACCGGGATGGAGGTCATGGAGATCCCCGACCCCCAGGTACAGGGGATCACCACGACCGACGGCCGCCCCTGCGCCAGCGTCCGGTGCCGGTACCAGGACCTCGACCACCTGCGGGACCACGTCTGGCAGACGCTCCACGGGACCCTGTCGCTCAACAGCTACGGGCCCTCGGTCCTGGCCCGGAAGATCACCCGGAACCTGATCACCCACCCGGTCGAAATCTCGTTCGAGGACGGCACGGAGTCCTTCCACGCCCTCGTGGTGCGAGACGGCATCACCCGGCTCGCGAGCGCCTGGGAAGTCCTCGCGGGACCTGACGCGGACGCCGCGGAGGTCGCCGGCCTCGCAGTCGAGTCACTGTTCGGCAAGACCCCCGCCGCGTCCGGCGGTGATCCCCTCGGGCGGCGGCTGGCCGCCGGAAGGCAGAAGTGGAGGCGACGGATCACCGAGGAGTTCGACCGGGAGATCGCCGGGCCGGAACCGGGACCGCGCGCCGCCCAGATCGCGCAGACCTGTGTCGTCCCGGCCCAGATCGCCGTCAGCGCGGAAGGGCACCCCGGACATCTGCTCGCCGCCGAGGATGTCTTCGACGACGCGGTCCGGTCCGTACTGGCCTCGGTACACGTCGAGTTCAAGCAGTGGGACACGGCGGCGCAGAACGTGGAGGTCGCCACCCGCGCCCTGAAGCGGGTGATCCAGCTCGGCGACTCGCTGGTTCCCAAGGACGACCTCCAGACCGTCTACGGACTGGCAGTGGGCCGCATCCCGTCCGAGGACCTGCCCCGCGTCTTCGGCGACGCCGTATCACCCCCCGGCACGGCGCTGTGGCGTGCCGTTTACCTGGTGCACGCCCTGACCCGCCCTGAGCTCCTGGACCTGCTCAAGGACCAGGCCAAGGCCATCAAGGGCGGCAAGCGCATGGGGCTGAAGGGTTTCTCGGAACTGCTCGGCCCCCTGATCGACCTGCCCTGGCGTGCGCACAAGAAGCACGTCACGAAGCAGGCCCGCAACGCCTGGAACAACGGGGGCGTCCTCACCACCGACGTCCTCCAGGAGTGGGACCCGCGGCCCACGGACGATTTCACCGCCCTCGTGGCACCCGCGATGGCCGGGGACACGCACGCCCGCTGCACCCTGGCCGTGGCCGGCGGGGTGGCCCTGATCGCCGACAAGCTCCTGACCCGCAACGTCGGATCGGCGCTGATGGCGGCCAAGGACAAGGGCGGCGTACCGTTCCGGGCGGACGTCAACCAGGTCATCGAGGACCTGTCCCGGCAGAACAACGAGGTGGGGTTGTGGACGCTGGCTCTGGCGGCCGAGCGGTTCCGCGGCGACACGCTGCCCGAGAACGCGGTCACGATGCGGCAGTTGACCCGGAAGCAGCAGGCCGGCGCCGCAGCGAGCGGGGGGTACGCACACTTCCGGGTCGACCTCACCCAGCAGGACCGGACCGCGCGCGACGACGACGGCGTACCGCAGCTGCTGTCGCAGTGGGACGTCGTGTGGGCCTCGAACCCCGACCGTGCCCGCAAGGCGCACCCTCCCCAGACGGGGCTGTTCCCCGCGCCGCGCCCTGGGGCAGGCGCGCAGGGCACCGAGAGCACCACACCGACCGAGGCGGGCACCGCCCGAGAAACCCAGGATGCCGGAACGGAGAATGACGCGGAGAGCGCCGACGGCCCGGCGGCCCCCTCCTCAGGGTCGGCCAGCCAGCGCGCCGCCGGCCAACGGCAGAACCTGAAGGCGAACGTGACCGCGGCCAGAGACGCCCTGGACCAGCTGTTGCTACTCGAACCCCAAGTCGGCAACCACACTCCCGTCATCCCGCAGCACACCCTCGACATCCTGCTCGACCAGCTCATCAGCCTGCAGACGGACGTGGAGAACCTGCGCCGGAAGGCGCAGGCAGCCGGTTCCACCGACGCGGAGCAGAGCACCGAGGAGGACACGGATCAGCCCATCGAGGAGATGGAGGAAGCGGGGGTCTAGACCCCGGCAGGCTTCTTCCCTCAGGGCTTCCGTCCGCCACCTCGTCCATGCCCGCCGGACGGGGGCAGCCGGCCCGAAGTTCCCGGAAGCCAGCAGCGATGCCTCGTCGGTGCGGTGCGGGGTGTCCGGCTCAGGCTGCGGCGCGACGTACGGCCCGTCGCCGCGCCGCAGCGTGCCCCGCGCCACGTACTCCGCCTCCAGATTGTGCTGGACGGCGCGGGCCCGCCGGGTCGATGACCACGAGCGGCGGCCGGGCGCTCGCGGCGAGGAGCTGTGGGGGCGGGCCTGAAACTTTGCCCCTTATATGAGCCTTTGCCCCCCTACATGAGAGGTCGCGGCGAGCGGGACGCGCTCGAGCGTCAAGGGGGACGCCCGGCGCCGCCCCTCAGTTCAGCGCGTGCCCCGTCGTCGCGTCCACGTGGGCGGGCACCTCGTCGTGCCGGTCGCCCACGGTGGACGTCCCCGTCGGTTCGAGGAGCAGGATCTCGGTGGGGACGGGAGCGTACGGCTTGTGTTCCGTGCCGCGCGGGACGGTGAAGACCGAGCCCTTGGGCAGGACGACCGTGCGCTCCCCGTCGGGTTCGCGCAGGGCGATGTGGAGTTCGCCGTCGAGGACCAGGAAGAACTCGTCGGTGTGGTCGTGCACGTGCCAGACGTGCTCGCCCTCGGCCTTGGCGATACGGACGTCGTAGTCGTTGACGGCGGTGACGATGCGGGGGCTCCACTGCTCGGTGAAGGACGCGAGGGCGGAGGGGAGGGAGACGGGTTCCTGTGACATGACGTCATCGTGCGGGTGCCGCACCCGGCGGACGAGTGCTAGAAACCGCACATGCCGCAAGGATCCTCTCAGCCACCGCGACCCCACCGGGTCGCCGTGATCGTCGACGAAGGCACCAACCCGTTCGAAGTGGGCTGTGCCACCGAGCTGTTCGGGCTGCCGCGGCCCGAGCTGGGGCCGGCCGAGCCGCTGTACGAGGTGTCGCTGTGCGGTCCGGCCCCCGCAATCCGGATGAACCACGGGTTCTTCACGCTCGCCGGCGTACCCGGGCTGGACATCGCCGACGGGGCCGACACACTCGTCGTCCCCGGCCGGCCGGACAACGTCGTACCGCGCGGCCCGGCCGTCCTGGACGCCATCCGGCGCGCGCACGCGCGGGGCGCACGCGTCGTCAGCCTCTGCACCGGCAGCTTCGCGCTCGCCGAGGCCGGGCTGCTGGACGGGCGGCGGGCCGCCACCCACTGGCTCTGGGCGGACTCCTTCCGCCGACTGCACCCGAGGGTGCTGCTGGAGCCGGACGTGCTGTTCGTGGACGAGGGCGACATCCTCACCGCCGCGGGGAGCGCGGCGGCGCTCGACCTCGGGCTGCACATCTGGCGCAAGGACCACGGCGCCGAGACCGCCAACGCCGTCTCCCGGCGGCTGGTGTTCGCCACGCACCGGGACGGCGGGCAGCGGCAGTTCGTGGAGCGGCCGGTGCCGCACGTGCCCGACGAGTCGCTCGCGCCCCTGCTGGAGTGGGCGCAGGAGCGGCTGGGCGAGCCCCTGACCGTGCCGGACCTCGCGGAGCGCGCGGCGGTGTCACCGGCGACCCTGCACCGGCGGTTCCGGGCGCAGCTGGGGACGACGCCGCTCGCCTGGCTGACGGCCGAGCGCGTGACCCTCGCCCGGCGGCTGATAGAGCGCGGGGAGGGGCGGCTGGACGTGGTGGCGGCGCGGAGTGGGCTGGGGACCGCCGCGAACCTGCGGGCGCGGCTGCGGCGCGAGACGGGGCTCAGCCCGTCGGCCTACCGACGGCGTTTCGGCCCGGGCGCGGGGGAAGCGATCACGTCATGAGATTCCTCGTGTACGACCGGCTCCTCGGCATCGGTGACGACTACTGGATCGAGGACGACCGCGGCAACAAGGCGTACCTCGTCGACGGCAAGGCGATGCGGCTGCGGGACACCTGGGAGCTGAAGGACACCCAGGGGAACGTGCTCATCGACATCCACCAGAAGATGTTCACCCTGCGCGACACGATGGTGATCGAGCGGGGCGGCGAGCCCCTGGCGCGGCTCAGGCGGAAGCGGCTGTCGCTGCTGCGCAACCACTACCTGGTCTCCCTGGCCGACGGCACCGAGCTGGACGTCAGCGGCAAGATCCTCGACCGGGAGTTCGCCATCGAGTACGACGGTGAGCTGCTGGCCGTCGTCTCCCGGCGGTGGCTGACCCTCCGGGGCACCTACGGCGTCGACGTCGTCCGGGACGACGCGGACCCGGCGCTGCTGATCGCGCTGACGGTGTGTGTGATCCACCTGGCGGAGAAGGAGCGGGGGGACGACTGACGGCGGTGCGCGACGAGGCGGCCGGGGGCGGGGCCGGGGGGCGGTGCCGTGGCCGTGGCCGCGGCACCCCGCCGGTACGGCGTCCGGAGCGTAGGGCTCCGGCGCCGGGACGGCGCCCGGACGGTACGGACCCGGCGCCGGGAAGGTACGGACCCGACGTCCGGAAGGTACGGCTCCACTCGGTGAGGCGCCCCGCCGGCAAGGCGCCCGCGGCACGCGTACGCGGCCCGCGCGGCACCCGGGTCCCCGGCGGTCTCGGCGTCGCGGACGGCACTCCGCACGCCCCGGCACATGGCGTTCCCGCGCGGGTCAGTACCATGCGGTCGATCGTTCGTGTCATGTTCATACAGGGGTGGGGACAACTTGAGATTGAGACGTCGAGTACGCCGTACGGCCGTGGGTTCCGCCCTCGGTGTCGCCGCGGTCCTGAGTCTGCAGAGCGTCGCGGGCGGTGCCGCGGTCGGGACCGGGAACGAGACGGCGCACCAGCCGAGCGTGTACAGCGCCGCCGGGCAGGAGTCCGCGCCCGTCAAGAGCGAGGTGCACAGGCTGGCGCTCGCCGACAAGGGCCGGGGAGAGGCCGCGCTGTCCCGGCGGGACACCGAGCGCTTCGCCCTCCTGGGTGTCTCCTGGACGGACCCCACGGCGACGGTCGAGGGAACCATCCAGGCGCGGGCCAGGAACGCCGAGACGGGTGAGTGGACCGAGTGGAAGGACCTCGAGCCCTACCCGGCGCTGCTCGACGGCCGTCGCGCGGGCGCGCGCGGTTCCACCGAGCCGATCTGGGTCGAGGCCTCCGACGGCGCCGAAGTCCGCATCAGTGACGGCGCCGCCAACGGCACCCTGCCGGCCGGTCTGCGCCTCGACCTGGTCGACCCGGGCACCACCGAGGCGGACGGCGCCTCCGGGACCCTGAACGCCGAGCCCGCCGCCTTCGCGCAGGACGTGCCGCCCACGACGCCCGGCCCGGCGTCCTCGGCGCCGCAGCCGGCCATCGTCTCCCGCGCCGACTGGGGCGCGGACGAGAGCCTGAACGACGAGGGCCCCATCTACCTGCCGGACGGCAAGATTCGTGCCGCCTTCGTGCACCACACGACGGACGCGGAGTACGACTGCTCGGAGTCCGCCGCGGTGGTCCGGGCGATCCACGTCTACCACGTGAAGACCAACGGCTGGCGCGACCTCGGGTACAACTTCCTCGTCGACAAGTGCGGCAAGATCTTCGAGGGCCGTCAGGGCGGCATCGACCAGCCGGTGATGGGAGCCCACACCTACGGCTGGAACTCCCAGTCGACGAGCGTCGCCTTCATCGGCAACTACACGCAGCGGACCGCGCCCGACGCGGCCCTGGTCTCGGCGTCGCGGGTGATCGCGTACAAGCTCGGCCAGTACGGCGTCAACCCCGCCGGCAAGGCCACGCTGACCGCGGGCGCCACGCAGACGAACTACTTCCGTACGTCCTTCACCGCCGGTCAGGACTACACCTTCGACGCCGTCTCCGGGCACCGCAACGGCTACAACACCGAGTGCCCCGGCACCATGCTGTACCCGCAGCTGCCCACCATCCGCGGCTACGCGAGCGGCACCGTGGCGGGACTCGCCGTCACGTCGCTGAGCGGTGAGGCGACCAAGGCGGGCAGCGGCTACCAGACGCCCGGCCAGGCCTCGGTCAACTGGACCACGTCCACCCAGAACGGCCTGATCCACAAGTTCGAGGTGCTGGTCGACGGCCAGGCCGTCGGCTGGAGCTGGGGCCACATCCGCACGTCGTCCGTCACGATCGAGGGGTACGGCGCCCACACGGTCGCCGTCCGCGCCACGCACACCTCGGGCAAGGTGACGACGTCCGCTCCGGTCACGGTCACCGTGCCCGGCCCGAAGACCTTCAAGCCGGTCACCCCGACCCGCCTGATGGACACCCGGTCCGGCCTGGGCGTGGCGAAGGCCAAGGTCGGCTCCGGTGACGAGGTGGTCCTGCAGGTCACCGGCAACGGCGTCGTCCCGTCCACCGGCGTCGGCGCGGTCGTCCTGAACGTCACCGCGACCAACCCGACCTCGACGAGTTACGTGTCGGTCTACCCGAACGGCACCGAGCGCACGTCCGCGTCGAACCTGAACTTCACCGCCGGCCGGACCATCCCGAACCTCGTGGTCGTCCCGGTCATCGACGGCAAGGTGCGGTTCTACAACCACGCGGGCACGGTCGACCTGATCGCCGACGTCACGGGCTACTACACGACGGGCACCGACGGCTCGACCCACGTCAACATCGGTCCGAAGCGGCTGATGGACACCCGCTACGGCATCGGCGTGGCCAAGGCGGCCGTCGGCCCGCGGGGCACGGTGACGCTGCCCGTCGCCGGCGTCCAGGGCGTCCCGGCCGAGGGCGTCACGGCGGTGGTCCTCAACGTGACCGCCACCAACCCGACCTCGTCCTCCTACGTCTCGGTCTACCCGGACGGCACCACCCGCACCTCCGCGTCCAACCTGAACTTCACCGCCGGCCAGACCATCCCGAACCTCGTGGTCGTCCCCGTCGTCAACGGCAAGGTGAACTTCTACAACCACGCCGGCACGGTCGACCTGATCGCCGACATCACCGGCTACTTCACCTCGGGGACCGAGGGTGCCTCGCACATCAACATCGGTCCGAAGCGGCTGATGGACACCCGCTACGGCATCGGCGTGCCGAAGGCGGCCGTCGGCCCCCAGGGCACGGTGACGCTGCCCGTCGCCGGCGTCCAGGGCGTCCCGGCCGAGGGCGTCACGGCGGTGGTCCTCAACGTGACCGCCACCAACCCGACCTCGTCCTCCTACGTCTCGGTCTACCCGGACGGCACCACCCGCACCTCCGCGTCCAACCTGAACTTCACCGCCGGCCAGACCATCCCGAACCTCGTGGTCGTCCCGGTCGTCAACGGCAACGTGACGTTCTACAACCAGTGGGGCTCGGTCGACCTGATCGCCGACATCACCGGCTACTTCACCAAGTGAGTCCCGCCTGATTCCGAGCGGTGCGTCACGACGGCTCCCAAGGCCGGCATCCGGCCTTGGGAGCCGTCGTCGTCGTACGGGGCGCCGGCGCACCCGCGTATCCGCGGCCGGGCGGACGGGCCGCTCACGGCGGTGCCGACGGGGTCCACGGGGTCCACGGGGACAACGGGGCTGCGCGGGCCGCTCACCGGGTCCGCGCCGGCGGGTCTACCGCCGAGGCGTCTCCAGCCCCAGCACCCGGTCCTTCAGGGCCGGGAACTGCTCCCGGGTCCGCGCCACCTTCGCCGGGTCGAACTCCACCGTGAGGACCTCTTCGTCCGCGCCGGCCTCCGCCAGCACCTCTCCCCAGGGATCGACCACGATCGAGTGACCGGCCTGCGGAACTCCGGCGTGTGTCCCGGCCGTTCCGCAGGCGAGGACGAACGCCTGGTTCTCCACCGCCCGTGCCTGCGCCAGGAGCGTCCAGTGGGACCGGCGGCGCTCCGGCCAGCCCGCCGGGACGACGAGCGTCTCGGCACCGGCGTCGACGAGGCCGCGGAAGAGTTCGGGGAAACGGAGGTCGTAGCAGGTCGCCACGCCCAGGGTCGTTCCGGGCAGACGGACCGTCACCAGTTCGCGCCCCGCGCCCATCAGTACGGCCTCGCCCTTGTCGAAGCCGAACCGGTGGATCTTGCGGTAGGCGGCGGCCAGGTCGCCGGAGGGGGAGAGGACGAGAGAGGTGTTGTAGAGCCGTCCGTCGGCGGCGCGCTCGGGGACGGACCCCGCGTGCAGCCACACGCCCGCGTCGCTCGCCGCCTTCGCCATCGCCTCGTACGTCGGGCCCTCGAGCGGCTCGGCCTGCGCGCCGAACTCGTCGAAGGCGAACGCGCCCGTGGTCCACAGCTCCGGGAGTACGACGAGATCGGCGCCCGCCTGTTCCCGTACCAGCGAGGCCGCCCGCCGACGGCGCGCTTCGACGGATTCGCCCCCGTTCACGGCGATTTGGATCAAAGAGGCGCGCACGCTACCACCGTCCTGCCATTCGGGCCGTCCCCAAGGGTGTCCACACGGCCTACGATCGTCACACGAAAGCACTGCCGGGGTGCCGCACAGCAGCGTAACTTAGCGTCTCGACACACCCACTGACCGCCGCCACCTCCCGCAGGCACCGCCGCCGAAACAACCGCCCGTGTACCGACCGCCGAGGGGTCCCGTTCCGTGAGTCTGCATCCCACCCTCCAGCCCTACGCCGACGCCTGGACTCACTCCATCGAGGCGATAACCGAGCTGGTCCAGCCGCTTGTGGAGGCAGAGTGGAACCGCCGCACCCCCTGCCCGGGCTGGTCGGTGCGCGACGTCGTCTCCCACGTCATGGGTCTGGACTCCGAGATGCTCGGCGACCCGCGCCCCATCCACACGCTCCCGCGCGACCTCTTCCACGTCACCAACGACCACCAGCGCTACATGGAGATGCAGGTCGACGTCCGCCGCCACCACACGGCGCCGGAGATGACGTCTGAGCTGGAATACATGATCATCCGGCGCAACCGCCAGCTGCGGAACGAGTCGCGGGACCCCGGCACCAAGGTGCGCGGCCCGCTCGGCACCGAGCTGACCCTGGAGGAGTCGATGCGCCGGCACGCCTTCGAGGTGTGGGCGCACGAGCAGGACCTGCGCACGGCCCTCGGCCGTCCCGGCAACCTGGACTCCCCCGGCGCGTACGTCGCCCGTGACGTGCTGCTCGCCGCGCTGCCCGCCGTCGTCGCCGAACGCGCCGACGCGCCGCGCAGTTCCGCCGTCGTCTTCGACATCCACGGCCCGGTCGAGTTCCTGCGCACGATCCGCGTCGACATCCAGGGCCGCGGCACCCTGGAGACGGCCCCCGCCCTCGGCCCCGCCGCCACCCTCACCCTCGACTGGGAGACCTACGTCCGCCTGGCCTGCGGCCGCGTGAGCCCGGACGCGGCGGCGGACCGCATCAAGACGGAGGGCGACCCGGACCTGGCGGCGGCCATCCTGCGGAACTTCGTGGTCACCCAGTGACGCCGGGGAGAGTGCCACTGGGGAGTGGGACCAGCCCGTCCGGCGTCTGAGGACGAGGCCGTCCGGGCCGAAAGCGGGGTCTGGGGGCGGCAGACCCCGGGTGCCCGCTCTGGTGCCCGCGCCTACACCGGCACGTGCACCGTCTCCACCCGGCTGGCGACCAACCGCTCCCGCTCCCTGCGCGCCGCCCGCTTCCGCAGCCGCAGGATCTGCGTCACACCCAGCGCCTGCAGCACGAACACCGACGAGAAGGCGACGGCGTAGTCGTCCCCGGTCGCGTCCAGCAGCACCCCGACCGCGAACAAGGTGGTCATCGACGCCACGAACCCGCCCATGTTCGTGATCCCGGACGCCGTTCCCTGCCGCTCCGGCGGATTCGCCGGCCGCGCGAAGTCGAAACCGATCATCGATGCCGGCCCGCAGGCACCGAGCACCGTGCACAGCACGACGAGCAGCCACATCGGCGCACGGTCGGCCGGGTAGGCGAGCGTCGCCGCCCACAGGAGCGCCGTCGCGCCCACCGTGCCGAGCGCCAGCGGCAGCCGGGCCGCGTGGTGCCGGGCGATGATCTGGCCGTAGACCAGGCCGACCGTCATGTTGGACAGCACGACGAGGGTGAGCAGCCCGCCGGCCGTCGCCCGGGTCAGCCCCTGCGCCTCGACCAGGAACGGCATCCCCCACAGCAGCAGGAACACCATCGCCGGGAACTGGGTGGTGAAGTGCACCCACAGCCCGAGCCGCGTCCCCGGCTCCCGCCAGGACATGGCGATCTGCCGCCGTACGTAGGCGGTCCCCTGGTGCGGCAGCGGGTCCGGCTCGTGCCCCTCCGGGTGGTCCTTGAGGAACAGGAGCAGCAGGACGAAGACGACCACACCGGCCAGCGCGCTGCCCGCGAACGCCGCCGTCCAGCCGATGCCGTGCAGCAGCCGGGCCAGGACCAGGGTGGAGACCAGGTTGCCCGCCATGCCGACCAGGCCGGCGAGCTGGGCGACCATCGGCCCGCGCCGGGCGGGGAACCAGCGGGTACCCAGGCGCAGCACGCTGATGAACGTCATCGCGTCCCCGCACCCGAGCAGCGCCCGCGAGGCGAGCGCCATGCCGTACGAGGGGGAGAAGGCGAAGCCCAGCTGCCCGACCGTGAACAGGACGACACCGATGCCCAGCACCTTCTTGGTGCCGAGCCGGTCGACCAGCAGACCGACGGGTATCTGCATGCCGGCGTAGACCAGCAGCTGGAGGATGGAGAAGGTGGACAGGGCGGAAGCGCCCACGTGGAAGCGGTCGGCGGCGTCGAGGCCGGCCACCCCCAGGGACGTACGAAAGATGACGGCGACGAAGTAGACCGAGACGCCGACGCTCCAGACGGCGATCGCGCGCCGGCCGCCCAGGGGTACCCCCTCCGGGGGAGGATCTCCGGGCAGCGCCTTCCCGTCCGACGTGGCCGGACTCATCGGACCTCCCCCCGGGCCAGGTGCGAGAACCAGCCCACGTGCCGGTGGACCACGCCGACGGCCGCCTCCGCGTCCCCCGAGCGCAGGGCGTCGAGGATCTCCTCGTGCTCGGCGAGGGTCTTGGCGATCCGGTCGGGGTGGGAGTGCATGACGGCGACGCCCATGCGCAGCTGGCGGTCGCGGAGCTGGTCGTAGAGGCGGGAGAGGATCTCGTTGCCGCCGCTGCGGACGATCTCGGCGTGGAAGCAGCGGTCGGTGACGGAGGCGGCGGCGAAGTCACCGGCGGCGGCCTGCTCCTTCTGCCGGTCGAGCAGTTCCGCCAGCCGCTCCACGAGCGCGGGCGGGGCCGGTACGGCCTTGCGCGCCGCGTGTTCCTCGACCAGCAGCCGGGTCTCCACCACGTCCGCGATCTCCTGGGCGGAGACGGGCAGGACCAGCGCGCCCTTCTTCGGATACAGCCGGATCAGGCCCTCGGCCTCCAGCCGGAGCAGCGCCTCGCGCACCGGTGTGCGGGAGACGCCCACGGCCTCGGCGAGTTCCCCCTCGGTGAGCAGGGTCCCGCCCTCGTAGCGGCGCTCGAGGACGCCCTGCTTGACGTGGGTGTAGACGCGGTCCGCCGCGGGGGGTTGCTTCACTGCCGTGGTCATGCCGACAGGATAGATACAACAGGGACGCAAGAAGGGGGCCGGTCCACCATGCGGACGTCCGGCCACTCGTCAGGGGGACGCGGTGAACCGCCCCGGCCACCGCGCGGCCATCCGTGCTATTCACATGTCGCACGGACGCGGCCGGCACCGCATCGACCACAACTCGGCCGCACGCCAGGGGAATTCACCGAAACCGGGGTACTCGACTTGATAAACGCCATTCAGGGCATCCGCCTCCGCACAGCCGTCACCGCCGCCCTGACCGGCGGGGCCGTACTCGCGACCGGAGCCCTCGCCACCGCACCCGCGCAGGCCGCCACCGCATCCGTGCAGGCCGCCGCCGCACCCGCACGGGCCGCCGCCGCGCCCCCGCACGCCGCCGCCACGCCCGCACGGGCCGCCGCCGCGCCCTCGATCGTCGCCAAGGGCGGCTTCGTGATGAACGACGCGAACGGCCGGTCGCTCTACACCAAGGCCGCGGACACCAGGCGCGCCACCGGCTCCACCACCAAGATCATGACCGCCAAGGTCGTCCTCTCCCAGCCGAAGCTGAACCTGGACGCCAAGGTCACGATCCAGATGGCGTACAGCGACTACATCGTCTCGAAGAACGCGTCCTCCGCCCGCCTCATCGTCGGCGACAAGGTGACGGTCCGGCAGCTGCTGTACGGGCTGATGCTGCCGTCGGGCTGCGACGCCGCGTACGCCCTCGCCGACAGGTTCGGCACGGGGAAGACCCGTGCGGCCCGCGTGAAGTCGTTCATCGGCAAGATGAACGCGGAGGCGAAGAAGCTGGGCCTGAAGAACACCCGCTTCGACTCGTTCGACGGCATCGGCAACGGCGGGAACTACTCCACGCCGCGCGACCTGACGAAGCTGGCGAGCAGCGCGCTGAAGAGCTCCACCTTCCGCACGATCGTGAAGACGAAGAAGTACACGGCGAAGACGGTCACCAGAAAGGGCGGCACCCGCACGATGGCGCCCTGGGTCAACACCAACACGCTGCTCGGCAGTTACAGCGGCGCGATCGGCGTCAAGACCGGCTCGGGTCCGGAGGCCAAGTACTGCCTGGTCTTCGCCGCGACCCGGAAGGGGAAGACCGTCGTGGGCACGGTCCTCACCTCGTCGTCCTCGGCGCAGCGCGCCAAGGACGCGACGAAGCTGATGAACTACGGCTTCGCCAGGCTGAACTGAGCCGCCCCGACCACGGAACGGGCCCGTCGCCACCGCGACGGGCCCGTTCTCCTGGCGCTCGCCGTACACACGCCCGGCGGCCGGTGCGGCGTCTTTCCCTCAGCTTCGCTCGCATTCGTGAACATCCTCGACTCCGCTGGCATATGCCTGTGGCTCCGCCCTACGTTCCGCGGCGGAGGTGGTTCACATGAACGAACCCAGCAATCGACCGAACTCCGGCATGCGGCAGGAGGCCATCGACGTCAGCGACTTCGTGTACGCGGCGACCGGAGCCCGGGTGCGGAGGCTGACCATGCCGGACGGAGGCCACTGGTTCCCGGCGGTGGACGTCTGCAAGGAACTCGGCTACACCACGCCCCGGAAGGCGCTTCTCGATCACGTCCCGGAGGAACACCGAAACAATCTCGAGACAGTGACTGGAAGTCATTGTCTCGGCATTCCCGCAGGCAGGAGTTGGCGACGAGACTTGCAACTCATCGATCTGCAAGGTCTCATCCTCCTAGTCAACGCCTGTACCAAACCGGCCTGCGCCCCCTTCAAGCAGTGGGTCGCCGAAGTCATCGAGACCGTGCAGAGGGAGGGCTCCTACTCTCTCGACGAGGCCGAGGTACAACCCTCCGGGCCGGGTGCTCCGCTCGCCTACGCCATGCCGGCCCAGGTCGCCGACGCGATCGTCCGGCTGGAGGCGCACAACCTTCAGCTGGACGAGCAACTGGCCGACGGGCAGCGCGCGTCCATCGCCCTGCAAAGGGAGATGCTGGCCACCCAGCAGGCCATGACCCGAGCCATGGAACGCATCGCCGACCGGTTCGACACCCTCGTCCCCCGTCCGCGGACATCCAGTGGCCATCCCACCGCGGCGCCCACCACGGAGTCGGTGCTGGCCGACTGGCGGCAGCGGTTGTCCGTGACGGAGGACGTGTGGACGGTCGCCCTGGTCATCGCCCCGGTGCTCGTCGAGAAGGGTGAGCTGCGGGAGCCGCTGGAGTCGATCGCCGCCCGCACGGGGCTTACCGTGCGCCGGGTCAACGAATGCCTGCGGCTGCTGCGCACGCACGCCTGCATTCGCTCGCGGGGCGGCGCCGAGGACGGGGCTCCGGTGTACGTGCTGCATCAGGTCTGAGCCCGGCACGACGGAAGGGGCGTCACAACTCCAACTTGTGGCGCCCCTCCCGTCGTGAATCTACTCGGTTCGTGGCCGTCAGGCCCAGGTGATCAACCGCTTCGGCTGTTCCAGGATCGCGGCGACGTCGGCGAGGACCTTGGAGCCGAGCTCGCCGTCGACGAGGCGGTGGTCGAAGCTGAGGGCGAGGGTGGTCACCTGGCGCGGCTTGACCTTGCCCTTGTGGAC
>NZ_JBNGGE010000058.1:0-42131 GCF_049975785.1 Streptomyces sp. WG7
GCCATGGTCATTCCTCGCCCATACCGGCCTGACCATCCACCCACCACACCCACCGAACTTACGAAAAGATCAGTAGTACCACTTCTTCGTGCACGCCCAACTGCCGCCAACACCGTCGTAGTGCTCCACGCAGGGGCGGGTGGCGAGGCTGGCGTTCACCATCGTGGTGTAGGCCGCGTAGTTCGGAGACGCGTTGAACACGTACGGGTTGCCGTTCCTGACTTCCAGCTTGCCCCTCCAGTTGGAGTTCGCAGCGGATTCGAAGCGCGCCCACACGGCGTTGCACTTCTTCGAGTACCGCATCTGAACGGCTGGCCCGCCGCCAGCGGACCGGGCTACCGCACCTGCGGGGGTGACGGCGTCCTTGGCGCAGCCCGTCGCGTTGGGGTTCTTGCCGTTGCAGGACGCCCCCTTGCAGGCGGGCGCTGCCGCGGCCTGTACGGAAGCCTCGGCGGGAACGGCCACGCCCAGCGCCAGGACAGCGAGGGTGCCTGCCAGGAAACGCGGAATCCGGTGGGTAGCCAAGGAGACCCCTTTCGTGCGCTGTGGTGAAGCACAGCGCGTTGCGTTCAAGTTCACGCGGTAGGTGATAGCCAGGGCATCTGCCGTGTAGACCAAGGCGGGGTGGTGATCACCACAAAGAGTGGCCTGTGGCGTGGGGTTGACTTGGCCAAGGGGTGACAGCCGGGGGTGTCGGGTTGTCGGCGGGCCTGCAAGCTGGTCGTGATCTTCATGCCGAGCCATACGGCTGGTCGGGGGGATCCCCGACCAGCCTTGAGCGTGGAAAGTCGGCCCGTCGCCCACCCGTGAGGCAAGGCAGAGTTCTTGCCCATGTCGGGCGGATGTTTCGGGGCACGAGTCCTGCAGCGAGGAGTGGCCGGCGGAGCAGAGGAGCGAAGGACAGGTCGGTGCTGCGCGGCATCGCGCTGGGCCTCCCGCTCACCGGTCGGCCTGACTCTCCCCTCTGTTCGCATCGGCTGCTGAGCGAGTAAATGTGGGTTACCCGTCGGCCATCCGACGCTGCAGTTCCGCGTGGCGGAACTGGTAGACCGCCCCGACCCGGCGCAGAACTCCTCGGTGTTCATGAGCGTCGGCCAGGAAGTGCATGAGCCGCCACGGCAGCCGTCCACGCAGAGCCAGCCAGTAATGCGCGAGGCGGAACGTCCCGCCGGCTGCCTGGGTGAAGGCGATGGCGAGTCCCGAGATGACGCCCATGGCGGCACCGGGAGCAAGGCCGGCAGTGAGCAGCACGGTCGGATCGGTGGCGAGCTGCAGTTCGGTGGTGACGGCCAGGCCCGTCACCAGATCGACGACCGTCCCGATGGCGAGCGCCATGGCAAGGAAAATCAATGCGAAGGTGCGGACGTCTCGACGCAAGACCGCCTTGGGGTCTCCCGCCGCGGTCAGGTCCGTAGGAACTCCAGTGAGCCCGGCGATGACAGTACCGACGGCTCCGGTGACGAGGCCGACCATGACCCCGGCGGCGAGCCCCGCGACGAGTCCGGCCGCCAGAGCGAGCGCGCACCCCACCGCGAGACCGCCAGCCGCGCCGACAGGCGACCAGTGCAACCTCTGTGCCGGCTCGCTCCGTCCCGCGAGCCAGGCCGTGAGCCCGGCCGCCAGGCCGATGCCCACGCCGTTGATAATCCCGGACGGAAGTCCAGAGCCGATACCGGACATGAGGCCAGCTGTGGCGCCGCCGACGGTTCCACCGACCAGGCCGCCTCTCGGGCCGCTGGCGGGCCCGACAGCCAGCCCCACGCCCAGTCCGGCCGCGATGCCTCCTGCCGGTCCAACGGCGAACCCGATGTCCAGCAAGCTCGCCAGCCCTGACAAGAAGCCGCCTATGAGACCTCCAGCCAGGCCACCGGCGAGTCCACTCATGGCGCCCTGGCCAGACCCGCTGACCCGTCGGACCGGCAGCGCGACCGCGAATCCCAGGAGAATGCCACTTCCCAGACCAGCACCGAAGCCGATGCCGATGTCCGCCCCGAAGCCGGCGACAAGCCCACCGACCAGGCCACTCGTGACCCCCATCAGAAGACCGACGAGGGGCCTCGGGGCGGAGTGCCGGAGGTGCCACCACGCGAAGTCGGTGGTTCCCTGCAGCCGCGATTCCAGATGGGTGCTGAGGAAGGCCAGCCAGCGTTGAGCGTCCGCGGCCTGCCAGCGGGGACGCTTCCGGCTATCCGGGTGGGGCCGGTAGGCCGCCGGGACAAAGGCGTCGAAAAGATACTGCTGGATGCTGCTCACCGTGGGGAAGCACGTCGCGTCGCACAGTTCGGTAGGGTTCGGGAGGGAGCCGGTCTGTTCACCGGGCCGGGGGTTGTAGAGGGTGCGGGCCATGAAGAGCATCAGCGGCGTGCTGAGAGCCTGGGCAAGGGCGGTGTCGCCACTGCTGAGGTGGCTTATCACGGGTGCCCAGCGCGCGGCCGCAGCCGTTCCCGCACCGCCTGAATCACGCAACAGGTACTCGGCCGTCACCTCGTGGTGTACCGGCTGAAGTGCCACCCCCGCTGCCCCGGACAACTTCGATGGGACGGACGTGGTGGGGGCCAGCGCCTCCCGGAACTCGTGTTCCCTACTGGACAGGACGATTTTCCCACCCGGTGACAGAGCGGCGTTGATCTGGCTGAGCGCAGCCGGGCGTACGGCTGCTGGGATCTCGTCGAGCCCGTCCAGGACGGGAAGCAGCAGACGGTGCATGATCAGTGCCTGTCCCCAGTTCATACGTTCCAGGGAGCCGTGGACCGGCGCTCGCAGTGCTGTGTAGTCCTGGAGGAGTTGCTCACACATCCAGCTCTCCAAGTCCTGCTCGGACGGATTCCATGTGGAGAGGGAAAAGAGGACCGGTACAGCACCTCCGAGCGGTCTCTGCTCCAGCAACGACAGAACGAGGCGAACTAGCAGGACGGTCTTGCCGGAGCCTGGGGCGCCGAGCACGACCAACCGGCCGGTAGGGACGCTTTCCAGTACGTTGTCGATGGCGCCGTCGGTGCCCGCAAGTGCACTGGGGTCCGATGCCCAGGCGCCTGGGTCGCCGTGCAGCCCGCTGCGCCATGCAGCGGCGGCCGACGTGATGTGCCGCCACTCCTCCACCAATTCCCCGGGCGCCGGCTCCCAGGACACCGGCAACGGGTAGGGATCGTTGAGCCGCCGCACGCGTGTCTCGGTTTCCCACTGACGGCGGACGGCGACAGCCAGCTCGTCGGCGATCTGTTCCAGTCCTCTACTTGTGGCGGCTTCGACGCGGTCGGCCCGGAATGCCGCCCAGGCCAGATAGGTACCGGCAAGCGTCGGAAGAAGACCCGCGGCTGCCGACGCCACTCCCGACCCGGTCACGAAGGCCATCGCCAGCGCCCCACAGACTCCTGCCAGGAACAGCCCAAGAACGATCACACCCGTACGTGATGTCGGCACCTCGAGGCTCCCCTCACCATGGCCGCTAAGGGCCACCGCCAAGTTTGTGATCAGCTACGAGTTTGGGCCCGACGTACGCGAGTCGGAAGGTGTTGCTCGGGAATCAGCCGGAAGTGAACCTTCCCTGGGAGAAGCGTGCCTGCGAGCAGGGTCAGGTCTTCCTGCCAGTACTGCGCGCGGGGCGCAGAAGCAAGCCACGAATGCGCGTGGGCCTGCCGGGTAACAACCGTCAACCGCTGGGTAGGACCGCTGAGACATCCCCGCCCGGGTCATTGGGGGAATCCGTCTCCTCACCTTTCGGGTCGTCGGCAGTCGGGCCTCCTCTTTGTGCGCTACATATTGGCCGCCATCACGGCGATGGCCATCGTCTCCAAGGACAGATTCCCGAGTGCTCGGAAGAGCCACGGAGCGAGGCCATGACACGACTCAGCTCGTGGGGGTCGTCCGTGGCCGAGCTGACCCCCGATGAGCCCTCTGCATGACGCGGCAGGTCAACCCTTCGGGGCAGGCCTGCGGCCGGGCAGGTCGTGCCGCCGGCCCAGGTAGCTGATCATTCCGAGTGAGAGGCCGGTCTCCTCTGCGAGTTCGCGGCAGGTGCGTCCAGCGGCGCGTTGGTCGCGGAGCCAGTCGAGATCGATCTGGCGCCAGCGGGTCGCTTTGCCGTCGCGCTTCATGCCGTATTCGCAGACCAGGACCTTGACGGCGTCGACGTTCACGCCGGCGTGCTCCGCGATCCACTTCAGCGAGCGGTATTCATCGAGGTAGAGGCGTGCGAATTTGTCCCTGGGGAGCGCGGCGCGAGCCCGTCGAACCGTGGCTCCCCTCTCCCACTTCGCGCTCTTCGCCTCTGCGGGAGGGGCTGGCTGTTCCTGCAGGACGAAGCGGACGGCGTCATGGCTGACGCCGAGGTGGCGGGCGGCCTGTGCTGTTGTCAGGCATTCGTCCCTGATGAGCCGGTGCAGCATGCCGGGGTCGATGTCCTCCAGGTCGCAGCCGGACAACGCGAGATCACGGACGATGTCTGTCGGGGGCTGCCAGGACAGAGGTTCGTCGCGGATTCCCTGCCGGGCGAGGAACTCGGTTGCGTGCCTTCGAGTTGGCTCATCAACGCCGGGGTGAGATCTGTTTCGAAGGTCCGCAGCATGGTCCGCAGTTCCGTGGTGCTGGGCGCGTAGGCGGCCGGGGCGAGGGTTGCGGGGAGTCCGCTGAGCCGTTCGAACAGCAGCGCTCGGGCGAACTGGTGGCGCCGTACTCCGCCGGCTTCGAAGTCGATGTCCCGGCAGAGCTGCGTCCAGGTGTCCAGCGGCAGCAGGTTGCGGTAGTCGACCATGCGGCGGCGGGTGTAGTCGATCGGTGATCCTTCCTGGTCAAGGTAGTCCGCCAGCGCGAGCAGGCCGAGGCTGATGCCGTGGAAGTGGCCCCGCTTCGTGAGCCGGAACGTCATGTGAGACCCCAGCCGGTCCTCCACCGGCGCATGCAGGAGGCGGGCCGTCGTGGTGAAGTCTCCTGTGCCTCCGACCAGCAGGAGGTAGCACGACAGGGCCGGGCGGATGGTGCGTGAGAGGGCCCCGTCGAGAGGGCTGAGCCGGGCTGACCAGGCAGGCCAGAGCTGCGTCGGAATCTTGCGGGCCCGCTCGGCGATTCGCGCTGCCGCCGAGCGGCCGGGCTTGCGTGGCAGTCGGCCCGCGGTGCGGTATCGCAGCTGATCAGGGCCTCCCAGACGCGGTGCGAGCGTGGCGAGATGGATCGCGTCGAAGACCGGGCTGGTGTGGGCCCATTGAAGCCCGACCTTGAGCGGAACGCTGCCGTCGGCGTCGCTGATCAGGCAGCGAAGGGCGGCTCCGGCCGCGTGGACGTCGCGCTGCTGGAGGATGTGCAGGGCCGCGGTGACGGCGAGGGCGGCGGTCGCGGCCCGCCGCGGGGCAAGACGTCCCGGACGGGACTCCTCGACAGGGTCGAAGGACCGCCGCTTCTCGGGCAGAGGCTGCTGGTGCAGTGCCAGGATCTCCGGTGGGACAAAGTCCGCCAGCCGGTCGGGGACACGGCGAAGCAGGATGCAGGCCAGCGCCCGGAGGTCTCCGAACAACGCGATGCTGCGCTGGGGATGGTCCTGGTAGACGCCGAAGTCGGCCTGCCCCGAGGAGATCGCCTTCTCGATGAGTTTCTGGGCCGCAATCACGGGCCCCTGCGCGGTGAGCGTGAGGGCGGAAACCTCCTCGAACGGCTGGCCGCATCGCGCCGGCGGGGCGTCGTGCTCTGACGGGTTGTGGCAGCGGCCCAAAGGGAGTGGGTGCCGGGTGGTCGTCGGGAAGTGGCGGGGCATGCGGCTGCAGCGCGGGCAGGCATCCACCAGCAGCAGGCGGTGATCGAGGCAGGCGAAGGACCAGCCGAGTCTCCAGTTCAGCCGCCATCTGCCGCCGCTTGCGGCCAGGCAGGCCGGGCAGTAGGGAGACCCGCGGGCCCGCCCCCAGAGATGCCTCGCCTCCACCCGGCGCCGCTGTGCGTCGATGACGTGGGCCCGTTGGTCGTAGCGGGCCAGGGTCATGGCGTGCGCTTGCGCCGGGGTGGGGCCGGCTGACCATGAGATGGCTGCCGCCTGGTCCGCGTCGAGGAGGGTGACCAGGCGTCTCAGGATCCCCGAGTCCACCGGCCGGGAGGATCCGCGGGGCAGCAGGCCCATCGAGGCCAGGACGTCGCCAGTGGTGGTCCCCAGCCGGTGGGCGATCGCCTCCCACCAGGAATCGAGTGCCTCGCCCGGCCGCGGGGCGAGGCGGATCGGCAGGGTCCGCGCGTGCGTCACCGGAGAGCCGCCTTCTGGCGGGTCCGTCGGGAGCGTTGTCCCTTCAGGAGATTGCGTACGTCGTCCTGGGCCAGGTGGGCCGCCTGGTCGATCTTGACGCGGCTCAGCAGTTCCTCGTCGAGGCGCTCGGTGCCGGTGCGGATGGCTCGCTGGCAGCCGCGGTTGATGAGGGTCATCAGCGAGTCGATGTGGCCGCTGGAGCGGATGAACAGGTACTCGGACAGGTCGTCGGCGAGCATGCCCCGGTAGGTGCCGTGCAGGACCAGGCGCTTTTCCAGGGCCAGCAGCAGCCGGCGCCACTGGCTGCGGCCCTGGTCGGTGGCCAGTTCGAAGGAGCCCATGTCCAGGCGAGTCGTGCGCCGGCCCGTCTGGGCCAGGACGGCGTTGTCGTAGGACTCGCCCTCGGAGAACAGTCCGCCCTTGGCCAGGCCGACCCCGACGAACAGCAAGGTGACCGGGAACTCGTTCGCGATGTACTTGAAGTGGTTGCTCACTTCGACGCCGTCGGCCGCCCGCCAGCGCAGGAAGTGCAGGTCGTCCACGATCAGCAGCTTCACATCGCAGGAGAGCACGCAGTCCAGGGCTCGCTGGGCGAACTGCGCGGTGGTGCCGGTGGTGCGGCCGGGGTGGCCGAAGAACTCCAGCATCGCCCGGTTGAAGTCCTTCATTCCGGTGTTGCCGGTCAGGCCCACCCGGCAGACGGGGAGCCGTTCGTGCCCGCCGGCGGTGAACGCGCCGCCCTCGGCGATCTCCCGACGGTGGAAGTCCCGGGCGAAGGCCAGGACCGCGGTCGTCTTGCCTAGTCCGGGGAAGGCGTCCACCGCGACGGCGCCCTTGGCCTGGTCGCCGTCCTGGACGTTGCTGTCGAGGATGTCCCACAAGTCCTCGTGCAACTCGGCCAGCTGCGGGGTCCGCAGCGGTCCGAGGTTCGCGTGCCAGATCCGCCGGGTGCGGTCGTACTCCATCTTCGCGCGCTCGCCCAGCGCCGTGTACTCGCTGTGCGGCAGCAGTTCGGGCTGGACGCGCGGTGCGGCTTCCGCGAACGCCGCCCAGCCCTCCTTGCGCGAGAGCGTCAGCGCGTCAAGGCGGTGGGAGTCTCCCGGCGTCCAGGTGGCCTCGCTGTTCACGCGTCCTCCAGGGCGTCGGTGTAGAAGTCGCTGTCGTCTTCGAGCTCGACGAATTCGGCCTCGTCAGCCGCGTCGTCGTCGCCCATCTCCTGTGCGGCCTCGGACGCGAGTTGCGGTTCTGCCTCATCCGGCAAGTCCATGAGGCGTCTCACGCTTGGCAGCGTGGCGACGCTGTCCTCGGGCTCGGGAAGGTCCAGGGCCGCCTGTTCCCGGGCGAGCCGCAGTGCCATGCGGCGCTCGACCAGCGTGGTGCCCAGACCGAGGTTCCAGCGTTCGAACAGGTCACGGACCGCGGCCCTGTCGTCCGGGAACCGGTCGCGGGACGCGGCCAGGCGGCGGGCGAACTGCAGAGCCTCCTCGCTCACCGGCATGTCCCGGCCCGGTGCGTGTTCCCAGGCCAGCGCATGCCACCGGCGGTCGGCGGGATCGCGGAAGTAGACCATGTTGATGTCATCCGGGTTCACCGCGACGGGCCACTTGCCGTCCCGCTCGTCGCTGAGCAGACCGCGGTAGGGGTCCAGGGCGGCGCCGTTGTAGCGACGGGCGTCCAGGTCGATGCCGTAGTGCTGGATCTTGCGCCGCTGAACCCGCAGGAACTCAAACGCCAGGTCCGGATCGCGCGGGACCTCGATGTAGCCCGCCCTGTTCAGCCCGTGCTCGAACATCGCCGCTGGCGACATCCGCAGCCCCGGCACCCCCGGATCGACCAGGCTGGTGTGCGGCCGGTGGTGATAGACGCAGGCCACCCACTCACGGATGATCGCCTCCAGCTCGTGGAGGAAGAAGAACGCCTCTCCCTCCGGACGCTCGCCGCGCGAGTGCAGATCGGGGCCCTTGTAGCCGGGCAGGGCCTGCAGCAGATCCTCGCGCAGGGTCCGGAAGAACCTTTCCAGCGGGCCCTTGTCCCGGCCCGTCCGCAGCCGGGCCGGCTGCACCGAGATCCCCAACCGGCAGCAGACGCTGGTCAGATGCTCCGAGACGAACACCTTGCCGTGATCGACCAGCACCGTCTCCGGCACCAGCGCCGGCGACGCCGCCGAACGCATCGGTCCCTCCAACGCCGTGACATCGATCAGTACCGAGCGCGGAATGCCGTGCTCAGGCCAGACGGCGTGCGCCGGCCAGCCCTCCCCCGCGGGGCGGGGGCGGAATGCCTGGTAGAGGGCGACGCTGGCGTCGACGGCCTTCGTCGACACCGGCGTGATCCTGATCCCCAAGACGCAGCGCGTGTACCAGTCCATCGCGACGGTCAGCTCCGCCTGCAGCCACTGCAGAGTGACCGGGTCCAGGGCGAAGACGTCCAGCCGGTTGGTGTCCATCAGCAGGTACTCGCCCGGCCGGGTCGACCGCAGCTTCCCGTAGACCCCGCCGGGCCGGGCGGCGATGTCCCGGTTCCGCTTCGTGCTCAGCCGGAACGTCGGATGACGCCGCTCCAGATCCTCCAGGAGGCGGTAGGACGTCGCCCGGCTGGGCAGGTCCTCCTCGTCGAATCCCCTGGCCAGCAGCCGGGTCCGGGTCCGCTCGATCACCATC
The DNA here is from genome assembly GCF_049975785.1 of Streptomyces sp. WG7. Lineage (NCBI taxonomy): Bacteria > Bacillati > Actinomycetota > Actinomycetes > Kitasatosporales > Streptomycetaceae > Streptomyces > Streptomyces sp. WG7. The sequence continues at coordinate 8,881 of NZ_JBNGGE010000058.1, forward strand.
TTGCGCGACGGCTTGGACTGGCCCGTGTGCTCGACCATCACCTCCAGCGCCGCCTCCGACCACGGCTCAGCGTTCCGGTGCCCCGAACGTGGCCCGCTGCGGGCCGGCACCAGTCCTGCCTCGCCGTCCTGGCGGAAGGCTGCGACCCACCGCTTGACCGTGCGCGTCGCGACCTCGAGCTCGGCCGCCTTCGCCGCGTACCGACTCTCCATCGGCTCCCCCGCCGCGTAGGCAGCACGACGCTCCCCTTCCATCGGCAACTCCTTGCTGCCGCTGCGGAACCCGGTGAGCACCTCCCTGACATGCGCGGCTCGCTCCAGCACTCGCTCACGCTTGTCGGCGTCCAGCCGGTCCAGCACCACCGCCGCCGTCTCCTGCGGATCGTCGGAGCCCGGCCCCGGTCCGTCCGGGATGATGCGAGCGCGCTCCGACAGCAGCAATTCCTTGACGGCCAGCCGCAGCAGCCGGCCCCGGCCGTCCTTGAGGACCACCTCGCCGCCCGCCTGCGTGCCGGCGAACTCCACCACCTCGACGACCTCGCCGTCGTAGGAGAAGCGACCCGCACCGCGGCCCGACTCACGACGCCGTCCTCAGCACGCTGCCGGCGCTCAGCGGCACGCTCAGGTCGACCGACCACTGCTGCTTCCAGAGCAGGCGCAGGACCCCGGCCCGCACCAGCGGAGCCGGACGACCGGGCAGGCAGTCGAACGCCTCTCCCAGCGAATCCCCGTCCGCAACCCAGTCGCGTACTTCGTCGAGGATGACCGGGTCGAACAGCCGCTCAGGCGGTGCCTCTTCCCCACCGCCAGGTCGGATATCTCCTCGGTCAGGTCCGGCTCGAACAGCCAGTCGCGGCGGTAACCCGCGAGGAACCGGACGTTGGCCAACTCGGCGTCCGGCGGTTCACTCCACACCTCGTAGCGCCAGCCGCGGGACTCGACCGCCTCGCGGGTCCAGGCGAAGGTGAACGCGTGCTCCGGCTTGGCCGCCCGGTGGCGCGGCTTGACGTCAACGACCAGCGGGCCAGCCGTGGTCGCCATCAGGTAGTCCGGGATGTGCCGGCGCAGCACGCCGTCCACCTCGGCCCGCAGCAGAAAGGGCTGGGCCACGATCGCGGTCACATCCCGGTCGAAGTCCGCGTAGAGCAGCCGTGCCAGCTCCAGTCGCGACTCGTAGATCACGTGATCCGACTGGGTACTCGACCAGTACGAACCCGAGTAGTGCTTCTGCCCCATGTACCAGCGGAACGTCCGCCACGGCTCAGCCGCGTACAGCATCTCCAACGGCACCGACTCCCAGGCGAGGCCCTCGGACGCCTCATCCCCGGCAAGCCGGACACACACCTCTACATCCACCGTCCACCCCAGCGCTCGTGTAACCGTCCTTGATCGCAGGACAGTTGCACGGGCACTGGGGTACGAACGATCACACGCACTTTCGATCACCCGAAACGGTGATCATTCCGGGCTGGGAATCTCAAGTCCGCGTCACAAGTGCTATTCACGTCGTGACCAGTTCCCCGTGGGCCTGCCGAACCCTGCGGCGCGCTCGCACCGACACCGACGACCCCGGCACGTCTCGGCCGCGCCTTCAGGCATCAACAGCAGTACCAGCGCGGCGAGTTGTCTTTCCCAAGGTGGCGGTGGATCGTGGGTGCGTTGTGCGGGGCGAAAGGAAGCAGGGACATGGCCGCGGAGTGGCGGAGCGACGTTCTGGGGACCTCGCAGGTGCGGATACGCTCGGTCGACGGAGACGTGGCCGGTGCCGGATTCCTGGTCGCCGCGGACCTGGTGTGCACCTGCGCACACGTCGTCGAAGAGGCCTTCGACCTCCCGGCGCCCGTGAACGAGGCGCCCGGCGGGTCAGTGAACCTCGACTTCCCGCTCCTTTCCGCCCGTCCCTCCGCGCGGGCGAGCGTGGTCTCCTGGCGCCACGGGGGAGCCGATGTCGCCCTGCTGCGGCTCGACCGGCCCGTCGAGGGCGCGAGGCCGGCGGGGCTCGTCGACGGCACCGCGGTCTGGAAGCATCCATTCCGGGTGTTTGGATACCCGAATGGTGCGGATCACGGAGTCTGGGTGCTGGGTACCTTGCGCGCCGGCATGGCCGCAGGGCTCCTGCAGATGGAGGCGCACCTGCCCGGGCCCCGCGTCACGGAAGGGTTCAGCGGGTCCCCGGTGTGGGACGACGCCCGGGGCGGGGTCGTCGGAATGACCATCGCCGCGCACCGAGGGGAGAGCACCGCCTATCTGCTGCCGTCGGCCGATCTGATCGACGAGCACACCATGCCGGCGCGTTGCCCGTTTCAGGGACTGGAGCCCTTCACCGAGGAACAGTCCGAGTTCTTCCACGGCCGTGACGCCGACACCACCCGGGTGATGGCGGCCCTTCAGCAGAGGCCGGTGGTGCTGGTGGTGGGGCCCTCCGGATGCGGGAAGTCCTCCCTGATACGGGCCGGGGTGCTGTCCCGGTTGAGGGACGAAAGTGTCAGCGCCTCCGAATTGCGTCCCGTCCCAGGCACTCGGGCGACCTCCGTCCTCGCCCGCGCCCTGACCGATGTCCTGGAACCGGGGCTCGGCGAAATCGGGTCGCCGGCCCCAAGGGCGGCGCCCCCGGCTCCGAGCTGGTCCACAAGACCCGCGACCACGAGCGCGGGGTGACCTTCTACCGGGCGAAGATGAGCGACTCCACCGAGTCGCCGCGCATCGACCTGCCCAAGGTCTGCCGTGCGCTGGACCTGCCCGAGGACGACTCCTGCGTGTTCGTCCTCATCGACGGCTCGGAGTTCCTGATCAGCGCGTTCGACACCCCGCCACTGTCCGCGATCTTCCCCGCCACCCGCGAGCTGCTCACCCCCGACGCCAAGGGCATGTACGTGTGCGGGTTCACCATCACCGGCCAGCCGGTGAAGACGATGGTGTACCAGCACGACAAGAACGCCGCAGCCCACGGCCTCATCCTGGGCGTCTCCCGCAGCGGCAAGACACAGTTCTTCGCGATCAACATGGCCGCCCAGTCCCTGGACGGCCAGGTGGTGTGGTTGTCCACCGTCCGCAAGGACGAAAAGACCACCGTCCTCGGCAAGTACATCGACCGGCAGGGCTCGAACGCCCTGTGGATGGCCCGCTCGCTGCGGGCGGCGAAGGCACTGTGCGAGATCCGGGCGGAGATGCCCTGGCCGCACGACGGCCAGCCGCACGACTACAAGCCGGGCGACTCGCGCTGCCCCTACCGGCAGCTCAACGTGTACGGCGACGAGTTCATGACCGCCGCCCAGGACGCGGACTTCGGCGAGTTCATCCAGAAGGACGGCGAGGACCTCACCGTCACCGGGCTGAAGTACGGCGTGGGGTTCTACCCGGCGGGCCAGTCGCCGTTCGCGCACAACGGGTTCTCCACCGAGATGAAGGACAACCTGCGGCAGAACAGCCGCCCGATCATCTTCAACATGGGTTCGCCCGGCGCCACTCGCAAGGCGGCGGAGGGCACCATGGAGAACCCGTACGACGTGCCGACCATCCCGGCCCGCTACTCCCGCAGCGAAGGCTCCGCGATCGAGCGGGCCATCAAGGGCGAGGCCGACCCGGAGAACGGCGTCTCCACCGGCGGTGTCGCGGTCATCGTCCTCGACAACGGCCGCGCCGTGCTCATGCGGTCGCTGTACGCCGACTTCGACACCGACCTTGCCGAGCTGTTCCCCGACGAGGTCAACCGGCTCACCGACTACGAGATCAGCGAGCTGGACAAGCGCGGCCTGTGGTTCGACTGGAACGAGCCCGTGAGGCCCGGCGAGTTCTGGCCCGAGCCCGACGAGGACGACGAGGGCGAAGGCCGCTCCCGCCGGCGCGGCGGCGGAGGCGGCGGCAAGGGCGGAAGCGGTCGCGGCTCCAAGAGCGGCGGCCGCCGCTCCGAGCAGGTCGCCTCTCCCCGCCAGGCGCTGGAGGCCATCAAGAGCCTCACCGACGCCTGATAACACCCCATCCATCCCTCAGGGGCCGGCCCGCCCGAGCGCGGCCGGCCCCACCGATTCCCGAAGGAGGACCCACCCGCCGTGGCCCTTTCCATCTCCGCCGCCGTGCTGCTGGGCATCATCGTCGCCGTCCTGGTCAAGGGCGGATACGTCCGCGTCGGCTCCGCCGTGGCCTGCACCCTGTTCGGCTTCACCCTCGCCGCCACCGGCCTCGCCCCGGCCATCAACAGCGGCATCGCCTCGATCGCCGGGCTGCTCGCCAGCCTCTGATCACCAGTTTCGCCAACGCAGCAGTAGAACGCCGGTATCTGACGCATGCTCTTGTCGGGCCCCTCACAGACCCGGGGAAGGACAAGGGCATGGCACACCTGCACTACACCTGCTGGCGCTGCGGCGAAGACTGCGTGGTGCACGGCGTGGGGTGCGACTGCTGCGACCTGGTCGAAGTCCCCGACGAATGGGACTGCTGGAACTGCGGCGCGCTGAACTACACCCCCGACGACTAGCGCCCGCTCCCCTCCCCCGCTGCACGACGCCGAAGGGCGCCGCCGGAGAACGACCCCCGGCGGCGCCCTTCGGCGTCCCCTGCCTGGAGCCCCGATGTCCCAGACCGCGCTCTCCCCCGCCATAGACCACCCCGCCCCGACCACCCAGTCCGTCCCGGCCGCCGCGCAGCCGGTGGAGCTGACCCTCGAGGAGCGCCTCACCCTCGTGAAAGCGGAGATGACCGCGCGCCTGGACGAAGCGGCCGTCGCCTACGAGGTCAACACCGCACACATCCCCACCGACCCTGTGGACCTGGCCGACGTCGTCACCGTCCCGCTGACCCCGACACTCCAGCCGCCGCCGGCCTCCTACCCGACCCCGGTCGCCGCCCTCCTGCAGCGCGCCCACCACCGGCTGCTCACCGGCGGCTGGTGCTCCGGCGCCCTGGTCGACGAGGACGGCGCCCGCTGCATGCTCGGAGCCATCCGAGCCGAGGCCCGCGGCGACAGAGGCCTGGAAGCCGACGCCGCCTCCGTGCTCCTGGACGCGATCCGCAGAAAGTTCGGCGACGACGTCGACTCCGTGCCGTCCTTCAACGACGCCCACGGATCGGCCCGTACCCCGCTCCGCATGGTCGACCAGGCCGCCGGCCTCGCCGACGCCCGCGGCCTCTGAACCGCTCCGGACCACCTGCCTCGTACCCGAACCCTTCGCGGTCGGGTGCGGGCCAGGCCGTCCGGCCTGCGCACCACCGCCCACCACACCCGCCCGAGCGAGGGAGACGCCCCGCCATGCAGTCCGACGACAAGCCCGTCAACGGCCAGCACAACCCAAATTTCCTCGACCTGTTCAACCAGACGCCCCCGCCGCCCGACGCGAAGGACTGGCCCCGCCCGAAGCGCTTCGCCGGGCTGCGCGGCGCGTGGCGGGAGTCCTGGCAGGAGGGCGGCTTCCTCTACCAGCGGTGGGAGGAGCTGTTCCAGGCCCGGAACGCCGGATGGCACGAGATCGCCGTGTGGATCAAAACGGCGGCGCTGTTCGGCGGCCTCAGCCTCATCGTGATGATGGTCGACGCCGCCGGCGATATCGCCTCCGCCGCACTCAAGGGCCTCTCCGGCGTCCAGGCCACCGACGCCGGTGACGGCAGCGGGCTGTGGGGCACGGTCGACTACCCGGTCCGGGCGTTCCTCGCCGACCAGGCCGCGCACCTGTCCGTCGCGCCCGCCGCCCTGTACGCGTTCTGGCAACTGGCCGGACTGCTCGGGCTCATCGGCGGGTTCTTCGGCAACGCCGGCGCCCGCATTGCCTGGACGCTGTGGGGCCTGGCAAGCCTGGCCATGATCTGGTCCGCCGCCCCGGCCGGAGGACGCGCCGCCGCGACCGGGCTCGCCGCCCTGATGTGGGCGCTCGCCAGCGCCTTCGCGCTGCGCGGCCTGACCCTGCGGCCCATCGTCCACAACCACCCGCCGCAGTTCATGCCGCAGTTCAACCCCGAGCTCCACCTCCACGCCACCCTCCCCGCCCCGGCCCCCGCGGGCGACGACTTCGACGACGACAACGTCCACCCGCTCCAGCGCTGACCGCAACGCCACATCCACCCACCAGCTGCGAGCGCCGCGACCAACCAGAGCGCGGCGCCCCGAACACGAACGGAACCCCATGGAGCTGCACACGACCGAGTTCTGGGTCGGCACCTACCACGGCCGCCACGACGGCCGCCCGGCCACGGTCAGTGCCTGTTTCTGAACCCCGTATCAGCAGGTCAGAGCCTGTCAGTCCGAAATAGGACCTTTGGGAAAGCGTTCGGGCAACGGTCGCGGTGACCGTTGCCCGAACGGGAATTCTGCGACTGGGGTGGCGCTGACGGTCGTCAGTACCACCGGGTGGCCGTGGCCTTGATCGATCTCAAGTTGGTCGCGACTAACTTGGTCCAGGCGCCGCTGCTACCAGGCTATCGAACCTGCGTCTTCTGGGGGTCCAGAAACAGGCACTCAGCAAAGCGTCACCCCAGCGGAGTTACCTTGGTAGCCTGCGGCCCTTTGGCACCCTGCTCGATGTCAAAGGACACCCTCTGCCCGGCGTCCAGGGACTTGTAGCCGTACGTCTGTATCGCGCTGTAGTGGACGAAGACCTCCTGCACGGCCTCCGGAATGGGGGCGGGTTTGCCTCGCAGCCTGCTCCACCAGCTCTGATACGGCGGGGGGTTCCAGCCGTCGGGCATGATCCACCCGTACCCCTCCTCAGAATTGAACGACGTGACCGTTCCCTCTGCCATGCCCTGGCTCCTCGTCCGATCGGTTCGTCCGGGCAGTGAGCTGGGCTGCGCGGCCGCCAGGTCCACTCTGATTCCCGCTATGGACAGTGTCAACGCAACGCTGACGTTCGAGGACAGGTCCTGACGACCGTCAGCGCCACCCCAGTCGCAGAGATTTCCGTTCGGGCAACGGTCACCGCGACCGTCGCCCGAACGCTCTCCCAAAGGTCCTATTTCGGACTGACGGGCTCTGACCTGCTGATACGGGGTTCAGAAACAGGCACTCACCGCCACCCGCGACGACACCCGCCCCGAGCCCTACGTCTGGACGTGCACCTGCGGAGCCTCCTGCAGCTTCCCGACGCAGGACGGCGTGGACCGCACCGCCTGGCGGCACACCCACCCGACCCTCTTCGACCAGCTGAAGCAGAAGGCCGCCCGACTGCTCCGCACCCGCTGAAGACCTGACGCCCTGCCCGGTCCTCGCCCGCCCCGCACCCCAGGAGCCGGGCGAGGACGGGACAGGCCGCCTGGCCGAACGCACCACCCGCCGCGCCCCGCCGACACCAGCACCACGTCGACGGGGCGCAGCGCTGCCCACCGACGACTGGAGGAGATCACTCGTGCTCATCCCCCGCCCGCGCCGCCGGATCGGTCGGCCCCGCCCGCAGCGTCCCGGCCCCCGCTACCCGCAGCGCCCCGACCGGCTGCCCGGCGCCTGGGGCCGCTGATGCCACGCCCCAGGAAGAAGCGCCGCCGCGAGAAGAAGGAGCGGATTCCGCGCGGAGCCCAGGGTCTTCCCGAGTACGACCGCGGCGCTGTCCCCGAAGGGTTGGTCACCAAGCGACAGCTCAGCGCCATGGGTCTCAGCCCGGGCGGCAACACCCCGAAAGGCCCGGCCGCGATCTTGCGCTGCAAGGGGTGCGCCTACCGGCCGCAGTGGTCGTGCACCCACCCCACCCGTGGCTTCCTGCTCCGGGTCGACCTGGCCGTGCCCAAGCGCGTCCCGACGCTCGCTCAGGAATGGGCTCTGGACCGGGCCATGGCAGCTCGCCAGACCTGCGGGGACTGCGGGAGGCGGTTCTTTTTCTGCCTCTCGAAGAAGCTCGGCTGTTGCATCGAGTGCTTCGACGGCACGCCCGTGGATCCCAGCAGCTACCTCGAGCCGGCGATGCCCGCCGCTCATCGGCTGGCCGCGTAACGCGGGTCCCGTCCCGGCCGCACAGGCCGGGACGGGACCGCACCGGGTGGCCGCAGCACCGGCAAAAGGCCGGCCGCCCGCTCCCTCACCTTTCGAGATCAGGAGAACCCCGAGCATGCATGCTCACCGTCCCGCCGTCTTCGCCGCCCTGCTCGGACTGACCCGCGCCGCCAGCGCCGCCGGTGACTTCTGGGTGCAGAACGACTTCTGTGCCCGGGTGAAGGGCGCCTCCGACGACCACCCGGTCACCTACGAGGACCCGGCCACGAAGGAGAAGACGACCCACGGCACGGCCGACGGCCGTATGGCCTGCCTGCACCACTGCCTGACCTACACGGCCACGCAGGCGATCGTCGCCGGGGCCGGCGCCCGCGCGCTCGGCATCCGGGTCCACCCGGCCGCCGCCGCGGCCGCGCTCGCCATCTCCTTCACGACCCACTACGCCGCGGACCGACGCGTCCCGGGCAAGGGCCTGCTGGAGCGGATCGCCACCAAGACCGGCAAGGGCAACTTCTACAAGCTCGCCGACTTCGGCATGAACGGCGCCTTCCACCTCGACTCCGCCTGGCACCACGGCTGGGAGACCGTCGCCGCCGTGGTCGCCACCACCAAGGCGACCACCCGATGACCAGCCGCACGCGGCTGGACCGGGTGCGCGCCTCGCTCGGCATCGCCCAGCTCGCCCTCCAGCAGATCGAGGACGACCTGAACGCCGACGACGTCGACGCCCGCGAGCTCGCCGCGATCCTGCGCGAGCTCCAGGAGGACATCGACGTCCCCGGCGGCCTCCTCCCCGCCCTCGCGCAGCTGGTCAGCACCGCCGCACGGCGGGCGGAGCAGCTCGAGCCCGACCGCGACGGCGACGCCTCCTGCCCCCTGCACGAGGCCGCCGCCCTGATCACCGACAACGCCGGGCAGCGCCTGAACTGGGCTGCCCGCTCCCTCGACCCGCAAGGAGACGACGCATGACCTCGGTGCTGTACACGGACCTGCCCGAGAACGGGCTGATCGTCCTGATCGGTGCCTCCGGCTCGGGCAAGTCGACGCTGGCCCGCACCTGGCCGGCCTCCCAAGTCCTCTCCCTCGACGACCTGCGCGGCACGGTCAGCGACGACCCCAGCCGACAGGACGCCACGGCCGATGCCGCCGACGTCCTCAAGCTGATCCTGGAACGCCGGATGGCCCGCAAGCTCAACACGGTCATCGACGCGACCAACGTCGAACAGAGCGTGCGGGTGGAACTGGTGATGGCCGCCAAGCGGCACGGCATGCCGACCGTCGCGGTCATCGTCGCCACGCCGCTGCCGGTCTGCCTGGAGCGCCAGGGCCCGCGCCCGGCCAACCGGCGTGTGCCCGAGGACGTCGTCCGTGCCCAGCACCAGGCCATGGTCGCGTCCCATCAGCGGCTCGCGGCCGAAGGCTTCAACACGGTGGTCTTCGCCGACGCCCTGTACCGGCTGGAGCCGTTCCTGGAGCGGCTCTCGCAGGTGAGGGAGGCCGACCTCGGGCGTGACGGCAGCGAGGGCCTGGGCGACCTGTGGCTGGCCCGCCGCTTCTTCGGCCCGGAGATCCTGCCGCTGTGGCGGTGGCGGCCGGGCTCGGACCTGGTGACCGGCCGGGACCGTATCGCGGAGATCCGCCTCGGACAGCAGTACCTCACCCTCGCGCTGCGCGAGGACGTCGACGGCGAGGGCGACTTCGGCTTCGACATCCTGCTGCCGTGCCCCTTCGACCCGGAGTGCGACGGGCAGGCATGGGCGCCGGCCTACAGCGTCAGCTGCCTGTTCCGGGCGCTGACCGGCGACATGGACAACGACCCGGACCTCGTCTGCACCGTCCACGGCGACGGCGTGGACCAGGAGGCCGACGACCACGACCTCCAGGACGACGACCCCGAGGGCCGCGCCGACCTCGAAGCGCAGTACGCGGACGCGGTCCGCGCGTGAGGCGTACCGCCGTCACGCCGAACAACCACACCCCACAGGGCGCCGGGCACACCCGGCGCCCGCCGCTTTCCCAGGAAGGGCACCCCGTCATGGGCATCACGATCACGAACACGTACGGCACCGCGCACCACGTCAGCGAGGACCACCCGGCCCACGTCACGAGGTGTGACTACTACCGGCTGCCCTTGGTCGCCACCATCGTCCCCGGCAATCCCGGCTACGAGGACATGGTCGAAATGCTGAAGGACAACGGCCACGACACCCGCCCCGAGGGATACGGGCTGATCTTCCTGGAGTCCGAAGAGTTCTCCGCCACCTACTTCGGGTCGATCGAACAGATCGAGCAGTACAAGCGCGAGAACACCGACGGCAAGGCGACCTTCGACGCCTCGCAGGGCGTCCTGTACGCCCAGTGGCCCCACGGCAAGGGCTGGGACGACTTCCTCCCCCGCACCTTCTGGAACGTCAAGGCCCGCGGCGGCATCGCGGACGGCGTCGGCCTCGTCACCGCCTTCGCGCACACCGAGACCCGGCGCGGAGGTCATCGTCTTCGAGTTCGAAGGCAAGTGGCTTCCCGACAGCGAGCCGCAGCAGCTGATCACCTACCACTGCACCGCCTGCCACCTCGACTCCTTCCACGACTGCGGGCACGTCCACGAGAACACCGGCCCCAGCAGCCGCCGCTGGGCTGCCCGGCAGGCCCGCCAGCACATCATCAGCGTCGCTCGGCACGGCGTCGGCGACAAGCACAGCGCCTGCCGTCCCAACAACGGCGAGATGCTGCGCGCTGTGAACGCGGTCGCCCGCGACATGTGGGGCACCACGGGCAACGCCCTCCCGGATACCGACGACGCGTTCTGCGCCACCAAGGGCCCCTGCTCGATCATCCGCGAACTCCGTGCTGGAGTCCGCCCGCCCGTCTACCGCGCCTGACGGACGCTCCGTGCCGCCCCGGCCCCCGTTCGACGGGGGCCGGGGCGGTAGCGGTGGTCCCTCAAGCAGCACAGACCCCGGGACCGGGACCAGAGAGGGGATGGACGTCATGCCGAACCAGGAGGCCCACTGTGAAACCAGCGCGCAGCCGGACCGGAAGGACTGGCAGCTCGCCCAGGAGTACCTGCACCGCGCCCGGTACGCCGACAGCGCCCGCCTCGCCGAACTGTTCACCGACGAGGAAGTCACCCGGGCCACCGCGTACCTGGCCGCCCAGCACCCCGACACGGACCGGCTGACCGCCATCGAGGCCCGGCTGAAGGCCGTTCCCGGCGGCTGGCGACACAGGGGCGGCGACACCGGCGTCATCGAGGACGGCGACGGCCGGCCCGTCGCCGTCCTCGGCACCAGCGGCGACGAACACCTCCCGCTGGGGGAGTTCGTCGCCGCTGCCCCTGGCGACACCGAGTGGCTCACGCAGCAGCTGCGGCGGGCGTGGGCGCAGCTGGACAGGCTGCGGGACCGGATCGACGACGCCGGAAGCCTCATGCACATCCACCACGTCGCCACGGCCATCGACTACGTCCCCGGCTCGAGGGAGACGGAATGAGAGCCCAGCCGCCGCACCCGCACCCGCTCACCCCGGCCGACCTCCCGGCCGGAGACGACTGGTGGCACGGCTGCCCGGACTGCCCGCTGCCCATCCAGGGCGGGGCCGCCGGCCTCGCCGCGCACCGCCGCACCGTCCACACCAGCGCCGGAGACCCCCGGCGCCCCATCACGATCCAGCTCGACTTCTGACAAGGAGGCCCACGATGGCCGTCCAGACCCGGACCGACACCTTCGCCGCGCTCCGTGACTGCTTCGCCGCCGACCTCGCCGCCCTCATCGGCGACCAGGCGCCGCGCGGCACCACCCCGAACGCCTTCATCGACCTGGTCGAAGAGGTCCGCGACGTCCTCGCCGCGTCCAGCATCGGCACCTGGCGGGAGGCCAGCGAGGAACTGGACCGCGCCGTCGGTCACCTCACCGACGCACTGACCAGCACGGACGGCGACCAGGCGTCGCTGCTGGCCTGGGCACGCACCCACCTGCGCGACGGCATCGCGACGGCCAGCTGATCCCCGCCTCTGAGTTGAGCGCACTCTGTGCCGCCCCGGACCCCCGCACCCGCCGGGGGCCGGGGCGGTCGCAGTGGCCCCTCAACCACGAGAGCGAGAGGAGATGGGTCGTCATGCCGCACCGCGAGGTCTATGAGGTCGACGTCCCGATACACCACACCAGCAACCCGGCCCTGCGCGGTCTGCACGTCTTCGCCGGCGAGGCGGACTCCCGCAGTACAGCCCTGCGACGCGCCCACGAGGTGTACGACGCCGCGCTCGCCGCGCAGCAGGCCGGACTCGAGACCGCTGGCCAGCAGCCGGACAGCTGGACCGCGCACGGGCTGCGCCCCGGCTGGGAGCTCGACTGGCTCGCCGCGAAGGCCGGCCCCTGGAAGAGCCCCTACAGCTGGACCACCCGCAGCGACTTCGAGCTGTAGCTACGCCCCGGGACGGACGACACGGCGTCCAAACCAACCGCCCGTCCCGGGCCCACCCAACCCGTACGAGACGAGAGGGAGACCCCCAGTATGGACTCCGTCCTGCGCGTTCAGGGCCGGATCGGCCCGCGCACCCTCCTGATCACCACCGCCGCGCTGCCGCTGACCGGCTGGACCGTGCACGCCGTCGCGCTGCACCGCCGACTCGCGGCGACCCGCAAGGATCCGCTGACCGGCCTGATGCGCCGCGACGCCTACACCGCCCGCGCCCGCCGGCTCCTGGCACGCCACGGCGATAACGTGGCCGTGGTCCTCATCGACCAGGACCACTTCAAGGCCGTGAACGACACCATGGGTCACGCCGCCGGCGACGCCGTCCTGGCCGCGACCGCCGCCCGGCTCACCGCGTGGGCGGGCCCGCGCGCAGCCGTGGGCAGGCTCGGAGGCGATGAGTTCGCCGTCGTCCTGGAGCTGCCCACCGCCCGCCTGGAGCAGCGCCTCGCGCAGCTGATCCGGATGCTGCACACGCCGGTCGTCCTCGAGGACGGGCGCATCGTCGACGTCGCCGCCTCGGTCGGTGCCACGACCCCGTGCGCGGTCGGCTCCCGCGACCTGAGCCTGTTGCAGCGGACCGCCGACGCCGCCCTGTACGACGGTAAGCACTCCGGGCACGCGGTCGTCGCCGACGCCGCGCACGTCGCGGTGCCGTCCGTCAACGGACGCCGGGCCGGCCGTCCGGGCACGGCCGTGTGGGGGCGAGCCGCATGAGCCTCGCGACCCTGCCCGAGGGCGACTGGATCCGCGGCATCAGCATCCGGCAGCCCTACGCGGCCTGCATCCTCGCCGGTGCCAAAACCATCGAGAACCGTCCCGGCCGGTGGCGGACCGGCTGGGTGCTGCTGCACACCAGCAAGACCATCGACCAGCCCGCCCTGCGCACCCCGCTGATCGGCCGCACCATCCGCGGCCGCCAGCTGGTCACGGGAGCGGTCGTCGGCGTCGCCCGGATCACCGACTGCCACCAGGACCCCGAGGGAACGCCGCTTTGCTCGCAGTGGGCCCACCCGGCCGCCTGGCACCTGGTCCTTGACGACGTCCAGGAGCTGCCGCTGCCGGTCCCCGCCCGTGGGCAGGTCGTGCCCTGGAAGCCGTCGCCGGACCTGCTGGAGCGCGTGTTCCAGCAGCTGCCCAACTTCCGGCCGTGACCCGCTAGGGACGCAAGAAGGAGAAGAAGCCGTCGTTCGAGCCGGGACTGATCCCGGCCCCCGGCCACCTTCTCGTCTGGCGCGACAGCCAGCACTTCGACCGCTGGCAGGACCTCCCCTGCACGCTGTGCGGCCAGCCCACGCCCATGCGCTCCCACGCCGGCGAGCACGTGCACAAGGCATGCGCGGAGGACTGGATCACCGCCAACCCCGTTGAGGCCCGCCTCGGCCGGTTCGCCTCCGACCTCACGCCGAAGCCCACCTCAAAGTCGAAGTCCAAGGGCCAAGGCGACCACTCCTGACCTCCACCTGGAGGACCCCATGAGCAGCACCGACCGCGACGTCGACCACGCCCTCGCCTACCCCGAGCCGCCCGCCTCCCCGCTCTGGCACCGCCACGGCGGCGCGACGGCCCGCCCGCTCACCGACGCCCAGAAGCGGCGCAACCGCGAGCTGCTGGACATCGCCCAGCGCACCACCCGACCCCGCTCCCCTCGCCCCACCGAGACCCTGGCGGAGGCCCACTCATGACCACCAAGCACTGCACCGTCGACGGCTGGGTCGACGTGCCGCCCGCCCCCGGCCCGCGCGGCACCGCCACCTTCGACCTGGTCGTCCGACCCGACGACCCGGACACCGTCGCCAAGGACGCCCCCGACACGATCGTGTCCTGCACCAGCGAGGACGCCCGGATCACCCACGAGCTGCTGACCGGCATACAGCCCAGCGACCTGGTCCGTGTCACCGGCACCCTGGTCCAGCCGCCGTCGCCCGGCGAGCCCGCCCGGCTCACCGTCGACGCCCTGGAGGTCCTGGACACCGCGCTGGTCCCGATCCTGCGGGACATGGTGATGGACCGGTACGGCGACTACTGCGTCATCTTCAACGCCGACACCGACGCCGTGCCCGTCTTCACCGCGCACGGGCAGTGGGTCGGCCTGGCGGACAACCCCGACGCCATCGCCACCCTCATCGACATCCACAAGCGCGTGAACGGCGGCGACGCCTGATGACCACCTCCGACACCAGCACCCCGTCCCGGACCGTCCTCGAGCGATTCCCCGCCGGAAGCCCCCGCGGCTCCTGGCCGGCCGAAGAGTACGCCGCCGCCCAGCGCGCCCAGGGCAGGCCGGACGCCCGGGTCGTGATGGACCTGTCCAGCGACCAGTTCCTCGTGGTCACCGACACCACCACCCAGTAGCACCACCCCGAGCGCCGCGCCCCGCCCTTCCCGGCCGGGCGCGGCGCTCCGCACATCCCCGCCCTTCACCCCTCGAGCAGGAGGCACCCTTGCATCCGATCCGCCTGATCTCCTTCGGCTACCTGCACCTGCCCACCGGCCCCGACGGAACCCCCGTCCCGCCCCCCGCCGACCGGATCGAGGACGTCCGCGACCGGCTCCGCGACCCGGCCGCCGCCCGCGACATCCTCGACCTCGACGGCCTCAACCCCCGCGTCCAGGACGTCGTCCTCAACACCCCCGGCGCCCGCGAGCTGCTCGCCAACCTCGCCGACTACGCCGACCTCCCCGCCGGCCCCCGCCGCATCGCCATCGGATGCGCGCGCGGTCTCTAGCCACAAGGGACTGTTGCTGGGATTTCAGTGACTGTGGGTGGCTGTATGTTCACTCGTTGATGATCGATGAACTTGAGGCGGAAGCCGGTCCGTTGGCGCGGTGGCAGGTGCATTGGTGCGACCCGCGGCGGGAGGTGTCGTGGTACGCGGCCGATCCGGTGCTGGCCGGTCTGCCGACGCTGGCGGAGTGGGCGCACGCGCACGGTACGCAGGTGGGACAGCCGGTGCTGCTGCGGGCCGATGGCTGGTCGGTGCCGGAGGTCAACGGGTTCTTCGCCTCGGCGCGGATGCGCAACGCGAGCAAGGGCACGCGGAGGAAGTACGCCTTCGCGGTAGCCGTCTGGCTGGGATTCCTTGATGCGGCGGGGCGGACCTGGCACGACGCCGACGAGGAGGACGTCGCCGGGTTCAAGTTCTGGCGGATGACCGACGAGACCAACGTCCGGCGCGTGGCCGGCGGGACGGTGCTGGACGACCTGATCGCGATCAGCGCGTTCTACCGCTGGGCCGGGGTCCGGTTCGGAGTGAGCGATCCGGTGGCCCGGCGGCAGGTTCCCGGCCCTGACCCGGGCATGGTGACGGAGTCGTTCGAGGCCGGCCCGCACCTCGTACGCGGCAAGGACGTGAAGTGGCTGGACCCGGCCGGCTATGCCCGATGGGTCGACGTGGGGCTGCGCGGACTGGACCTGCACGGTCGGGAGATCGACGGGTGGCGCGGGCGCAACAGCCAGCGTGACTGCGCGTTCGTCGACGGGCTCTACGGCACCGGGCTGCGGCTGAGTGAGTGGGCCAGCGTCCTGCGCCTGGAGCTGCCCGCCGACGACGAGGCCCGCACCTACTACACCTGCCGACTGGCGGAGGCATGCGCCAAGGGTGGGCGTGGGCGCCGGTTCTGGATGCCGCGCAGCGTGCTGGTCGACGTCCTGGCCTACGAGGAAGGCGAACGCGCCGCAGCGGTCCGCCGCGCTCAGCGCGTCGGCCGCTACGAGCGGCTGCCGCAGCTGCTGCTGGTCGAACGCAGGACCCGCAACCGGCGGCTGGAGATGTGCGACTCAGGCGGCCGGCGGATGACCGCGTCGCTGGATTCGCTGGACCCCGGCGCCCGCAAGAGGCTGTTCCGCCGGACCGCGACCGGACTGGAGCCGCTGGTGGTCTGGCTGAACGAGGACGGCATGCCGCGCGAGGCGCATGGCTGGCAGCACACCTTCGACACCGGCAACGAGCGGGTCGCCCGCGCCGGGCTCACCTCGTTCGAGGCGAACGCGCACATGATGCGGCACTCGTTCGCGCTGCGCTGGTACTCGGTCGGCCGACTGCTTTACGAGCGGCAGGTCGCGCACCTGAACGCCGAGGAGGTACGCGACTTCCGCGCCCAGTTCGGCGACACCTGGTATCTGGTCAAGACGCTGCTCGGGCACGCCGACGTGACCACCACCATGGACACCTACCTGGAGCCCTTCCGCGACCTCGACGTCTCGCTGCTGATCGAGCACGCTCACGGTTTCGCGCTGTCGGCGCTGATGGCGTCCATGTTCGCCACGCACCCGCAGGTGCTGTCCGACCCGGTCGCCGGAGAGCCGTCATGACCCGCGCTGCGGGCCGCCCGGCTGCGCTGCCAACACCCGGATACCAGGCGCCGCGACGGTTGTTCCTCGACGACGGCCAGTGCATGGTCCGCTTCTTCCCGGAGCGCGGCGGCCCGGCCGTCGACTACGACTTCGCCGCGTTCCCGGTCGCCCGCGAGCTGGTGGTGTGGATGGCGACCGCGTTCGCAGGGGCGACCGGCCCGGCCGGGCGGCGCCGGACAACCTCCTCGGCCGCGAGCGCCTTCGGCCTGCTGCGCCGATTCGCACACCATCTGGCCTCGCTCAACCGCCCGCCGGCCCATCCGGCGCAGCTTCGAGCCGCGCACCTGGAGAGCTTTCAGATGGCCAGGCTGGGCACGCCGAATCTGAACCGGGAGCTGCCGACGCTGCGGTCGGTGCTGCGGTTCGCCCCCGAAGGCGCCGACGAGGACTTCCTGGCGCGGCTGGCCCGCAAGGGCCTGAAGCGCAACTCCACGCCCGCCGCCAGCTACACCACGGACGAGTTCGACCGCATCACCACCACCGCGCGCACCCAGCTCCGACGGGCCGCCGACCGGATCTTCGCCGGGCGGGAACTGCTGGCCCGCTGGCGAGCCGGCCAGATCGACGCCGAAGCGGACCCGCGAACCTGGCAGCACGGCGAGCTGCTGGACCACGTGGAGCGGCACGGCGACGTCCCGCGCAGGGATAACCGTTGGGGCCGGCAGCCCGACCACCGCGTCGTTCATTTCGGGGCGGGGCGGCTGATGGCGGACCTGCACCTGATCTTCTCCGACATCGGCGCGGCCGGCGTGCTGCTGCTCTGTCTGACCGGGCAGAACTACAGCACGATCTCCACGGCCACTGCGACGCACCACCGCGCCGACGGGCACACCGGGACCACCGCGACTGCGGTGGTGGACCTGGTCAAGCCGCGCCGCGGCCGGGACCGCGCGCACATGCCGACCGCGTTCTCCGGCAGCGCGCCCGGCGGGCCGGGCAGCAGCCCCCACCGGCAGTTCGACCTGCACACACCGTTCGGGGTCTACGCCCTGCTGGTCGACCTGGCCGGCCCGGCACGGGCGCACATCGGAACCGATCTGCTCCTGGCCTTCTTCTGCTCCAAGGGCGTGGAGAGGGCCCGCGGATTCCGCGCCGGCCTACCCAATGCGATCCTGGCGAGCTGGAGCCGCAGCGCGAACCTGCACGCCGACGCCCCGGGCGAGGACGGTCTTCCGATTCCGCTGGTGGTCGACAGCCGACGGTTGCGGATGAGCTGGCTGGAGCGCCACCAGCAGCCGGTCGCGCACACCGAACGGACGCTGGCGAACGAGTATCTGGCGCGCAACCGCGGCAACCTCGCCGAGTACCAGAAGGTCGTCGCGGACGTGCTGGAGGAGCAGCTGGCGGGCGCGAGGGCCGCGCAGGTCATGCAGGTGCTGACGGCCGCCGATGTCGCTGAGGCCCGGCAGAGGCCCGAGGCCGTCGCCCGGCGCCACGGCCTGGACCCGGCCACCCTGAAGAAGCTGTTGGCCGGGGAACTGGACACCGTGCTGGGAGGCTGCACCGACCACCTGGCCAGCCCGCACAGCCCGGCGGGCGAGCCCTGCCGGGCCTCGTTCCTGCTCTGCCTGTCCTGCCCCTGCGCCCGCGCGACCCCGGCACACCTGCCGGTCCTGATCGCCGTCCAGGAAGGACTTCAGGCCCGCAAGCAGGAGATGACGCCTCTGCGCTGGGCCGAACGGTTCTCCGGGCCCGTCGCGCAACTGGCCGACCTGCTCGCCAGCTTCCCCACCGCGACGATCGCCACGACCCGCACCGAGATCACCGCCGAGCAGCGCGCCCTGGTCGAGCGGTTCCTGACCCGAGGACTCGACCTGACATGATCCTCCCGGACACCGCCCCGGCCCCATCCGCGCCCCTGCTGCCCGAGCCCGGCACACTCGTGCTGCTCAACCGGCCGTTGCGCCCCGGAACCGACCCCAGCACCCTGTCCGTCTTCGCCGACCAGCGCTGGCGCCTTTCGCCCGCCGTATTCGAGGGCCACACCACCGCGTTCTCGATCGACTTCAGCCCAATCACCGCGCCGTTCCTGCATACGGTCAAGACGCTCACCTGGTTGCTGCTCAACCACACCAGCGCCGGTGTCTCGACCTTCTACTTCCGTCCGCGCACGTTGGCGATCACCACCATCACCTGCATGTTCCGCAGCCTCCGGCTGTTCACCGACTGGCTCCACGGACGCGGCCGGACATGCTTCGGCGAGGTGTCCCTGGCCGACCTCGACGACTACGCGACGCACGTCAAAGCAGCCGAGACCAGCCATGGTCAGCGCGAAGACCGGCTCTCGATCGTGAACCGGGTGTGGTCCTACCGGGACCTGCTGCCCGAGGCTGACCGGCTGCCGCAGACACCACCCTGGCGCGGCGAGCGCATCCAGGACATCCTCCAGCAGCGGCGAGCCATCCGCGAAGAGAACCGCACGCCGCGCATCCACCCCGAGACGATGTCGGCGCTGCTGGCCTGGGCCCTGCGGTTCGTGGAGACCTTCGCCGAAGACATCACCGCGGCATTCGGCGAGCACCTGGTCCTCAGCGAGCGCGGCGGCCGCGGCCGCGGGGGGGCGGGACATTCCCCCACCGCGGCGCCCGAAGGGTGCGCTGACCGATGACCTACGCGTCCTGCTGAGCGACTACCGGGAGCAGGGACGTCCGCTTCCCGGCCTCCGGGACAGCGACGGCACGCTCCGGGTCAACCTCTCGCATCTGGGAAAGGTGCTCGACACGGCCCGCGGCGCGCTGGACAACCCCAGCAACCGCGCCGTTTTCGCCGAGATGGGACTGCCCGTCATCGAAGGCGCGCCGCTGGACACGCCGGTCACCGGGCGGTTGGACGGCCGGCCCTGGCACGACGGGGCCATCGACTACACCGAGGCCGGCTTTCTGGCCCGGCACCTGAGCACGGCCTGCTTCCTCGTGATCAGCTACCTGTCGGGGATGCGGTCAGGCGAGGTCCTCAGTCTGGAACGTGGCTGCGTCGAACGAGACCATGCCCACGACCTGGTCCTCCTGCGCGGCAGGCACTGGAAAGGGGTCCGCGACGCCGCCGGCGACAAAATGCCCGAGGGCGAGATCCGGGCCGATCCGTGGGTCGTCACCGAGGCCGTCGCCACCGCCGTCGCGGTCCTGGAGCGGCTGCACAACAGCACCTGGCTCTTCCCGGCGACGTTGTTCACCGACGGCCGCGACGGCGCGACCATCCTGCGCAGCCGCGTCGGCGGCTCCCGGTCGGAGACCCGGATCAACCACGACATCGCCGAATTCCTGGCCTGGGTCGAGACCTACTGCAACGAACACGACCGCAGCGATCACATCCCGCCCGACCCGGTCCACCCGGTCATCTATTCCGCTCGCCTGCGCCGCACCCTGGCCTGGTTCATCGTCCGCCGGCCACGGGGCCTGGTTGCCGCCGCCATCCAATACGGACACCTCCGCGTCCAGATGACCCTCGGCTACGCCGGAAACTACGCCTCGGGCTTCCCCGACGACCTCGCCTTCGAGGACTGGCTGGCCCGGCTGGACACCCTCGCCGACGCACACCAGCGCCTGAGTGAAGGCGAACAGGTCAGCGGCCCGGCAGCCGAGACCTACCGGCACCGCGTCCAGGCTGCCACTCGCTTCGCCGGCCGCGTCCTGCGCACCAAGCGGCACGCCACCACCATGCTCGCCAACCCCGACCTCCAGATCTTCCCCGGCAAGGGCATGACCTGCGTCCTCGACCCCAAACGAGCAGCCTGCCGCCTGCGCAGCGAGGAGGACGGCACCCGCCGCACCCCCGACCTCGACGACTGCCGCCCGAACTGCGTCAACATCGCGCGGACCGATCGCGACATCGAACACGTCCTCGTCCAGATCGAGCGGCTCCGACCGCTCGTCGACGACCCGCTGGCTCCGACCTTCCGCCATGCCCGCGAACAGCACGAACTCGACCGCCTGCAACGCATCGTCACCACCCACGACCAAACCGGAGAACCCCACGATGGCCACTGACCACGACGCCGAACGCACGCCATCACCGCAGCAATCCAACGGCTCCTCGACGGTCGTCCAACCCGGTCCACGGGGGCGCTCACCACGCTGCAACTCGCCGCCGAGGCGGGCGTCAAGCGCTGGGTCCTCACGCACAAGCACGTGGACCTCAAGGAAGAATTCGTCCGCCGAAAGTCCGAAGCGAACGGCATCCCACCCGCGTTCCAGCATCTGCACGCTCGCGCAGTGGAAGCCGAAGCCGCCGCCCGGGCCCAGCGGGAGGAGAACGACCGGCTTCGCGAGCGCGTCGCCGTCTATGCCCAGGTCATCCACGAACTCCGCACCGAGCTGGACCGGCGCACCGACAACAACACCCAGCGCAGTTCCGTCCGGAGCCTTCCTACCAGCGTCATCTGACGTGCGTCGACCGGGGCCGGTGCCGGTCTCCCGACCCTGTTGTCACGCGGGAACGGTCACGCAAGGTCTGTGCGTAATTCCCCGCCCCACCGGACCCCGGCGACCGCTCAGACGGCGACACGAATCGGGATAGCGTCCGCGCGTCCATAGGCGAGTACTTGGGCGAGGACTTCGCGGAACAGGACGACGTCCTCGGCCGGTGCTTCGATGACAGCCTCGATCTCGCCATCGTTCAACCGCAGGTCCTCCAGTGCTTCAGGATCGAGCGATACGCGGAGGACGTTGCCCGTTAGAACGGCTTCGCGCACACAGCCGTACGCGGTCCCCTGTCCGGCTGTGACCAGGCAGTGTGTGTCCATGCCCAAGGCGACCTCCTGATCGTCTGGGTCATCCTCGCCCGCCATGAACATCAAGATGAATCCGCTTCCGTCCTCCCCTTCGGCAAGAGCAGCCTCGGTGAAGTAGCCGTCAGGGTCGATCTCTGTTGTGGCGACACGAGCAGTGAACCGGTATGTCATGACGGGGTTCTATCAGGGCGTTCAGCTGAGGGAGGGCTCAGGGGGCGAGGCCAGGTGAACCGCGACTGGTTGACATCGGAAGCAACAGCTCGCAATAGGCGAGAGAACGGGAGGCCGGCACCGTGCCAGCGGTCTCACCGAACTCCTGGCCCAAGCACTTCGGGACCGCGGCCGCCAGGTCGACGTCGAACACCTCCACGTCCATCTGCCGCGCGTCCTCAAGGCGACCGACACCAGCACCGGAGCGAGCGCATGACCACCACCGGCCTGTACGACCTCGTGACCAGCGAGGGCGACGACGGCACCATGCACCCCGCCGAACAGCTCTGGACGCCCGGCGAGGACGCGGCGGAGAACGGCTTCATCGTCCATCGCGGCCTGTACGTCACCGGCATCGACGACCCGACCGAGGACCGCCTCTATCCGATCGGCTTCGTCGTCCTCGGACACCAGCGGTGGGCCGACATCATCGAGGCCGCCGCCGCGTACATGGCCCGCGTCCACGGGTGGCGGAACCTGCACCTCTACCCCGGCGACGACCCGTCGGAGCTCATCCCCCGCATCCCGCGCGCCGTCCTCACGCACGGCGTCTTCTTACGGCACCCCCACGCCGATCACGGGTGTGGCTGCGAGTGGGATGAGACCTGGCGGATGTTCTGGTCGCCCAGCACTGAGCGCGGCGCCATCCCGATCACCGCCCTTCGGTACCCGGCCGCACCCGTGGCCGCCGCCGACATCCCCAACCCCGACGAAGGTGCGCCCGCGACCTGGGCGGCCTGATATCCGCCACCGGCATGACAAAGGGCCGTGCCCACCGCAGATCTGCGATGGGCACGGCCCTTTTTGTGTTTAACGGGCTCTGCGGCGAGCCGCGTACTCCGGCGGGGATCCGTGCCGATGGTGCCGCAGCGAGGTCAGAAATTTCTGACCCCCGTACCGACTCTCAACCGGAAGCGGCTTCGGCCTGCTCCGGCAAGGCGGCGGCAACGGCACGGTTCGCGGCGGTCAGCCGCTTCACCACACGCTGCACCTCGTACTCCAGGCGCTCCAGGTGCTCGCGAGCCGCAGCCGGGTCGGCTTCCAGGGCGGCCTGTACCGCAGCCGGTGCCAGAGGCGCGTAGACACGATCTTTGAGTGAGTCAGCCGCCCGCTCCAAAGCCGTGATCGCGGCCGGTACGGGTGGCGGCGCCGGGAGGTCAGAAATTTCTGACCTCGTCTCCTGTGCAGGGATCGCAGGCGTGGTCAGGTCCTTCGCGATTGAGGCGAGCAGTGAGGCAGTCGGCCGTTTTTTGCCCTGCTCCGCTGCCTGCGTCAACCCTTCCGTCATCACTACCTGAGCCGTCTCCAGGCCCTGGCTGGCGATCACCTCGGCCATCACCTTGCGGGCCGACGCCCGTGTGAGGTGCTGCGCGAGGTCGGGCCCCAGCTCGCTGATGGCCCGAATGCGCGCCGCGTCCTGCAGAAGCTCGAACACGTACTTCGGCTCGACATCGAGCACATCCGCCGCCCACACCGAGAAATTGGTGTGACCGGCCACCAGGTGCAGCTCGCGCTCCTGGGCGACCTCCAGCAGCACCGCCTTGTTCAGGACGGTGAAGTCCTCGGCACGCTTACCGGCGAGGTCGATCTCATGCAGGCGCTCGGTGATGTAGGCGAGCTGTTCCTCAGGGGTGCCGGTGATGTCGTCGGCGCTGAGAACCCGGCCGCGAGCGAAGACGCTAGGCCCGTCGACCGAACCTTGCTTCGCGGCTGACGTCGCCGCGCGCTTCTGTAGCTCAGCCGGAACCGCGGGGTCGACAGACGAGTCCGCAGCCTTCTTCAGGCGGCTGTTGCCCGCCGCGATCAGCTTGTTGCCACTCACGCTTCCACTCCTGATGCGGTGAGAATCCGGTCGTATACGTTAGTGAGCGCCTGTGCCTCCCGGCCCGACGCATCGGTGATCGGCACGCACGCAAATCGGGTCTGTTGGCGCACCGAGTGGCGAGGGATCACCAGGTCGTCCCGATAGAGGGATCCGTAGGTGTCCGCCAGGAACTCCCCTATGGCGTCCTTCAGCGTGCTGCGGCCACCCGGCACTATCGACGGGATGATCCCCACCACCCTCAAGTCCGGGTTCATGCCCAGATCCTTAACGAGCTTGATCGTGCTCAGAGCTTCCGCCGCACCGATGCGGCCGTCCTCGTCCAGCGTCGCCGGGATGAGGACGTCGGTAGCCGCCACGAGAGCAGACGTCACCAGCTTCCCGCCGGCCCGAGGCGGCAGGTCCAGGACGCCGACCATGTCGGGCCCGACTACGCCCTTGAGCCCCAGCCGCAGCCGGAACTCGAGGCCGACGGCCACGTTGTCGGTCTCCCGATTGGCGAGAGCCCGCTCCGCAGCGATGACCTGCACGCCGGACCAGGCCTTCCCTGCTTCAGCGAACGCGTCCACGGCCAGGCCGGTCTCCCCCTGCGGATCCAGCGCCAGCAGGTCGTTCATGGAGAACGCTGGCGCCTCATCGGCAGAAATGCCCAGCTCTGCCGTGAAGGTTCCTCGCGGATCGAGGTCGCCCGCGATGACACCGAGCTTTCGCTTCCGCGCGGCCGCGACTAGTCCTGCGGAGAGGGCACTCTTGCCCACGCCGCCCTTCTCGCTGTACACCGCCAGCACTCTGCTCATGTCAGAACCTTCGGTCGATACGCCCAACTCACGGAGGGAAGAGTATCGGCAGGAAGCCCGGTACCTAGGGGCGGCTGGCATGGAACAGCGCGGGCGAGGGCGGATCGAAAACCGTGGGGGAGACTCTTCCTCGGCCGTCGGTAGCGTTGGCGAAGCCAAGTGGTGAGAAGCACGAGGTACTTGGTGTGTTGTCCGGAGCACTGTCGGCACCCTCCGGAGCACTGTCGGCACCGCAGCATTCGCACGATCCCTGACGGAGCGGCACGCCCACGTAAGGGTGAACGCCACGGCGGGCGGCACGGGAGCCACTACGGTGCGACTCGGCATGACACGAACGCCGCCTCGCCGCTGTCGCAGCGCCCACGCCGCCCGCGACCCAGTCCGGCCAAGGCTCCCCCGGCTTCAGCCGGCACGGGCCCGTGTAGACGTCCCGTCGCCAGACTCGTTCTGCTGCCCCGGGAGGAGCGTGGGTCCCTTGGAGAAGCGCATGACGAAGAATGGTTTCAACAGCCGCAAATCCCGTATCCGCGCCCAGGCCAAGAGCGTGGGCACTACCTACCGCCGGGCTGCCAGAGCCTTGGACGGGCAGCGCGACGAGAGTGAGCTCCTGGCCCAGCGTGCCGCGCGCATGAACCTGGACGAACTCGCGGAGATTCGAGAGGTCTTCGTAAACGCCATGTGGGAAGCCGACCTGCCCGAGATGGTACAAGCCATCCTCTATGTTCTTTCTGGCCGCCTTAGTACTCCAGCAGCGGTTCGTGTCCTGAGCTGCTGCTTGTCGTTGTCCTGGTATGGAGGGCATGACTGAAGTCGGTTGCTGGGCTGATGAGTTGGAGTCGGTGTTCGCCCGGGTGGCGGGCCGGTTCGCTCGGGCGGATCTGCGGTGGCGGATGCGGGACTACGTCCGCGGTCTGCTGGGCCAAGCGGCACGGAAGAACGGTTGGCAGCTCGCGGAATGGGCAGGCCACCGCACGCCGGACGGCTTCCAGCGGCTGTTGAACAGCAGCGTCTGGGACGCGGACGCCCTGCGTGACGACGTCCGTGCCTACATCGGTGAGTCCCTTGGTCTCAATGGAGTGTTGATCATTGACGACACCGGGTTCATCAAGAAGGGCACCACCTCGGCCGGGGTGGGCCGGCAGTACACCGGCACCTCGGGAAAGATCGACAACTGCCAGATCGGGGTGTTCGCCGCCTATGCCACCCGCTCGGGCCGGGCCCTGGTGGACCGGGAGCTCTACCTGCCCAAGGCCTGGACGTCCGACCGCGACCGCTGCCGGGCGGCGAAGATCCCCGACGAACGCGGCTTCGCGACCAAGGGAGAACTGGCCCGGGACATCGTCCGCCGCTGCCTGGCCACCGGCCTGCCCGCCACGTGGGTCACCGCGGACGAGGCCTACGGGCAGGACTGGCACTTCCGCCGCCTGCTCGAACAACTCGACATCGGCTATGTGGTGGCGGTGCCCAAGTCACAGCAGATCAAGTCCCTGGCCGGCATCTGGCGCATCGACCAGCTCATCGAGGACGCCCCTGCCGATGCCTGGCAGAGACTCTCCTGCGGCGACGGCGCCAAGGGCCCGCGCGTCTACGACTGGGCCGCAGCCAAGCTGCCCGCCAACGACGTCTTCGACCCCGACCCGCCGACCCATGACCGCTGGGTCATGGCTCGCCGCAGCCTGTCCGACCCCGGCGAACTCGCCTACTACCTCGCCTACGCCCCCGTCGGTGTCGAGATCGCCGAGCTGGCCCGCATCGCCGGCACCCGCTGGGCGATCGAGGAGTGCTTCCAGGCCGCGAAGAACGAATGCGGCCTCGACCAGTACGAGGTCCGCCGCTATCCCGGCTGGTATCGGCACATCACCCTGGCCATGCTCGCCCACGCGGTCCTGACCGCACTCGCCGCCCAGGCCGGCGGCGAGGCCGCAAAGGGGGCTGCAGAAACGGATCAGCCCTCGTCCCGCTCACCGTGGCAGAGATCCGGCGGCTCCTGGACACTCTCCTGCCCCACCCACGAAGCGACCAAGACCCCGTCGCCCACGCACTGAAGTGGTCGGCCTGGAGAAGACGCCGCCAAGCCGTCGCCCGCCACTGCCACTACCGAAAACGCAGCTCAGGACACGAACCGCTGCTGGAGTATTAGACCGTGTCCTACGTGGTGAGGCGTCGTTGAGCTCGGCATGGGGCGGGGTACGTGGAGTCGGATTGTTCCGGACGGGCTGTGGGAGATCGCGAAGCCGCTGGTCCCGCCGTCGAGAGTGCGGCCACAGGGCGGCGGAACGCAGGACACGCCTGATGAGACGCTGTTCGCGGCCATCATCTACGTCCTGGTCAGCGGCTGCGCCTGGCGCCAACTACCGCCCTGCTTCGGCATATCGAAGTCGACCGCCCACCGCCGGTTCCTGATCTGGTCGAGAGCCGGTGTCTGGGGGCGGCTGCACGAAGCCGTGCTGCACCGACTCGACGACGCCGACCTCATCGATGTCACCCGCGTCGTCCTCGACACCGCCCACGTCCGCGCTAAAAAGGGGGCGAACACACAGGTCCGAGCCCCGTGGACCGAGGCAAGCCGGGTTCCAAGATGCACGTACTGTCGGACGCGAACGGACTGCCCCTCCTCGTCGGCGTCTCGGCCGGCAACACCCACGACAGCGAAGGGCTGAAGCCCATGGTCGAGGGTCACCAAACGAGACACGACCCCCACCGCGGCCGGTACTTCAAGCCCCAGCGCCTCCACGCAGACAAAGCCTACGACCGCGCCGACCTGCGGAAATGGTTACGCGGCAAACGCATCGGAGTACGGATCGCGCGCAAAGGCATCGAGTCCAGCGAACGATTGGGCCGCCGTCGCTGGGTCATCGAGCGGACGATGCCCTGGCTGTCGGGCTACCGACGTCTGAGCCCTCGCTACGAGCGCGATCCCCGCAACTACCTGGCCTTTCTCGGTCTCGCCGCGGCCCTGTGCTGCTACAAGCGACTCGTCCGCCTCACCACGTAGGACACGGTCTTAGTGATCGCTGTACACCTCGACACCCCTTCAACGCGACCCAATACCTTGGCAACATGTTGGACGGAAGGAGGCTCGTCATAGGCCGTGAGCTGGGAAATACTGCGTCAAGTGGTCAATCACGCCCGGCAAGCTGTCCGGCGGGGAGACCTCCACGACCACTGCCTCACCATCAATGTGATGAAGCGGGGACGCCGGATCGTGATCCTCGCTCCAACGACTCCTCACGTGCGCGGAGAGAATTATGATCGCTTGATCGAAAAGGGGAATCAACGCCTGGAGTTCCGGGAAAATGGTCACCTGCTTTCCAGGAGACTTCCCTGAATTTCCGGCCAACGCGTCCGCGCTGACGCGGGAGATTCAGCTGCTGGGCTACCGCGGCGACGTCAACACCGTCCGACGGCACCTGAAGCCCTACCGCAATGGCACAGTGCCGGCCACCGCTCCCTCGCCGCACCTGACCGTCCGCAGGGTCACCGACTGGATCATGCGCCAGCCCGAGCACCTCACCGATGTCGAGCGATTGGGTCTCGACGAACTGTGCGAACGGAACCCCGCGCTGGCGACGACCGCCGAGTATGCCGCCGTCTGGCGCTCATGGTCCGTGATCGCCGCGATGAACACCTGGCACTCGATGTCTGGATCGCCGACGTCAGCCTCGATGGCCAGCGCGAACTCCGGACTCTGGCCAACGGCATGCGACGCGACCGCGCGGCCATCCAGGCCGCCCTCACCACGACCTACACGTCCGGAGGAGTCGAAGGCAACGTCACCAGGATCAAGCTGCTGAAGCGACAGATGTACGGCCGCGCCAACTTCGACCTCCTGCGACGCCGCATCCTGCTCTCACCATGATCAAGAAGGGACTACCCCAAATTAGCGACAGAGCCCAGAAGTTGGGCCAGCCAGAACCCGAGTTCGGGAGGCACTGGGGGTCTTGCCAGGGCAGCATCAGGATGCACCTGGTGAAAGGCCCTGGTCATGCCGCAAATGTCGAGGGCCGAGCTGTACGCGGCGATCCGGCGTGACCATCGCGGCGGCATGTCGGTACACAGGACACGCTCTCACGGCCATCGCCGTGGACATCGAACGCCTCAGCGGCCGGTCAGTGACCGAGGAAACCTCTGCACCGAGACCGCCGACCGCCTTCCAGACCTTCCTGGATCAGAACGACATCCCCAGCCGAAGTCCTGGCGGAACCTCGGAACCTGAGCCGGCCCACCAAGATCCCCGACAAAGTCAAGGTCAGAGGGGGAACGGTTCCACAAGGCACCCGCAACCGCCGCGGACGGCGGTGCGGAAGGGGGACCGCCGGGAAGGCCGTGGATCACATCCTCGTACAGGGCTCCGAACGCGGTCATGTACGTACCCCCCGCCGTGGTGCTGCAGACCAGGACGGGGCGAAGCGCCCGGCCGGCGTGCGGCCGGGCGCTTCGCTTCGGGGGGGGGATCAGTTCATGAACTTCGTGCTCTCGCCCCAGCAGGTGCTCTCCCATGCTTTGACGGGCTTGTGCAGGGCACCCGTGCCGTACGGGTCGGCGGTGAAGGTCTGCACGGCCTGGTGGGCGTTGCCGGCGCAGGTGGCTCCGACGGTTCCGTAGTCGTCGAAGAGGGCGACATCGCTCTTCGCGTCTCCGTTGTAGTCACCAGTCGTCATGAACCTGGCGACTGGTCCTCCCGTGGCCGTCCGTTCCCATTGGGTGGTGACGCCCCTGGCGTTGGCGTCGAGGGTGAACAGGCGGATGTGTCCCGCACCGTAGTCGTAGAGCAGCGCGAGGTCGGCCTTGCCGTCGCCATTGAAGTCGCCGGAGTTCACGGCCTTGGTCCCGGCGCCCCAGCAGGTGCTCTCCCAGATGGTCCTGGGAGCCTGGAGGGTGCCGCTGCCGTCCGGGTCAGCCAGGTGCTGGACGATGGCGACATGGTCCGCGCGGGGGCAGGACGAGTCGGTCTTGCCGTAGCTGTAGAGAGCGGCGACATCGGTTTTGCCGTCCCCGTTGTAGTCCCCCGTGGTCAGGAGCGTGGGATTCGGCCCCGGGGTGGTGCGTTCCCATTGGGTGGTGACGCCCCCGGCGTTGGCGTCGAGGGTAAACAGGCGGATGTGTCCCGCACCGTAGTCGTAGAGCAGCGCGAGGTCGGCCTTGCCGTCGCCATTGAAGTCGCCGGAGTTCACGGCCTTGGTCCCGGCACCCCAGCAGGTGCTCTCCCAGATGGTCCTGGGAGCCTGGAGGGTGCCGCTGCCGTCCGGGTCAGCCAGCTGCTGGACGATGGCGACATGGTCCGCGCGGGGGCAGGACGAGTCGGTATTGCCGTAGCTGTAGAAGGCCGCGGTATCACTCTTCCCGTCGCCGTTGAAATCGCCGGCGGTAACGAACTTCGGGCTCGTCGGCCGGCAGGGGTCATCCCCCCTGGCCACCAGGGTGTCGAGGCCGCCGGAGTGATCCTTCTTGCCGGGAAGGCCGAATGTCGCGGTACGTACCGTGCCGCTCTGCGCGCAGGCCGGCGAGGTGAGCACGCCGTAGTCGTAGACCAGCGAGACGTCGCCGATACCGTCGCCGTCGTGGTCGTTCGTGGTGGGCTTGGCGACGGTGTCGACGAAGCGGGTCCCGCTCGCGGCGTAGCCCCTGACGGCGGCGTCGACCTGCTCTGGGGTCAGCACGCTGGAACTGTCGTAGTAGACCCAGTCGGCCTTCTGCTCCCAGACACGGGCGGCTCCGCCCTCCGCCAGGTCAATGAACCACTCGTTGAAGTTGATGGTCATGGGCTCGCGCGGGGAGAACTTCGCGGCCGGCCTGAAGTACTCCTTGCCGTCCACGTAGAAGACGGTCTGCCCCCTGGAGACGGTCATCTGAAGGGTGTGCCATCCCCTGAGGGTCGTGAGGCCCGCGTCGTAATGGCTCGTCCGGTCCTCGGCGCTGTTGTACCAGGCGGTGGTGAAGAGCGAAGGCGTCGACACCCCCCAGCCGCCCTTGGGCAGGTACTCGAAGTCCAGCTCGCTGTAGAGCGGACTCTCCGGCGAGATCGCGTAAAAGGCCTGGACGGGGTGGTCCCCGCCGGCGGTGCCCGTGGCAGGGGAATCGTCGAAGTGGACGCGGGCGGCGTAGGTACCGCTGTAGAACTTGCGCTGAGTGGTGCTCAGCTGGGCATGGACGGTGCCTGCGGGCGTCCCGTCGGTGCTGGCCCGCAGCTGCGCGACCCGGCCGTCGGTGGCCGTCGGGTCCACGGGGAAGGTCACTGCGCCCGCGGACCAGGTGGCCCCTGCCACCCCGGGGCCGCCGACGCCCGTGCGGGCGCTCCAGCCGTGTGCGGCCAGGGCAGGGTCGTCCACGCCGGTGTAGTGGAAGTCGTCGAACAGGATGCCGCCCGGTACCGCCGGGGGCTCGGCCGCAGAGGCCGGGAGAGCCGTCGGCCCGAACACGGAGGCCGCACACGACAGGAGGACCGTGGTGAGCAGCGCGATATATCTTCGCCTCGTACGAGCACGCCCACGAAAGGGGACATAATCCATTAGATCTCCATACAGAGAAAGAAAACACGGTGTCCGAATCAGCGGCAAACACGGGGATAGTCCCGGCATGTACGCCAGGAGTATCCCTTTTTTATCCTACGAGTTGAAGATCCCTACCGGGTCCCGCGGAGGGCAGGGCGGGCCCGGAAGTGAGCCTGCCTCTTGAGCATGGCCGGTGGCGGAGAGCAGTCCGATCTCGCGCGTGGCCGCAGGAGGTCGATGTCATCGACCTTGACCAGGTCATCTTCCGTCGACAGGTGCTTCCGTCGGCCGTATGACGGAACGGCAATGTCGAAGAAGTGGGCCGGGTCGTATCCAGCTACGCGCCGTCGGAGCTCGGCGACCGTCTCGTTCCACAGGTAGTTGAGCGCCGCGTCGAAGAGTCCGGCGGCCGCCGCAGTGATCATCTTGCTCACGTACACCGACCGGCCGCGATCTTCCATGGACAGTCGCCGGAGAGCGCCTCCGAAGCTCGCGAGTGCCTGCTCGCGTTCCGGCAGCTCGACCCATACTCCGTCAGTCGGGAGCCCGGCCTCGGCGAGCTGATCGAGGAGCATCTCTTCGAAGCGTCCAAGGTCGTCCACAGCAGGCGGCTGCGGGTCCTGTCGGCGTACCCTCAGCCCCTTGGGTATTCCGCGCATCCCAACAGCCGCACGTGCCAGTACCTCGTACGTCTTCGGGAGGGGGTGTGGTTGAGGTGGGCGGTGGCGAGGCCGACCACGGAGCCGGCGTCGGGGTGGCCTCTTGAAGAGCGTCGGCCGCGTCGGCAGTCGTCGCGCCGTGGCGGGGAACGCCCGGATCGAACTCCTCGACGGAGGGCGCCACCAAGGGGTCCTGCTTCGTCAACGATGTGACCGCCATCTGATCACCGCCGACGGCGGGGGTTCCAACGGCTACCGCACCCGCGGCTGAAGACCCACCTGGCCGACCTCGCCGCCGAAACCGGCCTGGAGATCACCCTGTGTCACCTGCCGCCCGGCACCCGATGCCGTTGCCTGAATTAGCGAACTACTGACTTCGGCTCGTCAGGGCGAACTCCGGTGAAGTTCCTCATGGGTCGGGGGTGGTGGCTGTATCCCGTGTGGTGTGAGGTATGCGGATGGGGGCGGGTTGACCGCTGCGGGACGTCGGCGCCGGGAGTCGGTGCGAATGCAGGCGGCCGAGCTGTTCGAGCAGGAGATCAAGCCGACCGAGGTGGCACGGCGTCTGCGGGTGAGCCGGAAGTCGGCCTGTCAGTGGCACCAGTTGCGGCGGGACGGCGGCGTGCAGGCTCTGGCTTCGCGGGTCCGAACGGTTCGCGGTGCCGTCTGTCGCCGCTGCCTGGAGAAGCTCGCCGGGTATCTCGAGCCGGGTCCGGCGGCGCACGGATGGGGGGAGGACCAGGTGTCGACGGCGGCGCGGGTGGCCACGCTGATCGGCAGGAAGTTCCACGTCTCTGTGTGTCCTGAGCATGAGAAGGAGTTGGTTGTATACGGCAGCATCGGCAACCTGACTGAGAGCGTCCGCACAAGACCCGTCGCGTCCACGGAGCCGGCCCACGGGCCATCGAAGAACCGTGGTGGCACCGTAGTGCCGTCGCATCCGGCTGACGGTCAGCAGCAAGCCGCCTCGGTGCGCGGCCCGCGCGTCCGCAGCGAACGGTGGAACTCGGTCAGGCGTGTGCCGGGCATCGGATGGCCGCCCCCTCGGATTCAGTACGGGAACGGCACCGACGGCAGGGCGAAGTTGTTGTCGAAGAGGTGCTCGGGGTCGTAGTACGCCTTGAGCGCGATGAGCCGGTCCAGCACCGGACCGGGAAAGGCATCGTTGAGCTCTCGACGCCCGATGCGCGTTTCGAAACTCAGGTAGAGCCCGTTCAGGTGTGAGTGAAGCTGTTCCCACCGCTCATCGAGGCCGTCGCGCAGGGCAGGTGTGGTGGCGGCCATCAGGGAGAAGTTCTGGGTGCGGTGGGAGTAAGCCATGGCCGTGGGCGGTGTGTCGTTGACCGCTGCTCCGATGGAACGCAGTTGCACCATGCCGGCCGCCCCCATCAGCGCGGCGATGCCCTCGGCGGTGGGCTCGGTGATGTGGTCCACCAGCCCGGAGCGTGACACCGTGAGCGGTTGCTGCGCGTGCTGGGGCCCGTGCCCGGCAGGCAGCAGCCGGTGGTACGGGGTGACGAAGGCATGGTTGCGCAGGACCGGCCCGGCGAGAAGCAGGGGAGCGAGCGCCGCGCCGACTGCCGCGGGGTCCGTGCCCGCGTACACGGTCATCGCCTGGGCGACGGGTCCCCCGCCGGGACCTGTGACGAGTGTCAGGAAGCTGGTGACCGCGCGGGGGGGCGCCCCCCCCGCCGCCCCCCCCCCCGGGGGGGGGGCGGGGGGGGGGGGGGGGGGGGAGAAGGGCAACGCCACGGGGACCACCCGGCCCCGAAAGGGGGGGGCAAAAAAAACCCACGCCACCCCCCCGA
>NZ_JBNGGE010000059.1:0-41792 GCF_049975785.1 Streptomyces sp. WG7
TCCGACCGGCCCACCGACACCGCACCACGCGTCAGACACCACAGCCGAGCACCCACCCCGGCATCACCCAGAGCCTGCACCAACAGCAGGGTGTCGGCGAGCCCGAGCAGCGACACCACACCCGCCCACTCACCACCGACCAGCCCCGCCAGCGCCGCACGATCCGCACCGGCCGCAACCTCGACCCGCCGCACCTCCGCACCACGCCCCGCCAGCGCACCCACCACCGGCCCGTCAACGTCACCCCCAGCCGGAACGACCACCAACCACGCCCCGGACAACCGCGTGCTCGATGCGTCGGCCAGCGGCTTCCACACCACCCGGTACCGCCAGCCCTCCGCCTCCGACTCCGTACGCCGCCTCCGGCGCCAGGCCGACAGGGCGGGAACCAGCTCGCTCAGCGGCCGGTCGTCGTCGAGGTCGAGTGCGGTCGCGAGGCCCGTCACGTCCTCCTGCTCGATCGCGTCCCAGAAGGCGCGGTCGGCGGTGTCCGTGCCGTGGCCCGTGTGAGCACCCACCTGGCCCGGGTTGCCGGTGCCCGGTGCCGAGTCCATCCAGTAGCGGGAGCGCTGGAAGGCGTACGTCGGCAGGTCGACGCGCCGTGCGCCGCTGCCGGTGAAGAGCCGGCTCCAGTCCACCGCCGCGCCGCGGGTGTGGGCGCGGGCGACGGCGGTGAGCAGGGTGGTGGCCTCGGGGCGGCCGGAGCGAAGGGCCGCGGCGAAGGCGGTGCCCCGGGAGTCGACGCAGTCCTGGGCCATCGCGGTGAGCACGGCGTCGGGGCCGAGTTCGAGGTACGTGGTGACGCCGCGGTCCTCCAGCGTCCGCATGCCGTCGTGGAACCTTACGGCCTCGCGGGCGTGCCGCAGCCAGTGCTCGGGGTCGGTCAGTTCGGCGGCGGTGGCGGCGCGGCCGGTGAGCAGGGAGACGAGGGGAAGCGCGGGGGTGCCGTACTCGATCACCTGCGCCACGCGGCGGAACTCGTCCAGCATGCCGTCCATGTGGAACGAGTGGAAGGCGTGGCTGACGACGAGCTGCTTGGTCTTGTGCCCCTGCGCGGTGAAGTGCGCGGCGACGCTCCTCGTCGCGTCCTGGTCACCGGCGATGACCACCGACCGCGGGCCGTTCACCGCGGCGATGCTCACGCGCTCGTCCAGCAGCGGCAGAACCTCGTCCTCCGACGCCTGCAACGCGATCATCACGCCACCCGTGGGCATCGCCTGCATCAGCCGGCCGCGAGCCGCGACCAAGGCGCACGCGTCCTCCAGCGAGAACACCCCGGCCACATGGGCGGCCGCGATCTCACCGACCGAATGGCCCGCCACGAGGTCCGGGCGCAGCCCCCAGCTCTCCAGCAGCCGGAACAGCGCCACCTCGACCGCGAACAGCGCGGGCTGGGTGTAGGCGGTCTCGTCGAGGAGCGCCGCCGCGGGCGTGCGCTCTTCCGCGAACAGCACGTCGAGCAGCGGGTGTTCGAGCTGGTCGTCGAGGTACCAGCACGCGTCGTCGAGGGCGTCGGCGAACACCGGGTAAGCGCCGTACAGCTCACGGCCCATGCCCAGGCGCTGGCTTCCCTGCCCCGTGAACAGGAACGCGAGCCGGCCGGTGGCGGGCTCGTCGTGGATGGCGTCAGGGGTGTCGGTGCCGTCGGCGAGGGCGTTGAGCGCCCGCAGGAGCCCGTCCCGGTCGAAGCCCAGAGCGACGGCGCGGTGTTCGAAGATCCCGCGGGTGGTGGCGAGGGAGTGGCCGATGTCGGCGGGGGTGGGTTCCGGGTCGGCGGTCACCTGGTCGGCGAGCCGCCGGGCCTGGGCGCGCAGGGCTTCGGGTGTCTTCGCGGACAGGGCCCACGGCAGGAGTGCCTGCGGGCGCGGTGCGCCGTC
Source organism: Streptomyces sp. WG7 (assembly GCF_049975785.1). Classification (NCBI taxonomy): domain Bacteria; kingdom Bacillati; phylum Actinomycetota; class Actinomycetes; order Kitasatosporales; family Streptomycetaceae; genus Streptomyces; species Streptomyces sp. WG7. Next base: position 1,878 of record NZ_JBNGGE010000059.1, read on the forward strand.
GTGATCGTCGGCCCCGGACCCGGAGGCGGCGCTGCCGTCACCAGGCACGGTGGTGGTGGCGGCTCCCGCGTCCTCGGCCGGGGGTTCCTCGATGATGGCGTGCGCGTTGGTGCCGCTCATGCCGAACGAGGACACGCCGACGCGGCGCGGGCGGTCGCCACGGGGCCAGTCGACGGGTTCGGTGAGCAGGGAGACGGCTCCGGCCTCCCAGTCGACGTGCGGGGTGGGCTCGTCGACGTGGAGCGTCCGCGGCAGTACGCCCTGCCGCATCGCCATGATCATCTTGATGATGCCCGCGACGCCGGCCGCGGCCTGCGTGTGTCCGATGTTCGACTTCAGGGAGCCGAGCCACAGCGGGCTGCCGTCGGCCCGGCCCTGACCGTACGTCGCGAGCAGGGCCTGGGCCTCGATCGGGTCGCCCAGCGTCGTGCCGGTGCCGTGGGCCTCCACCGCGTCCACCTCGGCGGCCGCCAGGCCCGCGTTGGCGAGGGCCTGGCGGATCACGCGCTGCTGCGAGGGGCCGCTCGGAGCGGTCAGGCCGTTGCTGGCGCCGTCCTGGTTGATGGCGGAGCCCCGTACCAGAGCCAGCACCGGATGCCCGTTGCGGCGGGCGTCGGACAGCCGCTCCACGAGCAGCATGCCGGCGCCCTCGCCCCACCCCGTGCCGTCCGCGGCGGCGGCGAAGGGCTTGCACCGGCCGTCGGGGGCCAGCCCCCGCTGGCGGCTGAACGCGATGAAGGAGCCGGGGCTCGCCATGACGGCCACGCCGCCGGCCAGGGCGATGGCGCACTCCCCGGTGCGCAGGGCCTGGACGGCGAGGTGGAGGGCGGCGAGCGAGGAGGAGCAGGCGGTGTCGACGGTGACCGTCGGGCCCTCGAAGCCGAAGGTGTACGCGATGCGGCCGGAGGCGACGCTGGCCGCGTTCCCGGTGACGAGGTACCCCTCGAACCCGTCGGTGGCGTCCTGGAGCCGGGGGCCGTACTCCTGGGTCTCCGCGCCGACGAACACGCCGACCGGCCCGCCGCGCAGTCCCGCGGGATCGACGCCCGCCCGGTCGAACGCCTCCCAGGACGTCTCCAGCAGCAGTCGCTGCTGCGGGTCCATGGCGAGCGCCTCGCGCGGGGATATACCGAAGAACGCCGCGTCGAACTGGGCGGCGTCGTGGAGGAATCCGCCTTCGCGGGTGTAGCTCGTACCGGCCCGCTCGGGGTCGAGGTCGTAGAGCGCGTCGAGGTCCCAGCCCCGGTCGGTGGGGAATGCGGAGACGGCGTCCGTGCCGGCGGCCACGAGGTCCCAGAGCGCTTCGGGGGACTGCACGCCGCCGGGGAAGCGGCAGCCGATGCCGACGATGGCGATGGGTTCGTCACTGCTGACGGCGGCGGTGACGGGCGTCGTGGCGGTGTCGTCCAGGCCGAGGAGCGCGGCGCGAAGGTGCCGGGTGAGGGCGGCGGGGGTGGGGTGGTCGAAGGCGAGGGTGACGGGCAAGCGCAGGCCCGTGCCCGCGGTGAGGCGGGCGTGCAGGTCGACGGCGGCGAGCGAGTCGAAGCCGAGTTCCAGGAAGGGCCGTTGGGGGTCGAGCACGGCCGGTGCGGAGTCGCGGAGCGCGGCGGAGACCAGCGAGACGACCCATTCGAGCAGGGCGGCGTGCTGCTCGGCGTCGGTCAGAGGGCTCAGCCGCTCCCGCCATGACGGAGTGTCCGCGGGAGCGTGCGACGGGACGTCCGGCAGGGCCTGCGGCAAGGAATCCTGGAAGGCATTCGGAGCGGATTCGGAAACGGCGCGGATCTCGGACGGGAATTCTCCGGACTCATTCACCATCGCACGCTCCATTACCCCCGGACAAGAACCCCAGACCAGGGGTCACTCTCGCATGCGGGAGAAGGGCGAGAAACCCCTACCAATCCCCTACGGGCCCCTAGGAGGCAACCGTGGACTTGCCCTTGGGCTCGGCCGCTTGACGTGCGACTGCACCAGGATGCGCGGAGAGGGGAGGCAATTGCAAGAAAGAACGGAAACTGCGGCCGGAATTCCCGGGAGCCGTATCCGCCGGCGCGGGGAAACGGGCTTCCGGAACCCTTTCCGTCACCGGCCGCCGGCTCCTCGCTCCACGGCTCCTCGCTCCACCCCGGCGCGCTCCACGGCCGCGCGTTCCGGGTCGCGTTCGAGGAACGGGGTGAGGAGCCCGGGTACGACCTCCTCGGCGAGGGCGAGCCCGTCGGCGACCCCGACGTCCCGGACCTTGTAGCAGCTGTCGCCCGCGGCGATCGTCGCGCCGAGGGTGAGCAGTCCCCTGCGGCGCTGGAAGGCGGAACGGGTGATCTTCCATCCGATCACGCCGTCGCGCTGAACCGCGGCCGTGCGGCGGGCGAAGGTGCCCGCGCGGACGACGAGACAGCGGTCGCGCAGGTCGTGGCCCAGGGCCCGGTAGGCATCGTGGGCGAGCACCAGGACGGTCGGCAGTCCGAGGAGCGCGGTGATCCAGGCGACGTGCACCACGACCGGGCCGAGCCACGGCAGAAGCAGCGGCGGAACGGCCACCAGGGGCGCGAGGACCAGCAGTCCGCGGTTGATCCTGCGGCGCAGGGCGGCCCGGGGATGCGCGGCGAACTCCGCCGTCTGCGTCGGTGACAGTTCCTCCGAGAGGACGTCGGCGGCGACCCGCAGGGCCTCCTGCCGCGGAACGCCGGGGGTGAGGGAGCGTCGGCTGCGGTTCTCCTCGCTGCTGCCGAGGCCTCCGGCGACCGCGTCGAGGCGGGCGGCACCGGCCCAGCGCAGCGGCATCGGCTCGATGAGTTCGATGCCGCGCAGGCGGCGGCGTTCCAGCGTGACGGAGCGGTGGACGAGCAGTCCGCGGCAGACCCGGTAGGCGTCGTCCCCCTCCCGCTCCAGCCGGTAGCCGCTCCAGCCTTCCACGAAGGCCGCGGTGGAGAGCGCAGCCCCGATGACGAGAAGGGCCACGACGGTCGCGAGGACGCCGAACCACCAGGGCACGGAACCGAAGCGGTCGCGCAGCTGTGTGACGACGGCGAGGTCCAGGGGGTTGATCTTCATCTCGCCCAGGACGCGCGCGACGGTCCCGACCCCGACGAGGACGGCGCCGAGCCCCCACGGGCTGAGCGGCGCGTAGCGGAGCCAGGCCCAGTCCACTTCGGCGACGGGAGGGTCACCGTCCTCGCCGGGTCCCGGTGCCCGCCGTCCTGTGCCGGCGCGCCCGCGCGGGTCGAGCAGCAGTCGGCGGAGGTTGTCCGCGTGGTTGCGGGTGACGCCGCCCAGCCGCAGTTCGCGGCCGGAGGGCGTGCCCTGTCCGCCGGTGCCGATCCGCAGTGACGCGAGGCCGAACAGGCGGTGCAGGGGCTTGGCGTGGATGTCGACGCTGCGGATCCGGTCGACGGGCAGGGATCGGTGGCTGCGGAAGAGGAGGCCGGAGCGCAGTTCGACGCGGCCGTCGGCGATCCGGAAGCGGGTGGTGAGCAGCCGCATGGTGCCGATCCAGGTGATCACCAGGAAGGTGGTCAGCAGGGAGCCGAGGGAGATGAGCGCCTGGAGACCGGCGCCCGTCTGGAGCAGCGTCAGGGCGAACAGGGCGAGGGGCCCGCTGAGCATGCCGAGGTTGACCAGCAGCAGTCGAGGACTGAGCCGGCGCCACCCGTCGCCCCCGCCCGTGCCGGCCGCCCGCTCGCCACCGTCCGCACTCATGCGGCGTCGCCCGGCGTGGCCTGCGTGGCCTGCGTGAGTTGCTCGACGAGATCGCGGGCGGTCCGCCGGTCGATGCCCTTGATCCGCACCGCGCCGGAGGAGGACGCGGTGGTGACGGTAACCCCGGAGAGCCCGAAGAGCTGCTGGATCGGGCCGCGGAGCGTCTCCACCGTCTGCACGCGGGACAGCGGCACGACCCGCCAGGTCTGCCACAGCCAGCCGGAAGCCGCGTAGACGGCCTGGTCCGACACCTCCCAGCGGTGGACCCGGTAGCGCCAGACGGGCATGACGGCCATGTACGCGACTCCGGGTACCAGAAAGGCCAGGAAGAGCCAGACGAAGACGAACCGGGCGGGCGGGATGAAGAGGTACAGCGCGCCGAACACCAGCGGCAGCGGGAGCGCGAACACGGCGGACTGGAGCGTCCACCAGCCCAGGGCGCGGCGGTCGACACGGTGGCGCGGGGGCCTGAGCCCGACTCCGCCGGTCTGCTCCACTTCCGTCTCCTCGGCCGATCGCGGACTCAGGCGGCCCCGGTGAGGCTCAGGTCGGACAGCCGGGCGGGGAGGTCCCGGCGCCGCTTCACGTGCAGCTTGCGGTAGATGCGGGTCAGATGCTGCTCGACCGTCGACACGGTGACGTACAGCTTGGTCGCGATCTCCCGGTTGGTGTGACCGCGTGCCGCCAGCAGCGCCACCCGTGCCTCGGCCTCCGACAGCACCTCGGTCTCCTTGGGCGGTTCGGCCTCGCGGCTGGTCGCCTCGGCGGCTTCGCTGCCGGCCTGGCCGCCGGGCATGAACTGCAGGCACAGCGGCTCGGCGCCGCAGGACTTGGCGACGTGCCAGGCCTTGCGGACGAGGATCCGGGCCCGGTGGAAGTCGCCGAGCGCCCGGTACGCGCGGCCCAGTTCGCCGAGCGCCACGGCGAACTGCAGCCGGTCCTCGCCGCCTTCCAGGATGTCGACGGCCTCGGTGAGCCGCTTGAGCCGGTACGTGAGGTCGCCTCCGGTGCGGGCGAGCATGAGCAGCAGCGCGCCGCGGGAGCGGCTGCCCTCCGGTCCGGTGTCACGCTGGTTCTGCTGTTCGGCGTACTCGCGGGCCCGTCCGGAGTTGCCGAGGGCCAGCCAGGCCTCGGCGGCGTCGAGCCGCCAGGGGACCAGCTCCACGGCGTCCATGTCCCATGCCTGCATCAGCTCGCCGCAGGTGAGGAAGTCGCGGAGCGCGGCGTGGTAGCGCCCGGTGGCCAGGTGGCAGCGGCCCCGCGCCCTGAGGTAGTGCAGACCGAGGAAGGTGGAGAACATCGCCTCGGGAACGGGCTGCTCCAGGAGGTTCATCGCCTCCTCGTGGTTGCCCATCTGGACCTCGGTCTCGATGAGGATGGCCAGCGGCAGCGCGATGCCGACACCCCAGCTCTGCGTGCAGATCCGCGAGAGGGCCTGGCGGGCCTGGGCCGCGGCGCCGGGCAGGTCGCCGCGGCGCAGGGCGATCTTGGCGCGGACGACGCCGAGCGCGGCGTGCCAGGTGGGGGCGTTGCGTGCGGAGCACTCGCCCAGGAGCCGTTCGCACCATGCGAGCGCCAGGTCGAGGCGGCCGGCGTAGACAAGCGTCAGCAGGGCGATGACGAGGGGCTGAATGGTGCGGTCGCCCAGGTGGTAGCGCTGGAGGACCTGGGTGGCCTCCGCGATGGCGGCGTCGGTCCGGCGCTCCCGCAGGGTCGTCAGGACGGCCTCGGCGGCCTCGACGTAGGCGCAGTCCGCGGAGTCGTAGGGGGCCGCCGCCGAACCGCCCGCGACCGGCGTGTGCGCGCCGCCGGGCCGTACGGATCCGGACGGGCCGGTGTCCGTGCCGGTGTCCGCGAAGAGCGCGGTCAGGGCCGGGCTGATCGTCGTCAGCCAGGTCCGGGCGGTGGTGAGGCTGGCCGGGGCGTAGGCGGGGGCCGCGGAGGCCAGTTGGTGCCGCAGGGCCTCGCCCGCGCCTTCGGTCTGTCCCATCCACACGAGCGCGGAGACGGCCTGGATCACGTCCCGGTCGGCGAGCCGGCCGGCCGCGAGTTCGCGGCACAGCTGCCGCAGGTGGTTCTCGGCGGCCGCGGGGCTGCTGCGCCACACGAGGCTGACCAGGCGGGATTTGAGGGCGGCGCGCTGCGGGCCCTCGGGGCAGGAGGCGACGGCCAGTTCCCAGCAGTGCTGGGCGAGTTCGTCCTCGTCGTCGACGAGCGCATACTCCGCGGCCTCCTGGAGGACGGGGATGGCCCACTCCTCGACGTTCTTGCGGGCGGCCACGAGGTGCCGGGCCACGTCGAGGGAGGCCGCGCCCTCGTGGTGGAGCAGCTTGGCGGCCCGCAGGTGCAGCGCGGACAGCGCGGCGGGCGGCGCCGCGTCCAGGACGGCTTCGCGGGCGGCGGGGCTGCGGAAGGCGCCCTTGTGGAGGACACCGCAGCGTTCGAGGTCCTGCAGCGCCTGCTCGGTGGGCTTGACGTGGAGGTCGACGATCTGGCTGAGCTGGACGGCGGAGCAGCCGTCGCCGAGGACGGCGACCCCGCGGGCGGCGGTCAGCATCTCGGGGTCGCCGCGGTGCAGGCAGTTGAGGACGGCCTGCTGGAAGGTTTCGCCGGGGGCGGCCGGGGTGCCGTCCTCCAGCAGTGCCTTGAGCAGCAGCGGGTTGCCGCCGGTCGTGCGGTGGATCTCGGTCGCGAGCCGGCCGGCCGCCGCCTCGGGCAGGTGGTCGCCGACGACGCCGGCCGTGCCCTCGGGGGTGAGCAGCCGGAGCCGGATGCTGGTGCAGTTGGGCTGGCGCTGCAGCTCGGCGTGGAAGGCGAGTTGGGCGGGCCGCAGCCGTACCGCCTCGGTGAGCACGATCAGCACCCGGGCCTGGCGTACCCGGCGGGCCAGGAAGAGCAAAAAGTGCAGGGAGAGCTCGTCGCCGTGGTGGACGTCGTCGACGGCGATGACGACGGTCCTGTTCCGGGCGAGCCGCAGCAGCGCGGTGGACAGGTGCGGCATGATGCGCATGCCCGCCTCGGTGCCGTCCGCGGCCTGTGCCGTCTCCTCCGAGGCGGCGTCGAGCAGTTCGGTGGCGTAGGCGTGGACCTCCGGCGAGTGGTGGCCGGCGCTGTCGAGGATCCTGCGCAGGATTCCGAAGGGGAGGAAGCGTTCGGAGCGGGAACCGGAGGCTTCGAGGACGAAAGCGCCGGCGGACATCGCCTCGTCGGTGAATCCCTCCAGAAGACTGGTCTTCCCACTGGCGACGGCCCCGTTGATCACGGCGACCCGTCCCCGGCCGCGCATCGCGCTGCCGAGGAGTTCGCTCAGGGTGCCCAGCTGCTTCTCGCGCTCGAACAGCTCTGCCGACACGGAGTTTCCCCTCCCGCTACCACACGCCTACGGAGGACGTGACGACTGCGCGCCGTGCCGGTGGGTCCGTGCCGTGCCGTCCTGTCATCTGTGCACCGCGGGGCCAGGCCGAACTGCCCGGCCGTTGTGCGGCCCTGCCCCATACGGTCGTCCGCCAGGACACCGATGTCCTGCCGTTTTCCGCCCCCGCCGTCGGGCGGGGGCGTCACTCGAACTCGCGGCCCGTCGGACGCGATCCCCCATGGTGCCGAAGCGCTTGGTTCAGTTCGTCCGAGCGTCCGCGGTCAACCTCTCGGAAACAATCTTCATGATGCGCTCCTGATGGTTCGCCAAAAAGAAGTGACCGCCAGGGAAACAGTGAATTTCAAGATCACTGGTCGTGTGCTTTCCCCAGGACTCCGCCTCTTCGCGGGTCGTTCTCGGATCCGCCTCTCCGGTCAGCACCGTGATGGGCGTGTGCACGACATCTTCCGGCGCGGCCCGGTAGTTCTCGATCGCGGTGTAATCGGTGCGAATTGCGGGCAGCACCATGCGGAGGATCTCCTCGTCCCCGAGAATCCTCGAATCGGTCCCGCTGAGTTCACGCATCTCCGCTACGACGCCGTCGTCGTCGCGCAGGTGCACCGTCTCGTGGCGGTGGCTCGACGGGGCGCGGCGCCCGGAGGCGAAAATCCGCACGGGGGTGACACCGTGGTCGCGCTCCAGTCTCCGCGTCACCTCGAAGGCCAGGACCGCGCCCATGCTGTGCCCGAAGAAGGCCAGCGGCCGGTCGAGCCACGGCAGGAGTTCCTTGGCCAACTCGTCGGCATAGCACGCCATGTCGGTGATGCCGGGCTCGTCCCTGCGGTCCTGGCGGCCGGGGTACTGCACCGAGAGGACGTCCAGCGCCGGAGCGAGCGCCTGCGACATCGGGAAGTAGAAGGAGGCCGAGCCACCGGCGTGCGGCAGACAGACCAGTCGGACCTGGCTCCCCTCCGACGGGTGGTAGCGGCGGATCCAGCGGCTGGAGGCCATGTTTTCTGCCAACTGACTGAAACTTTCCACTCAACGTCGGGACGCGATCACGCGCTCGATGCCGCGGCGGCATGAACACGTTTCCTTCACAGCGCCATGTCTAGCAGAGGCACCAAGCGGCGGAGTACCCCTAATCGGCACCCCTACATGCCCGGAACACCCCCTGGCCCGGGGAGCTGCCGAACGGTGGCCGGAGCGGCCGGGGTGGCGGAGTCCACGGTGTCGCGGGGGTAAGCGGGAGCTGTAGTGGCACGGCACCTGGAACCACACCCTGCGCCCCGAACCACTCGCTCCTGAATTGTCCCTGTCCAGCGTCGAGTTCGGACGTTTTCCCGCCGGCGACAAGCTCCCCATGTGGCTGCGGCACCCCAGCCTCACCGGACTCGAACCCGCCGCCTTCGACGATCTCGCCGCCCGTTACCAAGCCTGGTGTGCCGAGCACCCGCCGATCTTCTTGCCCGGCGAACGTCCCGACGGCGGCCCCGGCGCCGGCAGCAGACGACCCTCCGCCGCCGACCGGCTTGTCGTCTTCCTTCTCACGAAGCGCCGGTCCATGGCCCAGACGCCACTGGCCGAGGCAACCGGCCTGGCCAAGAGCCGGATCGGCGCGACCCTCCGGGAGGCCACACCCGTGCTCACCGCGCTCGGGTACGCGGTCCCGGCCGGCACCCTCACCGTGACCACGGCACAACAGCTCGCCGAGATCGCCGGGCACGACCTCACACCCCCATAATCCTCACCAAGATCCAGAAGCTCTTGTTCGGCAGCCCCCACGGGCGATCGTTAAGGTGCAATCCGAAAGATGTACGCATCTGTCCGAACACCGGAGCAGCAGGCTCAGGGTACGTACAGCGCACTGGAAGGAAACGAAGCCGTGCATGGCGAGTACAAGGTGCCCGGCGGCAAGCTGGTCGTCGTGGATCTGGATGTCGAGGACGGTGTCCTGCGCAACGTACGAGTCGCCGGGGACTTCTTCCTGGAGCCGGACGAAGCGATCCTCTCGATCAACACAGCCCTTGAGGGTTCACCCTCATCGACGGACGCCGCAGGGCTGGCCGCCCGGATCACGGCGGCGCTGCCGGAGTCGACCGTGATGTTCGGGCTGACAGCAGAGGGCGTCGGCATCGCCGTCCGGCGCGCTCTGGCCCACGCGACCGAGTGGAGCGACTACGACTGGCAGCTGGTGCACATGGAGCCGCAGGCACCGGCCCTGCACATGGCGCTGGACGAGGTGATCACCGCCGAGGTGGCCGCCGGGCGACGAGCCCCGACCCTACGGGTATGGGAGTGGGCCTCGCCTTCCGTGGTGATCGGCAGCTTCCAGTCCCTGCGGAACGAGGTGGACCCCGAAGGGGCCGCGAAGCACGGGATGACCGTGGTTCGCCGTATTTCCGGTGGTGGGGCCATGTTCGTAGAGCCCATGAGTACGATCACGTACTCCCTGTCCGTGCCGGAGTCCCTGGTCTCGGGCCTCTCCTTCGCAGACAGCTACGCCTACCTCGACGACTGGGTGCTCGGCGCACTCGGCGACATGGGCATCAAGGCCTGGTACCAACCCCTGAACGACATCGCCACCGAGGCCGGCAAGATCGCCGGTGCGGCCCAGAAGCGCATGGTGGGCCCTGATGGCGGTCCTGGAGCCGTCCTCCATCACGTGACGATGTCCTACGACATCGATGCCGACAAGATGCTCGAGGTGCTCCGCATCGGCAAGGAGAAGATGTCCGACAAGGGCACCAAGAGCGCCAAGAAGCGTGTCGACCCGCTCCGCCGGCAGACGGGCCTCGCGCGGGAGCAGGTCATCGAGAACATGGTCGCCTCCTTCCGCAATCGCTACGGGCTGACCACCGGCGAAGTCACGGCGGAAGAGATGGCCCGTGCGGAGGAACTGGTGCGGACGAAGTTCGCGACCGAGGAGTGGACCGCTCGCGTGCCGTGAACGCCGCGCCCTGCCGGGTGCCGCCTCGCACCCGGCAGGGCGAGTAGGCCCTTGCCCGTGATCACGCCGGCTCATAGTGTCTTCCCCGTCCGGCCTTCGTGGAGCCCGGCAACACGATCACCTACTCGCTGTCCGTGTCTGGTGTGCTCCGCGCGCCGCCACCGGGCCCCGGCTCGGTGGCGAACACCCACGCGCTGCGAGCCACCGGGTCCGTTCGCCGCCGACGGCCGGCTACGGGCGGGGTAACGGGTGCGGGCCCGGCGTGTGGCCGGTGACGCCGCCCGGCCAGACGGCCCCCTCGTCCGGACCGGGCGCTCCCGTTCGCCTGCGTCACCGCGCGGCCACGCACCGAGTTCGCCCTTCCGCCCCACGGGGTCTCGTGTGACACTGGCGTCCCGTCCGCAGTGCGGACCGTCTCCGCACCGTCCCCCACGAGAAGTGCGCCGTGCGTTCTCTTCCCCTGCCGCTCGCCCTGACCGCTCGTCTGGCGCCGGTCGCCGTGCTCGCCACGGCGGGCTGGGCGCTGTCGTCCGGGCCTGACACGACATCGGCCGCGAAGGACCCGACCCCGCCCGACACCGCGAACCGGTCGGCCTCCGCACCGGCGACCGCGGCGGTGACGAAGACGTACGCCGCCGCCCCGGCGCCCTGCGAGAGCCTGGCCGGGAAGACGGTCGCCTCGCTCGTCCCGGGTGCCGAGGCGGACGGCAAGGAGATTCCGTCCACGGACACCGAGGTGCGGCGCACGTGCTCCTGGAACGCGCTCAAGGGGTACGACTACCGCTGGCTCGACGTCTCCTTCGAGGTGATGGAGTCGGACGAGGCGGCGCGGAAGTCGTACGAGGAGCGGACCGCCGACAAGGGGGGCGGGGGCGCGGTACCCGGTCTCGGTGACGCGGCCTACTCCGTCGTGAACCTCACCACCGAGGACAAGCAGCAGACGCGTGAGGGCACCGTGATGACCCGTGCCGCCAACGCGCTGGTGATCATCACGTACAACGGCAGCGACTTCGAGACGCGGAAGGCTCCCAGCACGGAGGAGATCAACAAGGGGGCCATCAAGGCCGCCAAGGAAGCCGTGTCGGCCCTGGAGAGCGGCGGGGGCTGACCCTGCCGCGAGGGCCGGCGCCTGCACGGGGCCGGTCCGTCCTCGTCCGGGGCCTGGCAGCCCGCCGCGCATCTCCGAACGGCCGGTCGTCCGGGTACGGGAGCGCACTCGACGCCAGGCCCATGAGTTCGGGACGCGTGGTACCACCCGGATGCTTTCGTCGCCGTCAACCGGTCCGGTGCAGGGCGTCGTTGACAAGGCCGCCGCTCTCGGGCACGTGGTCGTGGAGGACGAGGTGCCCGCCGGCCGGGCGACGCGGCACTGTAGGTTCCCCTCTCGAGGTGTGCTCTGTGCGAAGCCCCTCTGCTGTAGTGGTCCGATGTCGGAGGTGTGTGCTGTGTTGATGACCGGCAAGGTTGTGCGTTTTGACGAGATCCGCGGCTACGGGTTCATCGCACCCGCGGACGCGGGTGAGGACGTCTTCATGCACGCGAACGACCTGCTTGACGAGAAGTACCTCTACCAGGAAGGCCGCGAGGTCGAGTTCTTCCTCGAGCAGGGGGACAAGGGCCCCAAGGCCTCGCAGATCCGCCTCGTCCACCAGCCGACGGCGATTCGGCTGCCCTCCCGTCCGGCCGGCGCCCCGGACGACCGGCAGGCCGTCCGGGGCGCCGGTGGAGACGGCGCGACGGACGCCGCGCGGTTCCGCGCCGAACTCACGGAAGCCCTGCTCGACTCGTCGGGCACCCTCACGGCGGACCAGATCAAGCAGGTCCGCGAGTGTGTCGTCGCCCTGGCGCGGAAGCGGGGCTGGGTCGCCCACTGACAAGGGATCAGCAGGGGGACGCGCGCACGCTTCCCCGCCCTGTCCGTGACCGGCGCCGGGCGCCCGGCGCCCGGCGCTAGAGCTCGTAGTCCTGGGCCGACTCCTCCCAGCGAAGACCGCGAAGCGCGAGGTCGGCTTCCTCGCCCGACGGGACGTCCACCGTGGTCTGGAACCAGACCACGGTGAGGGCGGAACGGTGCAGCACCGGGTCGAGCCCAGGGGCGACCGCTGTCGAGCGGAAGGCGCCGACGCAGGCCACGGAAGGCAGCATCTCGACGGGTCCGAAGGCGCCGGCGGGCTGATCCGGATACTCGCGGGAGGGCGGGACCAGATGGACCGGCGTGGCGGGAAACGCACGTTCAGCCTGCCTCTGGAGGCTCCTGACGCGCATATCGTTGATGCGCTTGCACGGGTGGCCCTCCAGCATCCCCTCATAGGTCGAAGACATCCGCAGCTCGGTGAGCGCGATCGAACGTCCGGACAAGAGGGCCACGTGGCTCAGCGACATGCGGACACCCTATGCGCAGGATTCCCTCCCGATACACGGCCTGACGGCCGCTCCCCTCACCGCTCCGGAGCCGTGGTGAGCCCCGGGCCTACGCGTTCAGTGCCGGGAGGACCTCCGCGCCGTAGGCGTCGATGGTCGCCTCCTTCGCGTCGTGCATGGCGTAGACGGCGAACTGGTCGACGCCCAGGTCGCGCAGGGCCCGGAGCCGGTCGACGTGCGCCCGGGGCGGGCCGAGCAGGCAGAAGCGGTCGACGATCTCGTCGGGGACGAAGTCGGCGGACGGGTTGCCGGCGCGGCCGTGGTGGCCGTAGTCGTAGCCGTGCCGCTCCTTGATGTACGCGGTCAGCGCCTCGGGGACCATGCCGGAGTGCTCGCCGTAGCGGGAGACGAGGTCGGCGACGTGGTTGCCGACCATGCCGCCGAACCAGCGGCACTGCTCGCGGGCGTGGGCCAGGTCGTCACCGACGTAGGCGGGGGCCGCGACGCAGACGGTGACGGAGACGGGGTCCCGGCCGGCGTCCGCGGCGGCGGCGCGCACCGCCCTCACCATCCACTCCGTCAGGTACGGGTCGGCGAGCTGCAGGATGAAGCCGTCGGCCTTCTGCCCGGCCAGGGCGAGGGCCTTGGGCCCGTACGCCGCCATCCAGACCGGCAGCCTGCCGTTTCTCACCCACGGGATCCGCAGTGGCTGCCCCTCGATCTCGGTCTCGCGTCCCTCGGCGAGGTCGCGGATGACGTCGATCGCCCGGCCGAGCGCGGCCAGGGTGTGGGGCCGGCGGCCGGCGACCCGCATCGCGGAGTCGCCTCGGCCGATGCCGCAGACGGTGCGGTTGCCGTACATGTCGTTGAGGGTGGCGAAGGTGGAGGCGGTGACCTCCCAGGTCCTGGTGCCCGGGTTGGTGACCATGGGCCCGACGGTCAGGTCGCGGGTGTGCTCCAGGATGCGGCTGTGGATGACGAAGGGCTCCTGCCAGAGCACGGCGGAGTCGAAGGTCCAGCCGTAGCGGAAGCCGTTGTGTTCCGCGCGGCGCATCAGCTCGACGACCGCCGACGCGGGCGGGTCGGTCTGCAGGACGATGCCGAAGTCCACGGCGGCCTCCCTAGCGGTCGAGGTACTGGCAGGTGGAGCGGGGGGTGTACGTGCCGTGGCCGGCGCGGCCGGTGTAGGTCCGCCGGTCCACGACGACCTCGCCGCGCGACAGGACGGTCTCCACCCGGCCGGTGACGCGCCGGCCCTCGTAGGCCGAGTAGTCGACGTTCATGTGATGGGTGTCGGCGGAGATGACCTGCTCGGCGTGCGGGTCGTAGACGACCACGTCGGCGTCGGCGCCGGGCGCGATGGTGCCCTTCTTCGGGTAGAGGCCGAACATGCGGGCCGGGGTGGCGCAGGCGATCTCGATCCAGCGGCGGCGGCTGATGTGCCCGTCGACCACGGCCTGGTGGAGCAGGTCCATGCGGTTCTCCACGCCCGGCATCCCGTTGGGGATCTTGGAGAAGTCGCCGCGGCCCAACTCCTTCTGGCCGGTGAAGCAGAAGGGGCAGTGGTCGGTGGAGACGACCTGGAGGTCGTTGGTCCGCAGTCCCTTCCACAGGGCCGCCTGGTGCTCACGCGGGCGCAGGGGGGTGCTGCACACGTACTTGGCGCCCTCGAAGTCCGGCTCGGCGAGGTTGTCGGTGGACAGGAACAGGTACTGCGGGCAGGTCTCCCCGAAGACGTTCAGTCCGTCGTCGCGCGCCCGGGTCAGCTCGGCCAGTGCCTCCGCCGCCGAGACGTGCACGACGTACAGCGGGGCCCCGGCCACCTGGGCGAGCTTGACGGCCCGGTGGGTGGCCTCGGCCTCCAGGAGCGCCTTGCGGACCTCGCCGTGGTGGCGCGGGTCGGTCTCGCCCCGGGCCAGGGCCTGCTCGACCAGGACGTCGATCGCGATGCCGTTCTCGGCGTGCATCATGATCAGGCCGCCGTTCCCGGCGGCGCGCTGCATGGCGCGCAGGATCTGGCCGTCGTCCGAGTAGAAGACGCCGGGGTAGGCCATGAACTGCTTGAAGGAGGTGACGCCTTCCTCCACCAGCAGGTCCATCTCCTTGAGCGTCTCCTGGTTCACGTCCGAGACGATCATGTGGAAGGCGTAGTCGATCGCGCAGTTGCCCTCGGCCTTCGCGTGCCAGGCGTCCAGGCCCTCGCGCAGGGAGTGGCCGACGCTCTGGATGGCGAAGTCGACGATCGTGGTCGTGCCGCCCCAGGCGGCGGCCCGGGTGCCGGTCTCGAAGGTGTCCGCCGCGTAGGTGCCGCCGAAGGGCATCTCCATGTGGGTGTGTCCGTCGACCCCGCCCGGGATCACGTACTTGCCGGTGGCGTCGACGACCCTCCCCCACCCTGCGGGCGGGTCGCCCCCCAGGTCGCTCCGCCCGGCCGTGAAGGCCGCGGCGGCCGGGGTGCCGGTCGCGGCGAGCGCCGCGACGCGGCCGTCCTCGATCAGGACATCGGCGTGGATCTCGTCCGACGCGGTGATGACGAGGCCACCGCGGATGACGGTACGGCTGCTCATGCTGTTCCCTCCTGTCAGGGCCCGGTTCGTCGGTCGCGGGCTGCGCGCGGTGCGGGCGGCGTACGCACCCGGCCCGCTCGTCGGTGTCGTCGGCGCGCGGCGCCCGGTGGTGAGCACCGCCGCGCCGCCGCCGGGACACCGGGACCGGGCGCCGGGCCGGTAGGCGCCGGCCGGTAGGCGCCGGGCCGGTAGGGGCGGGTCCTTCCCCTCCGCTCAGTGCGCGGTGGTCACAGGCTCCGCAGAGCGCGTTCCAGGATCGCCGCGCCCTCCTCCGCCTCCGCGACGGTGAGGGACATCGGCGGGGCGATGCGCAGGACGCTGGTGTCGTGGCCGCCGCCCTTGCCGATGAGCAGCCCGCCGGCGCGGGCCTCCTCCAGCACGGCGGACACGGCTTCGGGGTCGGCCCGGTCGGTGCCGGGCCGGGTCACCTCCACCCCGATCATCAGCCCGCGCCCCCGCACCTCCCGCACGTGCGGAACCTGCGCGGCGACGGCCCGCAACCGCTCGATGAGCAGTCCGCCGACGCGCCGGGCGTTGCCCTGGAGGTCGTGTTCCAGGAGGTGGTTGAGGTTGGCGAGGCCGGCCGCCATGGTGACCTGGGTGCCGCCGAAGGTGGAGATGCTGTTGGCGTCCAGGCAGTTCATGATCTCGGCGCGGGCGATGACGCCGCCGATGGACATGCCGTTGCCGATGCCCTTGGCGAAGGTCACGATGTCCGGGGGTCCGCCGCGCCCGTGGGCCTGCCAGCCCCAGAAGTGGTCGCCGGTCCGGCCCCAGCCGGTCTGCACCTCGTCGGCGATCCACAGGATGCCCCGCTCGTGCAGCACGTCCCGGAAGGCGGCGTACAGGCCGTCCGGCGGGGAGGTGAAGCCGCCGACGCCCTGGACCGGCTCGGCGATCAGCGCAGCGGGCGGGCGGGTGTGGCCGAGGAGGTCCTCGAGGTCCGCGACGCAGGCGTCGATGAAGGCACGGTCGTCCAGGTGGGCGTAGGGGCCTCGGGTGCGTACGCCGCCGTGGACGTAGAGCGTCTGGAGCGGGGACAGCGAGGTCGGGGACCAGCTCCGGTTGCCGGTGATGCCGACCGCGCCGAAGGAGCGGCCGTGGTAGCTGTTGCGCATCGCCAGGACCGTGTTGGAGCGCCGGTGGGTGGTGGCGAGCAGCAGGGCGGTGTCGTTGGCCTCGGTGCCGGAGGTGGTGAAGAAGACCCGGGCGTCCGGGATGCCGCTCACCTGGGCGATGCGCTCGGCGAGTTCGACCATCGGCCGGTTGAGGTAGAGGGTCGAGGAGTGGTTGATCCGCCCGGCCTGCTCACTGATCGCCTTGGTCACCTCGGGCAGGGCGTGCGCGGTCATCGTGGTGAGGATGCCGCCGAAGAAGTCGAGGTACCGGTTGCCGGCGGCGTCCCAGACGTGGCGGCCCTCGCCGTGCGTGATCTCCAGCGGGTCCTCGTAGTAGAGGGCGAGCCAGTCGGGCAGGACGGACCGGTGGCGGGCGAACAGGTCGCGGGTCACGGGCGCACCAGTCCCTGGTAGGCGTCGGGGCGGCGGTCGCGGTAGAAGGCCCACTGCTGCCGCACCTCGTCGATGAGGTCGAAGTCCAGGTCGCGGACGACGAGTTCCTCCTTGGTGTCGCTGGCGGTCTCCCCGACGAACTGGCCGCGCGGGTCGACGAAGTACGAGGTCCCGTAGAAGTCGTTGTCGCCGTACTCCTCCTGTCCGACCCGGTTGATCGCGGCGACGAAGTACTCGTTGGCGACGGCCGCCGCGGGCTGTTCGAGCCGCCACAGGTGGGCGGAGAGGCCGCGGTGGGTGGCGGAGGGGTTGTAGACGAGCTGGGCGCCGCCGAGGCCGAGCTGCCGCCAGCCCTCCGGGAAGTGGCGGTCGTAGCAGATGTAGACGCCGACCTTGCCGACGGCGGTGTCGAAGACGGGCCAGCCGGCGTTGCCGGGACGGAAGTAGAACTTCTCCCAGAACCCCTTGACCTGCGGGATGTGGTGCTTGCGGTACGTCCCGAGGACGGTGCCGTCGGCGTCGATCACGGCCGCGGTGTTGTAGTAGAAGCCGGACTGCTCGACCTCGAAGACGGGGGCGACGATCACCATGCCGGTCTCGCGTGCGAGCGCCTGCATGCGGCGGGTGGTCGGCCCGTCGGGCACGGGTTCGGCCCAGCGGTAGTGGGCGGGGTCCTGGACCTGGCAGAAGTAGGGGGCGTTGAAGACTTCCTGGAAGCCGATGACCCGGGCGCCCTGCCGGGCCGCCTCGCGGGCGTGCTCCTCGTGCTTCGCCACCATGGACTCGGTGTCGCCGGTCCAGGTGGCCTGGACGAGAGCGGCACGAACGACGTTGGCCATGAGCTGCTCCTTCGACACGACGTCAGAGCCTCTACGCCCGTAGAGCAGGCCGTAGAGGGACGAACGTAAGCCCGGCCGGGCGGGCTTGCCAAGACCATCGTCGTCAAGGCGCGGCGTCGATCGGTTTTCGCACCCCTGTGGGCGAGTGGAGGGGCCGGTGGGGTGGCTGGGGCGGTCTCAGACCCCCGCGAGCGAGCACCGCCCGGCCAGCTCGTCCATGGACAGCCCCAGCGCGCGGGCCAGCGCGACGACCGTGAAGAACGCCGGGGTGGGCGCCCGTCCGGTCTCGATCTTGCGCAGCGTCTCGGCGGAGAGGCCGGCCTCGGCAGCGACCTCCGTCATGCTCCGGTCGCCGCGGGCCGCGCGGAGCAGCCTGCCGAGCCGCTCGCCGCGTTCGCGCTCTTCGGGGGTCAGGGGGGTGCGCACCATGCCGTCATTGTAATACCGGTCCCCCGGAACGGACCCAATTCAAATACCGGTATAGTAATTGGCATGGTGGAACTGAAGACAGACACATCGATCGACGCCATGCACGCCGCCGGCCAGGTCGTCGCGCGCGCCCTGACCGCCGTACGGCAGGCCGCGGACGTGGGCGTGTCCCTGCTGGAGCTGGACGCGGTGGCACACGAGGTACTGCGGGAGGCGGGCGCCGGTTCGCCGTTCCTCGGCTACCGCCCCTCCTTCGCGCAGACCCCGTTCCCGGCCGTCGTCTGCGCGTCGGTGAACGACGCGATCGTGCACGGCATCCCGGACGGCTACCGGCTGCGCGACGGGGACCTCGTCTCCATCGACTGCGGCGCGACACTCGACGGCTGGGCGGGCGACTCGGCGGTCAGCTTCGTCGTGGGCACCCCCCGCCCGGCGGACGTGGCGCTGATCGAGACCGCCGAGCGGGCCCTCGCGGCGGGCATCGAGGCGGCCGTCGTCGGCAACCGCATCGGCGACATCGCGCACGCCATCGGCTCGGTGTGCCGAGGGGCCGGCTACGGCATCATGGAGGACTTCGGCGGCCACGGCATCGGCCGGCACATGCACGAGGACCCGGGGGTGCCCAACGAGGGCCGGCCGGGACGCGGCCTCCCCCTGCGCCACGGCATGGTCATCGCCATCGAGCCCATGCTGATCAGCGGCGGCCGGGACGACTACCACTGCGCACCCGACGGCTGGACCCTGCGCACCAACGACGGCTCCCGGGCGGCTCACGTGGAGCACACGGTGGCCGTCACGGACTCCGGTCCGCGGGTGCTGACCTCGCGCGACGGCCTCTGAGGCGGGCCGGGGGCCGGGGTTCCCGCACATGCCCGACGGAACAGAACGTGTCATGTTGGGCATGAGCGCACCCCGACCGGGTTACCCGGCCCCGGCACGTCGATCAGCGAAGCAGCGGAGGACCGGAAACGATGACCAGCGGCTTCATGGGCCCGGAGGGTGACCCGTTCGCGGAATTCCTGGCACGCTTCTTCGGCGGGCCCAGGCCGAGGCAGATCGACATCGGGCGGCTGCTCAGCCAGCCCGCCCGGGAGCTGGTGCGCGGCGCCGCCCAGTACGCCGCCGAGCACGGCAGCCGGGACCTGGACACCGAGCACCTGCTGCGGGCCGCGCTCTCCACCGAGCCGACCCGGGGCCTGCTCAGCCGGGCCGGTGCCGACCCCGACGCGATGGCGTCGCAGATCGACGAGCGGACCGGCCCGGTGCAGCACCCGCCGGGTGAGGCACCGCCGCCGACCTCGCTCTCCCTGACCCCGGCCGTCAAGCGCGCCCTGCTGGACGCGCACGAACTGGCCCGGTCGACCGGCACCGGGTACATCGGCCCGGAACACGTGCTCAGCGCCCTGGCCGCCAACCCGGACTCGGCCGCCGGGCACATCCTGAACGCGGCCCGGTTCGCCCCCTCGGGCCTGCCGACGGAGGCGCCGGACGCCGCGAAGGCCGGCCGCCCGGAGGGGCCGCGGTCCACGAACACGCCGACCCTGGACAAGTACGGCCGCGACCTCACCGACCTGGCCCAGCAGGGCCGGATCGACCCGGTGATCGGGCGCGAGGAGGAGATCGAGCAGACCGTCGAGGTGCTCTCCCGCCGCGGCAAGAACAACCCGGTGCTCATCGGTGACGCGGGCGTCGGCAAGACCGCCGTGGTGGAGGGGCTGGCGCAGCGCATCACCGACGGCGACGTGCCCGACGTGCTGGTCGGCCGCCGGGTGGTCGCGCTGGACCTGACCGGCGTGGTCGCCGGCACCCGCTACCGGGGCGACTTCGAGGAGCGGATGAACAACATCGTGGGCGAGATCCGCGCCCACTCCGACCAGCTGATCATCTTCATCGACGAGCTGCACACCGTCGTCGGCGCGGGCGGTGGCGGCGAGGGCGGCTCGATGGACGCCGGGAACATCCTCAAGCCGGCGCTGGCCCGCGGCGAGCTGCACATCGTGGGCGCCACCACGCTGGAGGAGTACCGCCGGATCGAGAAGGACGCGGCCCTCGCCCGCCGCTTCCAGCCGATCCTGGTGCCCGAGCCCACCACCGCGGACGCCGTCGAGATCCTGCGCGGCCTGCGCGACCGCTACGAGGCCCACCACCAGGTGCGTTACACCGACGAGGCACTGGTGGCGGCCGTGGAGATGTCCGACCGCTACCTCACCGACCGCAGGCTGCCGGACAAGGCCATCGACCTGATCGACCAGGCGGGCGCCCGCGTGCGACTGCAGTCGCGCACCAAGGGCACGGACGTACGGGCCATGGAGCGCGAGGTCGACCAGCTGATCCGGGACAAGGACCAGGCGGTCACGGACGAGCAGTACGAGCAGGCCATGCAGCTGCGCGACCGGATCACCGAACTGAAGCAGCGGATCACCGAGGCCGACGGCGGCGGCGAGGCCGACGAGGGCCTCAACCTGGTCGTCGGCACCGAGTCCATCGCCGAGGTGGTGTCCCGGCAGACCGGCATCCCGGTCAGCAGCCTCACCCAGGAGGAGAAGGACCGCCTGCTGGGCCTCGAGTCCCACCTGCACGAGCGGGTGGTCGGCCAGGAGGAGGCCGTACGGGTCGTCTCCGACGCCGTACTGCGCTCCCGCGCCGGGCTCTCCAGCCCCGACCGGCCCATCGGCAGCTTCCTCTTCCTCGGCCCGACCGGCGTCGGCAAGACCGAGCTGGCCCGCGCGCTGGCCGAGGCGCTGTTCGGCAGCGAGGACCGGATGGTCCGGCTGGACATGAGCGAGTACCAGGAGCGGCACACCGTCAGCCGCCTGGTCGGCGCCCCGCCCGGCTACGTCGGGCACGAGGAGGCCGGTCAGCTCACCGAGGTGGTGCGCCGGCACCCGTACTCCCTGCTCCTGCTCGACGAGGTGGAGAAGGCGCACCCGGACGTCTTCAACATCCTCCTCCAGGTGCTGGACGACGGCCGGCTGACCGACTCGCAGGGCCGGACGGTGGACTTCAGCAACGCGGTCGTCGTGATGACCAGCAACCTGGGTTCCGACGTGATCACCCGGCGCGGCGCGGGCATCGGCTTCGGCGCCGGCGGCTCGGAGGCGGACGAGGAGGCCCGGCGCGAGCAGGTGCTGCGCCCGCTGCGCGAGCACTTCCGGCCCGAGTTTCTCAACCGCATCGACGAGATCGTCGTCTTCCGCCAGCTCAGCGGCGAGCAGCTGCGGCAGATCACCAGCCTGCTCCTGGAGCAGACCCGCCGGATGGTGCACGCGCAGGGCATCACCGTCGACTTCACCGACGACGCCGTGGACTGGCTCGCCGAACGCGGCTACCAGCCCGAGTACGGCGCCCGTCCGCTGCGCCGCACCATCCAGCGCGAGGTCGACAACGAGCTGTCCCGGCTGCTCCTCGACGGCCGCATCGCGGAGGGCGGCCGGGTCACGGTCGACGTCGAGGACGGGCGGCTGGCGTTCCGGACGCCCGAGCGGCCCGTCCCCGAGCTGTGACCCGCGCTACCGGACGGGCCTGACCACCATCGCCGAGCCGCCGCCGCGCCGTTCCTTCTCGGCGGCGGCCAGCCACCTGCCGTCCGGCAGCCGCTGCACACCGGTCGCCGCGCCGATCTCGGGGTTGGCCCTGAACGCGTGCCCGAGCGCTTCCAGCTCCGCCCGCAGCCCGCTGTCGTAGAGCCCGGGTTCGAGCTCGGTCCGCGCGGCGTTGCGCTGGCTGGCGCGCGGGGCCGCGATCGCGTCGACGAGCGGGAGTCCGCGGTCGATGAAGCCGGTGAGGGTCTGGAGCACGGTGGTGATGATGGTGGCGCCACCGGGCGAACCGACCGCCACGACCGGCCTTTGCTGCTGGTCCAGGACGATCGTCGGCGCGATCGACGACCGCGGGCGCTTTCCGGGTCCCGGCAGGTTCGGGTCGTGGACGGCCGGGTTGGCGGGGGCGAAGGAGAAGTCCGTCAGCTCGTTGTTGAGCAGGAAGCCGCGGCCGGGCACGGTGATGCCGCTGCCGCCGGTCTGCTCGATGGTGAGCGTGTAGGCGACGACGTTCCCCCACCTGTCGGCCACCGTCAGGTGCGTGGTGTTCTCACCCTCGTACGTCGTCGGCGCCGCCGTGCCGCCGCCCGCGCACGGGGCGGGGTGCCGCGGGTCGCCGGGCGCGAGCGGGCTGGTGAGCACCGCGTCGTCCTTGATCAGGCATTCACGCGAGTCGGCGTACCGCTGCGACAGCAGTTCCCTCGCCGGTACGTCCTCGAAGGCCGGGTCGCCGACCCAGCGCCCCCGGTCGGCGAAGGCGATGCGGCTGGCCTCGATGAAACGGTGCAGGTAGCGGGCCTTGCTCGCCTTGGAGAGGTCGGTGCGCTCGAGGATGTTGAGGGCCTCGCCGACCGTGGTGCCGCCGGAGGAGGAGGGCGCGATGGAGTAGACGTTCAGGCCTCGGTACGAGGTCCTGGTCGGTGCCTGGAACTCGGCCTCGTAGGCGGCGAGGTCCTTGGCGGTCAGGTCGCCCGGGCGGGCGTTCCAGCCGGAGTCCGGGTCGACGGGCGGCTTGTTGACGGTGGCGACGATGTCCTCGCCGAGCTCACCGTGGTAGAGCGCGCCGACGCCCTCGCGGGCCAGCTCCTTGTACGTGCGCGCCAGGTCCGGGTTCTTGAACGTGGAGCCGACGACCGGGAGTTCACCGCCCGGCAGGAACAGCTCGGCGGTGTCCGGGAAGTAGCGGAACCGCTGTTCGTTGGCGGCCGTCTGGGAGCGGAAGGTGTCGTCGACGGTGAAGCCGTGCCGGGCCAGACGCTCGGCGGGCTTGAGCACGGAGCCGAGCTTCCGGCTGCCCCACTTGTCGAGGGCGGCCTGCCAGGTGGCGGGCGTGCCCGGGGTGCCGACGGCGAGGCCGCTGCTGACGGCGTCGGCGAAGGCGATCGGCTCGCCGTTCTCCGTGAAGAGGTGCTCGTCGGCGGTCAGCGGCGCGGTCTCCCGGCCGTCGATGGTGCGCACGGTACGGGACTTGGCGTCGTAGTAGACGAAGTAGCCGCCCCCGCCGATGCCGGCGGAGTAGGGCTCGGTGACGCCGAGGGCGGCCGCCGTGGCCACCGCCGCGTCGACGGCGTTGCCGCCCTTGCGCAGGATCTCGATGCCGGCGGCGGAGGCGTCCGGGTCGACGCTGGCGACCGCGCCGCCGTACCCGACGGCGACGGGTGTCTTCGGTGGGGCGGGTCTGCTCTGGGCGGCGGGCGGCGCCGCCGCCCCCACCGACACCACGGCGGCCGAGACCGCCAGGACCATCAGTTTCCGTGCGACAGGGCGACGCATCCGCACCTCCAGGGAAGGGCCGTTCGGGCAGCTTAGTTGATCGTCATGGCCGCGTCAGGAGCACGCGGGGAGCACCCGCGCCGCGGCCCGTCGAGCACCGGTACGCCAACGCCCGTCGGCATGCGCGCCCACGACTGACGACGTACGCGACATCGTCCCCCGGCATGGACCGGCCGGCATCGGCTGCCGCGCTGGGCCGGCCCGCCCGCACCTGCCTGTGGAAGCGCAGACTCCGCCGCAGGCAGGCGTCCTTCGGGTTGCCGGACGGTTCCGAGTCGCTGCCGGCCGTCAACCGGGACCCCGCCGCCTCCGAACCGGCGGTCCACCGCTTCGACGTCTTCGCGCTGCCGGACTGTCCGCGCCGCTCAAGGACTGCGGCGCGCACGTCCAGGTGGTCACGCAGGACATGGCCCACCAGGGCTCTGGCGAGCGTACGGACCCGGCGGACGCGCACTCGGCGCGAGTTCAGGGCCCCACCGGTGCCCGGCCGGGGGCACCGGTGCCCCCGGCTCAGTACCGGTACAACCCTCGCGGCCCGTCCCGAGTCTGATACGCCGCGACGAGGTGAGAGCTTGCCCTCGAGCCACCGGGTCACGACCGGGTGCAGAGATGGCATACGATCCGCATGCCCCTCATAAAGATCAAGTAAGAGGATGTACACGTCATGACTGCCCGTGCCCCCTATCGTTCCCTTCGCGGCATATCCGCCGTTGCCGCCCTGCTCGCGATCGGCGCGGTGGGGTGCTCGGACGTCACCGACGCCGTCGACAGCGCCAAGGACGGCGCGAAGAAGGTGGCCCGCCAGCGCTCGGTGTTCTCGCTGGACACCGGTGACTGCTACAACCCGTCCGGCAAGGCCGAGGGGACGGCGTACACCGTCGAGATCGTGCCCTGCGACGAGGCGCACGAAGGCCAGGTCGTGGGCGAGTTCTCGATCGACGAGGGCAAGGCGTACCCCGGCGACGACGGGGTCTCGGCGATCGCGGACACCCGCTGCCCGGTCGAGGCGCAGAAGTACGCCCCGGACACCTGGGCGCTCCCCAAGGGCGCCGAGCTCTTCTACTACACCCCGACCGCGGAGAGCTGGGCGACGGGCGACCGCTCGGTGAGCTGCACCTACACCGCCGAGAAGGGCGTACTGAGCGGCACGCTGGACACCGCGAAGTCCCTCAAGCCCGAGCAGCTCACGTACCTCAAGGGGTCGAACGCGGTCTACGAGGCGCTGTGGGCGAACCAGTCCGAGAAGGACACCGTCGAGGCCGACCTGCCCGGTTACAAGGCGCAGGCCAAGGCCGTCGCGGCCGCACTCCAGGCCCACGTCGAGGGCCTGAACGGCATCGACGGTACCGAGGTCGGCACGCTGCGTTCGACGCTGGCGAAGGCGGCCGGCGACTGGAAGAAGGCCGCGGACGCCGCCGACGCCGACACGTTCTACGCCGCCTACGACCCGGCGTTCACCGGCATCGACCCGAACAAGTCGGTCGCCGCCCGCAAGGAGCTGGGCCTGGCCACCACCGTCCCGGCCGAAGAGGCCGAGGTCTGGGCGGGCTGACACATCCGAGCGGCGGGCACCGGTCGGCCGGTGCCCGTCCCCGCCTGACGGGGACGGACCGGGGCCGGGGCCGGCTCTCGTGGAGAGCCTCCTGCAGGGACGATGTCCGGACGACGTCCGCGAGCCCAGCGGGCAACCCTGCTGACCTGCCCGGACAGCGTCCGGACGCCGCGTCCGGACGCGAGCCGGCTCCGCTACTCCCTGAGGTCGATGTCGAGGCCCTCGCCGCGGTCCTCGCCGACGGCTGGTACGTCGGCCTCCTCACCGTCTCGCCGGCGTCGATGCCCTGACCGGTCTCGGCCACGTTTGCCGAGGTCCTCACGCTCTGCGCGTCGATCACGGCCGCAGTCGGCTGAGTGCTGCGGCCGTGGGGTCGACGGGCCTTGTCCCGTAACAGGTCGTGGACCTGCTGGGTGGTGCCGTCGGCTTCCCGCTCGGCGCAGTAGTCGTAGACGGTCTTGTACGGCGGGGAGTCGTGGGGCGGGTACTCCCACGGGATGCCGGTGCGATCGACGTACAGGATCGCGTTGACGATCTCCCGCAGGTCGTGCACCCGGGCCGCTGTGCCGGGTCCGGTTCTGCGGGCTCGCCATGCGGCGAAGACCGGTTCGATCAAGGCCGGCGGGCGTCGGAGACAGCTACGGTACGGACACGAGCACTCACACCTCACCCAACGACCGCCAACACCGACAGTCACAAAACCATCCCTGACTACCAACTACATAGATCGGATGCCCTCTGAAGCACGTGCCGGATCCGGAAGGTCTCAAGGGTCCGAGCCATCCGGCGTTTGATGAGGAGCAGAGCCGGCACCGGACGGGCGGCTCCGGCGGCATGATGCAGCTGATGGGGTGGAGACCGCGCCGAGTATCGCCACAGCCGAAGCGCACCGGGCACATACGGGGCGCGGCCTAGACTGGGTCTCTCCGGGGGCACGGATGTCGCCCGAGCGGGATGGGAGAACATGGTGGCGAGCAATGGCGGGCGCTTCGAGGATCCGCCCGCCGAGGTGCTGGCGGAGGCGGCCGCGGCCTTCGGGCTGCTGGCCTCGCCTGCCCGTTTGCACATCGTCTGGGCGCTGGCACAGGGCGAGAGCGACGTGACCGGGCTCGCGGAGCGGGTGGGCGGCGCGCTGCCCGCGGTGAGCCAGCATCTGACGAAGCTGAAGTTGGCCGGTCTCGTGAGGTCGCGACGGGAGGGGCGGCGGCACGTCTATCTGGTCGACGACCCGGATGTGGTGACCGTGGTGCGGCTGATGGTCGGGCAGCTGTCCGACCGCGCCGAGCACGCCTCACGCCCGGTACGTCTCGGCGGCTTCGGTGCTTGAGACTGCCGCAGTCCCCGGTCCCGGCCGTACCGCCCCGGACACGCAGGGCATACCGGAATCGGGCAGCGGACCACCGTCGGGTGACGTCTTCCGCGGCCTGGCCACGCTCACGCCACTGCAGGTACTGCGTTTTCTGGGCAGCGGGCCGCGTGGGCTGGTGGAGGCGCGGGCCGATGAGCGCCTGGCCCGGTTCGGCGAGAACACCCTGCCCGCGTCGCGGTCCGTCTCCTGGCCCCGCCGTGTCGCGGGCGGTCTGCGCGATCCCTTCACCACGGTGCTGCTCTGCCTCGGACTGGTGTCGGCCGCGGTGGCCTCCTGGGGCACCGCCTGCGTGATCCTGGTCCTGGTGGCGGTCAGCTGTGTGCTGCGCGCCGGCGGGGAACGGCGGGCCGAGCAGTCCATGGCCGCCCTGCGCGAGCTGGTGGCCACCACCGCGACCGTACTGCGGCGCACCGACGAACAGGCGCAGCCGCTGGCCAGAGAGGTCCCCGTCGACCTGTTGGTGCCGGGGGACGTGATCCGGCTGGGCCCGGGCGACCTGGTGCCGGCCGACGTGCGGCTGCTGCGTGCCAACGGTCTGACCGTGCATCAGGCCGCGCTCACCGGGGAGTCGGCGCCGGTCCCCAAGTACCCCGTCGACGCGCCCGAGGATCCGTGTACGGACCTGCTCGGGCAGCCGCAGCTGTGCTTCCAGGGCAGTAGCGTGGCCTCGGGCAATGCCTCGGCAGTGGTCGTCGCGACCGGCGCACGTACCCGTTTCGCCGCCGCGCACAGCGACACCGGGCGGCAGCGAGAGCGGACCGGGTTCGACCGGTCGGTGCACGGGATCTCCTGGATCCTCATCCGTTTCATGCTGCTCACTCCACCGCTGGTGCTGATGGCCAACGCCGCGCTGCGCGGGCGCGGTCTGGAGACACTCCCGTTCGCGGTGGCGGTGGCGGTCGGCCTGACCCCGGAGATGCTGCCGGTCATCATCACCACCGTGCAGGCCCGCGGCGCGGCGCTGCTGGCGCGCGCCGGGGTGATCGTCAAACGGCTGCCCGCCCTGCACGACCTCGGAGCGGTCGATGTGCTGTGCCTGGACAAGACCGGCACCCTCACCCAGGACCGTCCCGTCGTCGAGCACTCGCTGGACGCCCGTGGCCGCCCCGATCCGCAGGTACTGACCTGGGCGGCGGCGAATGCCTGGTGGACGCTGCAACTCGCCGACCTGCCCGTTCCCGACGTGCTGGACGAGGCGATCCTGGACGCCGCCCAGACGTGCGACATCGACCTGATGGAGTACGAAGGTGTTGCCGCGCTGCCGTTCGATCCGGTACGCCGCCTCGCCACCGCCGTCGTACGCCGTCCCGCCCGCCTGGGCGTGCACACGCTGGTCGTCAAGGGCGCCGTCGAGGACGTGCTGGAGCGATGTGTCCTGGAGGAGGCCGAGCGGGACCGGCTGCTCGCCCTCGCCGCCCGGGAGGCCGAGAGCGGTTTGCGGGTGATCGCGGTCGCCCGGGCCGAGCGCCCCGCCCGACTCGGGGCCTACGGCGTGAAGGACGAACGCGGCCTCACCTTCAGCGGTTTCGTCACCCTGCGGGACGCCCTCGCTCCGACCGCCGCTGACGCCCTGGGCGCCCTCGCCCACCGCGGTGTCGCCGTCAAGATCCTCACCGGGGACCATCCCGGCACCGCCGCCCGCGTCTGCCGCGAGCTCGGCCTCGACGCGGGCGAGGTGGTGACGGCGGCCCGCCTCGATGCGCTGTCCGAACGCGAACTGGCCGACCTGGCCGGCCGTTCCACCGTCTTCGCACGCTGCACCCCCGCGCACAAAGCCCGTATCGTCGCCGCGCTCCGCGCACGCGGGCACACGACCGGTTTCTTCGGCGACGGAGTCAACGACCTGCCCGCGCTGCACGCCGCCGATGTCGGCATCTGCCCGCGTGACGCCGTCGACGTGGCACGCGAGAGCGCCGACGTCGTGCTCGCCGAGAAGGACCTCACCGCCATCGACCAGGCGATCACCGCCGGGCGCGGCAGCAGCGGCAACATCGCCACCTACTTGCGCATCACGCTCTCTTCCAACCTCGGCAACGTCATCGCCATGCTCGGCGCGGGACTGCTGCTGCCCTTCCTGCCCATGCTTCCCGTACAGGTCCTGGCCCAGAACCTGTGTTTCGACGCCGCCCAGCTCGCCTTCGCCTACGACCGGCCGGACCCGGCCACGCTGCGCCGGCCCACCGTCCTGAAGCCGCGCGCCTTCCTCCGCTTCATCACCGGCTTCGGCCTGCTCAACGCCGCCACAGACCTGGCCACCTTCGCCGTCCTCGCCCTCGCGCTGCACGAAACGACCGCAGCGGACGGCGAGGCGGCGTTCCACGCCGGGTGGTTCACCGAGAACCTCCTCACCCAGGCGCTGGTGATGCTGCTGCTCAGGTCGGGCCGCCGCACCGCCGAGCGTGGCGCCCCGGGACCGGTCCGGCTCGCCGCCACCGCGCTGGCCGCCATCGGGGTGCTGCTGCCGCTCACCCCCCTCGGACCCTGGCTGGGCATGGCCGCCCTGCCGCCCGTGTACTACCTGCTGCTCGGCCTCGTCCTCGTCCTGTACGCGGCCGGCCTCGCGGTCGCCAGGGCCCGCTACGACAAGCGCCATGCGGATGCGTAAAGGGGCCTGCACCGGCGTCCACGCGGGCCACACACTCCACAGTCCGCGGAACCCACCGCGTGCCGCGGCGCCTGGTGCATCCAGCACGGCGACACCTGACAGGAGTCGCACGACGTCTCCGCCACCTCCGGGGCGGTCCGCGGACTACACCCCCGCGCGCTTTTCCCTCAGGTCCACACACACGCGGGAGCGTGCCTGACAACGCTACAAGCCAGGCGCCGCGTTCGGTATCGCGAACTTGGACCGCGCCGCTTTCGGACGAGGCCAAGCAGGGTCGGGGCTTCGCCGGCCGGGACTGGGAAGAGCTGCCCGACGACCGGGACCTGGCTGTCGAAGCCGCCGCCTGGCACCCGCACGACCTGAACGCACGATTGCCGTCCGGGCCGTACACCATCAACGAGTTGCCGGCGCTGGGCTACAACACCAGGGGGCAACATGCTGGCGTTCGCCTCGAGTGCGAAGCCGGGTACTCGGGCCCGTTTCTCTCTCGACCGCCTGCACGAGCGAACGCGACCTGGGTGGACGCCTGCCAGGCCGCCGCGGAGTCCCCTTCGGCGACAGTGTCAGGAACTGCCGCTACTTGCTCACGGCGAAGCGCATCAGGGCCTGCTCGTCGCCCTGCTTGATCTTCCCGGTCTCATTGATCACCTGGAGTTTCCAGCCCGCACCGTCCCGCATCGCCTTGGCCACGGCGCAGCCGTTGTCGTTGGTGAGCAGGCTCGGCCAGATGTCGGCGACCTGCTGGGTGCTGCCACCCGTCGCGTCGTACACCCTGAAGCTGATGTTCCGCGCGTTCTGGAAGGCGCTGCGCTTCTTGTAGGCGGCGGCGATGAACACGATGGACGTGATGTTGGACGGCACCCGGGACAACTCGACCGTCACCGTCTCGTCGTCGCCGTCGCCGTGCCCGGTCTGGTTGTCCCCGCTGTGGATCAACGAGCCGTTGCCCAGCGGGTCCAGCGAGTCAAGACCGGCCAGCCGCACCGGCTCCGCGCCCTGCATCGCGATGGCGATCAGGTCGAGATCGGTGCCCATCTTCCGGCGAAGCTTCCCCAGCAGCCCGCCACTGCTCCCGGCGGTGGGATCCCAGGACGCCCCGATGGAGAGATGGGTCACCCCGTCCAGATCCGCCGGGCCGTCTTCCTTCGTCAGTGTGATCATGCTTGATCCTCTTGGTCGTTGAGACTGCTGCACGTGAAGTGCGCCTGGTGCCCTCGGTACTCAGCCCGCCAGGGGCGGAATCATTCGGGACGGCCGTTTCCGGACCCCGCGGGGCTGCGGAGAATACGCCGCCGACATTGCTGCGGCTCACGTCATGTCACGATCGAACCGTGGGTGTTCTGGCGGGACGGCCGCGGTGCCGCTCTTGAGCAGGCTGACGGGGGCGGACGAACCGCCCTCGTCCCCGCCGCCCTGTCCCTGGCGGACGGCGTCCGCCACGTCCGTCATTTCCTGTCCCAGATCGAAGGCGCTGCGGATTTCGTCGAACCCCAGGGCTTCGTTGTCCATCAACTGCTTGCGGACAAGTGTCCTGGGATTGAGGTCATCGAACTCGAAGTCCTCGAACTCCGGGCCGAGTTCGGAGCGGATCTCCTGCTTGGCACTGTCGGAGAACTCCTTGACCTTGCGGATGAATCCCACGACGTTCTGGATGACCTCCGGCAGCTTGTCCGGCCCGAAGAGCAGAACGGCGAGGATCCCGAGCGTCACCAGCTCAAGAGGCCCCACATCAGAGAACACCCTGCCCACTCCTTGATCCGTCGCCGCCGGAAGAGAGGCGCCCGGCTGCTGCCGTTTCGCCGGACGCCGTATCGCCGGGCCCCCACTCGATACTCTACCAATTGCGCAAGCATGCAATCATGGGAGGGTCCTGCGCGTTGACGCAGGATGACGGCACAAGAGCACTGGAACAACGAAGGAGAACCATGGGTGTGAGTCTCGCCAAGGGTGGCAACGTGTCACTGAGCAAGGAGGCGCCAGGCCTGACAGCGGTCCTGGTCGGCCTGGGCTGGGACGTGCGGACCACGACCGGTGCGGATCACGACCTGGACGCCAGCGCGCTGCTGTGCGCCGAAGCCGGGAAGGTCGTCTCCGACCAGCACTTCGTCTTCTACAACAACCTCAAGAGCCCCGACGGCTCGGTGGAACACACCGGCGACAACCTCACCGGTGACGGCGAGGGCGACGACGAGATCATCAAAGTCAATCTCGCCACCGTGCCCGCCGATATCACCAAGATCGTGTTCCCGGTCTCGATCCACGACGCCCAGGCCCGCGGGCAGAGCTTCGGACAGGTCCGCAACGCCTACATCCGTGTGGTCAACCAGGCCGGCGGCGCCGAACTGGCCCGCTACGACCTGAGCGAGGACGCCTCGACCGAGACCGCGATGGTCTTCGGGGAGCTCTACCGCCACGGGACCGATTGGAAGTTCCGCGCCATCGGCCAGGGCTACGCCTCCGGCCTTGCCGGCATCGCCTCCGACTACGGCGTCAGCGTCTGACCTCTCCGGTACCCCCGCCGCCCGCAGGTCTCCCTGCGGGCGGCGGGCCCACGCCCGGCGCCCCTCCGGACCGACACAGCACCGGGCCATACCGCCACACACGCATCGCACAGCAGAAGGGCCGCACATGATCGTCAACCTGGGCAAGGGCCAGCGGATCAGCCTGAGCAAGTCCGACGGCGGAGCACTCAGCGTCGTACGGATGGGCCTGGGCTGGCAGGCCGCACCACGCAAGGGCTTCTTCGCCAGACTGGCCGGCACCCGCGAGATCGACCTCGACGCCTCCGCCGTCCTCTTCGCCGGCCAGGAGCCCATCGACGTTGTCTTCTTCCAACACCTGGTCAGCGACGACGGATCGGTGCGGCACACCGGCGACAACCTCGTCGGCGGCACCGGGCAGGGCCAGGACGACGAGTCGATCCTGGTGGACCTGCGGCGCGTACCCGCTCGCGTCGACCAGATCGTCTTCACCGTCAACTCCTTCACCGGCCAGACCTTCACCGAAGTGCAGAACGCCTTCTGCCGCCTGGTCGACGAGGCCACCGGCCAGGAACTGGCCCGCCACACCCTCACCGGCGGCGGCGACCACACCGCCCAGATCATGGCCAAGGTCCACCGAAGCGGCAGGGGCTGGCAGATGGCGGCCATCGGCGAACCCGCCACCGGCCGTACCTTCCAGGACCTGATGCCCGCCATCACCTCCCACCTGTAGCGGGCAGCCAGCCGGGCAGACCGCCTTCACCGGCTCGCCGGCCATCCCGGTCGACGGGCACGACGTTCGCCGAGCCCGGACGCTCTCGTGGACTGACCTGCCCGGGTGTACCGCATTCCGGGCGGCTGCGACAGGCACTCAAGGTCGCCGCCCGGCACCTGCACGACATGACGGCCCCGCTCCCCCGTCATGTTCTCTGCGGTCCTGCGAGAGGGCCGCCGGCCTCCGGGCCCGGCATGACTGTTGCCCCCTGTCGACGGGATGACCTGGGGGTGATGTCACCGGGCCCGAGGGGTGCCGTCGGAGACGCTGATCAGAGGCCCGACCGCCGCCGGGCCGGGCGCAATGCCCGGCCGCTCGCGGGCGGCAGGTCTGCATGACGTGGATGCGCGAGAACGGCTCCCGGCCTTGGCGCCGGCACGCATCGACGCATGTGGGGGCACGGTGATCGACATCAACCAGGTGGGCGTCTTCATCGGCCTGGACGTCGGCGAGCACGCGCATCACGGCCCCCCAGAGCGGGCCATCACGTACTCGAAGGACGAGCTGCGCGCTGGACTACGACACCGGGGCGGGCAACACGCTCGTCTTGACACGCGAAGCGAAATCCGGAAGCCCGTCGCAGTCCTACCTGGGCCGCGCTACGGCTGGGGCAAGGCTGAGGCAGCCGTCGCACGCTGAGCCGAGTCGGCCGTGGCTGAGCTGCGCTCGCGGTCGGCCTCCAGCAGCTGACGCAGCAGGTCCGCGCGCAGCAGCAACCGCTCGACGACATCGTGAGACGGTTGCGATGGGGCAGGCATGGGAGTACCTCCTTGCAAGTCGGGGCAGGGATCGCGCTCTGCTCAGCCGTAGGAGAGGTCGGAGCAGGCGTCGTCGTCGGCCGAGCGGGCATCGTCGGCCACCGTGGGGGGCACGGCAGTTGGCTCGGTGGAAGCGGTAGCCGAGGGATTGGCTGCATACGACTGGCCCAGGGTGACGTTGATGCCCGCGGTGGAGGCCGCCCGGAGTTCCGCGCCGGCGAAGAACTGTGAGACGGCCTTCGCGTCGTCCTTCTGGCCGGGCCCGTATTCGATCACCGTGGTGCTGTAGTCCTGGGTGCGTGCCGTCTCCGTACCCGTGACCGTGAAGGCGTGCTCCTTGAGGGTCTCGGCTGCGCGGGCGGCCAGGCCGGTGACCGTGGTGCCGTTGTAGACGGCCACAGCGATCCCGTCGCCGGACGCCGGCCCGTCGGGGTCCGGCGACGGGGACGCGGCTTGCCTATCGCCGTTGTTGCCGCTGGCGTCCTCGCCGTCGATCGTGCGGTCGGCCTTCAGCGCCGCCCACAGGGCGTCGGCGTCCGGCTCGACGATCGCGACGCGCTCACCCTCGTAGCGCCAGGGGATGGTGATGAACTTGGTGTTGTGCAGGTCGATGCTTTTCAGCGACATCACAAAGGAGATCAGCTTGTCGGCCGAGCCGAGGCCGGGGTCGACGGTCATGGACTGCGTGGCGGCGTTCGCGAGCGGCAGCAGCTTGGTCGGGGTGAAGCCGTCGCTCTTCACCTTCTTGATCAGCGCAGCGACGAAGGCCTGCTGGCGTTTGATCCGGCCTATGTCGGAGCCGTCGCCGATGCCGTGCCGGATGCGCACGTAGTCCAGGGCCTTCGAGCCGGACACGCTCTGCTCGCCCTTGGCGAAGATGCGCTCACCGCGGGTGGTGCGGTTGGGATTGAGGTCCTTCTGGTAGATGTCCTGTGGCAGGCACACGTTGACACCGCCGACGACCTCGGTCAGTTCCGAGAAGCCCTTGAAGTCGACGACGACGGTGTGGTCGACACGCAAGCCGGTCAGTTTCTCCACTGTGTTCTGGGTGCAGGCCGGGTTGCCCTTGGCCGTCTGACCCACGGAGTAGGCCGCGTTGAACATCGCGTTGGCCTGCGGCTTGGTCCAGGTGCCGTCGGGCAGTTTGCAGGGCGGGATGTCGACGAGCGTGTCGCGGGGGATCGACACCGCAATGGCGTGCTGATGGTCGGCGTACACATGCAGCAGGAAGGCGGTGTCGGAGCGGCCGATGTCCCCCTTGTCCCCACCGCCCAGTTCGCTGTTGCCCTCGGTGCGCGCGTCCGAGCCGATGACGAGGACGTTCTGTCCCTTCGTCGAGCCGTCGGGCCGGTCGTCGGAGATCCCGTCCGCGCTGAAGGTGTCGATGTTGCCGCTCAGCGTGAGATACGTCCAGCCGACACCGGCTGTCACAAGGACCAGCAGCGACAGCGCCATCCCGAGTCCGAGCCGCACCCGGCTGCGCTTACGCCGCCGACTGCGGGCGGCGGCCCGCGGTCGGACCGGACTGTCAGCCGTGGTGTCGCCGCGGCGCGGCGGTGCCACCCGATGGCTGCTGGTCATGCGTGCACCTCTCATTCGTCCGGCCTCATACGGAGGGGACGACTGACCCCATCCAATGGTTGTACAGTTGCGCAATGTAGCAATCTTTTCCGGGCGCATTCTCGTGGCGCTCACCCTGTACTTGCGAGAGGACGAACATGTTCCGTAATGCGCTGCAGCCCTGGCATCTGCTGGTCGTGGCGATCGTCGTCATCGTGCTGTTCGGGTCGAAGAGGCTGCCGGACACGGCCCGTGCTCTTGGTAAGTCGCTGCGGATCCTCAAGAGCGAGGCCAAGGCCATGAAGGAGGAGGACGCGCCGCAGACCGCGGCAGCCTCTCCCGACGCGGCCGGACAGCAGGCGCACCGGCCCGTTCAGGCCGCCTCCGGTGATGCACCCCTGGCAAGCCCCGCCCCAGGAGGCGACGCCGCGCCCCGCTGACGATCCAAGGGCCGACCCCGTCGAAGCCGTACCGAAGAGGCCCACCCGTACGCGGAAGTCGAAGCGACAGACGTGCAGCGCCCCGGCCCGCACCTCGGCCTCGCCGTTCTCGACCACGCACGGACAGGTCACCTGCGACACCCACGGCCGGCGGGCCACGCGCGCCCGCAACCCATCGGCCGGGCCACCGTCGAGCGCCGCACGCTCCCAGGCCGTGGCTTCTTCAGCGTCCATGGACACACTTTAAAACTTGCGCAATATTTGAACTATTGTGGGATCCGTCACGCATCCGTCACGCAGGACGGACTCGCGGACGGTTGGCTCGCCTCGTCCCCGCGAGGAGAAGCCGGCGTCCACGGGTGTGAGTCTCGCCAAGTGCCGGAACGTCGCCCTCAACCAGGACTGCACCCCGCCCGGGCGGCGCCCCGTCGGCCTGGAAGGATGTCGCAGCGCCCAATCCGTATCCGAAGGAGTTCCGCGAGGACGTCGTGCGGGTCGCGCGCAACCGCGAGTCCGGCGTCACGCTGGAACAAATCGCCGCCGACTTCGGCGTCCACCCGATCACGCTGTCGAAGTGGCCGCGCCGCGCCGCCACCGATGAGGGCGCCAGGCCCCCGACCGCGTCGGGCGAGTCGGCCGAGCGAGGCCCGGCCCGCGTTCCTGTTCTGCGGCCAGCGCGCGATCACCAACCAGGCAGCCACCCGCTCCCTCGCACGTCACCACGAGCAGTTGGCCCACAAGCACGGCAACAACCCCTTCGTGCTGCTGCTGAAGGTGGTCAACTCGCAGGCGTACGGCCCCGATGCCGTCGAACTCGTCGGGGACGTGACGCGGGCGGCGACCAGCCCCCCGCGGGCACCGGCGCCGGCACCCCGCAACTCCCACCGGGCCTGAGTCCGGTGCGCAGCTGACCTTCCCCTCGTCCGCGGACGGCCCGACGTGGTGTCCGATCCGCCGCGCGAGCAGTGATCTCCGGCTGCACCCTGCGCATGCCTCTGTACGTTCGTGTGTGCCCTGACCACCGCAACGTATCGGCACAATCGGCATGTATGCCTACGACACGCGCCTTCCGGTCATTAGCCCGATTTAAGGTGCTCGGGGAGCCGAAGGTTCATGCTTCCGCGACTTCTCCGTAGAGCTGCGAGAGTTCGGGCACTCCGTCCTCCGCCCACGCGTGGCCTGACGCCACCACGTCGAACTCCCGGCCGGAGGCGAGCCGGACGACGGGCTGCCCGTCGGACCGGATGGACCAGGAGGCGCCGGGCACGGTGCGCACGATCACGGTGCCGAGGTACAGACCGGCGTCGTTCCCGAGCCAGGCCAGGATCTCCTCGTCGCTCCGCCAGCGGGGCAGCACCTGGTCGAGCTGCTCCAGCGAGACCTCGGAGTCGTCGAGCCGGACCCCCTCCCGCAACGCCTGCGAGCGCAGCAGGTCGCAGTCGGCCAGCAGGTCACCGATGCCCTCGGCGTCATGAGCCCGGGGATCTTCGCGCCGCTTGCCCAGGAAGGGGAAATTCATACCGCCAGACTGTCATTCGTACCGCCATGTGCACCACAGGGCACGCAGGAGCGAGGAGCAACGAGGGGCGAGGAGGGGCGAGCGGAAATCCGGAGGGGCGCGGGAGCGGCACGGGAGACCCGGACGGGGCGACAGCCCGAGCAGGGCGACAGCCCGGACGGGGCGACAGCCCGGACGGGGCGACAGCCCGGACGGGGCGCCTACACGTCCAGGTCCACCACGACCGGCGCGTGGTCCGATGCGCCCTTGCCCTTGCGCTCCTCACGGTCGACGTAGGAGTCGGTGACCGCCTTGGCGAAGGGCTCGTTGCCGTACACCAGGTCGATGCGCATGCCGCGGTTCTTGGGGAAGCAGAGCTGGCGGTAGTCCCAGTAGGTGAAGGGGTGGTCGTACTTCAGCGGGCGCGGGACCACGTCGGACAGGCCGGCGCCGCGCAGGGAGGCCAGGGCGGCACGCTCGGCGGGGGTGACGTGGGTGGAGCCTTCGAAGGCGGCGGGGTCGTGGACGTCGTCGTCCGTCGGGGCGACGTTGTAGTCGCCCAGGACCGCGAAGGGGCGGCTGCCGGCCGCGTCGCCCTCGACGGCCGCGCGCAGTGCCTCGAACCACTGGAGCTTGTAGGCGTAGTGCGGGTGCTCCACCTCGCGGCCGTTGGGCACGTACACCGACCAGACGCGGACCGGGCCGCAGGTGGCGGAGATCGCGCGGGGCTCCTGGACGCCGTCGTAGCCGGGGTCGCCGGGCAGGCCCTTGACCACGTCGTCGAGGCCGACGCGGGAGAGCACTGCCACGCCGTTCCACCGGCCGGTGGCGTGCACCGCCGCCTCGTAGCCCTTCTCGCGCAGCTCGTCGAAGGGGAACTGCTCCTCGGCGACCTTGGCCTCCTGGAGGCAGAGCACGTCGGTGCCGCTGCTCTCCAGCCAGGCGAGCAGCCTCGGCAGGCGGGCGGTGATCGAGTTCACGTTCCAGGTCGCGATGCGCATGTCCCACAACCTACCCGGCGGCACTGACAACCCGGCCCCGGTCCCCGTCTCGCCGGGGCGCCGGGGCGCGCGTCACACCCGGGCGGAGTCCCCGGGGCTCAGGCGCAGGTGCTCCGAGCCGCCCAGCTGCCCGATCTGACGGTCGTAGATCGGGCGGGCGAGGTCGGTGAGCAGGGCGTCGTGAATGTCGTAGGCGCGCTGCGGCTTCACCTCACGGACGTAGTCGATGACCTCGGAGATCTTGTTCCAGGGCGCCATGACGGGGAGCATCAGCGTCTCGACCGGGTGGCCGGGGACGGTGAGGGCGTCGCCGGGGTGGAAGACCTTGCCGCCGTCGACGAGGAAGCCGACGTTGGTGACGCGCGGGATGTCCGGGTGGATCACCGCGTGCAGCTCGCCGTGGACCTGCACGTCGAAGCCGGCGGCGGTGAAGGTGTCGCCGTGGCCGACGGTGTGCACGCGGCCCGGGAACGCCGCCGAGATCTTCTCCGCGACGGACTTCAGCGTCCAGATCTCGGCGGTGGGGTTGTTCTCCATGGCGGCGCGCAGCCGCAGCTCGTCGAAGTGGTCGGGGTGCTCGTGGGTGACGAGGATCGCGTCCGCGCCGAGGGCGGCGTCCTCCTCGCTGAATCCACCGGGGTCCAGGACGAGCGTCCGCCCGTCCTTCTCCAGGCGGACGCAGGCGTGCGACTTCTTGGTGAGCTTCATGACTCCATCCTGCCGCCGCGGGCCGTCCCACGGCCTGGCGGGACTCACTCCGGCGGCGTGGTCTCCTCGCGGATGACCTGCTGCGCCACCCGGAAGGCGCCGTTCGCGGCCGGTACGCCGCAGTAGACGGCCGCCTGGAGCAGTACTTCCTTGATCTCGGCCGGGGTGAGGCCGTTGCGCAGGGCGGCCCGGAGGTGGGGCGCGAGTTCGTCCAGGTGGCCGCCGGCGACGAGGGCGGTGAGGGTGACGCAGCTGCGGGTGCGCCGGTCCAGGCCCGGCCGGTCCCAGACCTCGCCCCACGCGTACCGGGTGAGGAACTCCTGGAAGTCCCCCGAGAACTCGTCCGCCTGCGCCAGCGCCTGGTCGACGTGCGCGTCGCCGAGCACTTCGCGGCGCACCTTGAGCCCCGCCTCATAGGGGTCGGGCCGCCCCTGCCCGGGTACCTGCGGAGGTACGGCGGGCGGGGCGATCTCCGCGATGGGCGACGCGGCCTGCGGCGGGGCCAGGGCAGGCTGAACGGGGGCGGTGGAAGCCGCGGGGGCCGCGGCGACCGCCGGTGTGATGGCGTGGGCGGCCGGGATGGCGATCTGACCGGTGGACGTGTCGTGGGCGCTCTGCCAGGCGGTGGTGAAGTGCCGCACCAGCAGGTCGGTGACGGCCGCGGGCTGCTCGACCGGGACCAGGTGGGAGGCGCCGGGGACGACGGCCAGGCGTGCGTCGGGGATGCCGGCGACCAGGGTGCGGGCCTCGGCGGGGCCGGTGACCTGGTCGTCGGAGCCGACGAGGACCAGGGTCGGGGCGCCCACGCGGCCGAGTTCGCCTCGTACGTCGAACGCGGCGAGCGCCTCACAGGCGGCGATGTAGCAGCCGGGGTCGGTGGTCCGCACCATCTGCACGGCCCACTCGGTGATGGCGGGCTGAGCGGCGGCGAACCCTCCGGTGAACCACCTCTCCGGCGCGCTGCGGGCGATGGGGTCCAGGCCGTTGGTGCGGACGATCACGCCACGCTGACGGAACTCGTCGGCCGTACCGAAGCGCGGCGAGGTGGCGATCAGCGCGAGGGAGGCGAGGCGTTCGGGGTGGCGCAGGGCCAGTTCGATACCGACGGCGCCACCGAAAGCGCAGCCCGCGTAGCCGAAGCGCTGCACGCCGAGTCCGTCGAGTGTGGCCAGCAGGCGTGTGGTGAGCTCGGTGACGGAGCCCGCCGGGTGGGCGGGGGCGCCCCCGTGTCCGGGCAGGTCGAAACGGAAGACCCGCCACTGCTGAGCCAGCTCGGGCACCTGCCGGTCCCACATGTGCCATGTAGCACCGAGGGACGGCCCCATGACCAGGACCGGGGCCTGTTCCGGCCCGTCAAAGCGGTATTGCAGGATGTCGACGTTCTTCTCACTCACCCGTTCACGCTCCCACATCTCACATTCTCTTCGTGAACGGGGGCGGAGCCACTCGCCAGACCTCCCCACGTGTCCGCCGCCGGCCGCAGGTCCTCCACATCCGGCTTCACGTACCAGCGCTTCGTGGTCCGAGCGTCGGCGTGGCCGGCCCACCGGGCGAGGAGATGGTCCGAGACCCCTTGGTTCGCCAGGTACGTCAGGCAGCTCGCACGGGCGTCGTACAGACGGACCCGGCGCAGCCCGCTGCGGTCCATGACCTTGTAGGCCCGCTCACGCAGTTGGCGTCCGTTGAGCGCTCTGCCCCGAGCGTCTACGAGAACGTAACCGCTGTTTTCGTACCCGTGCCCGGCCGCCGTCTTCTCGTCTGCCTGAGCAGCCCGGAACGCGGTCAAGGCAGCCGTTACCGGAGCCGGCAGCGGAAGTTGCCGCTCACCCGCGGGTGACTTGGTGTCCTTCTCTACCACGATGTCGTTCCCCATGACCGTCCGGGTGTTGGTGATGGACACGGTGGCTCCGTCCAGGTCGACGTCCGCCCAGCGCATGCCACAGATCTCCGCCGGCCGAAGACCCATCAGAGCCAGGAGGAAGGGTGCCTGCAGACGGTCACCTGCGATCGCACGAACGAAGGCGCGTACTTCCGCGACGCTCCACGGCAGCACTGCCGCCCTGGCCCTGCGTTCTGCCTTGCGTGCCTTACGGGGAACGGTCACCTCACGAGCGACGTTCACCTCGACCAGGCCCCGTGTCACTGCCCG
>NZ_JBNGGE010000060.1:0-41293 GCF_049975785.1 Streptomyces sp. WG7
CCATGAACAGGCTCACCCCCAGCCCCCCGCCGTGGGCGGGGGGTGTCCCCGCCCCGCGGGGCCAGGTTGTGGGCAACGCCCAGGGGCCGGTGGCGCGGTTAGGGTTGCGGCAGACAACGGGGGAGGGGGTGGGGCGGGGGCGGGCGGGGGTGCCGGACGTGCGGCCGGTCCGCCGGCGGCGACACCCGGGCCGGCCGCCAGGAGCGCCGCCGCCGCGACCGCCGCCGCCGCTACGCATGCCGGCCGCCGCCTGGACCTGGTCCGTGCCTGCCGTACGACCATGCCGGCCTCTTTCCTCTTTCCTAGTCGAATAGCTAGTGACACTCAGTCATATGAAATGCCATCACGCCACCGCCGTTACGGCTTTCGAGTGCGCCGATCGACCGCTTCGGTGACCCGAAACGAATAAGAAGGAAGTTTCCCGTGTCGCTGTTCGACACCCGCGTCCCCGCCGTACTGGTGCGGATCGACCGGAATCCCTTTCACCACGGAACGCTGGGTGCCGTGCGTTCGCTCGGCCGCGCGGGGGTGGACGTGCACGTGGTCGCCGACTGCGCCCGGAGCCCCCTGGCCGTCTCCCGTTATGTGAGCCGCCTGCACACTCCGCCGCCG
Source organism: Streptomyces sp. WG7 (assembly GCF_049975785.1). NCBI lineage: Bacteria > Bacillati > Actinomycetota > Actinomycetes > Kitasatosporales > Streptomycetaceae > Streptomyces > Streptomyces sp. WG7. The sequence continues at coordinate 613 of NZ_JBNGGE010000060.1, forward strand.
CCCGGCGCGTCGCCCGCCGACATCGCGGTGGTCCTGCGCCGCGTCGCCGCGAGGATCGCACGTCCCGCCGTACTGATCCCGATGGACGACGCGTGTGCCCTGGCGGTGGGGCGGATGCGTGCGGAGCCGGCGTCCGCGTACCTGCTGCCCGACCTGCCCGGCGCGCTGACCGAGCGGGTGGCCGACAAGGCGGAACTGGCCGGCGTGTGCGCCTCACTTGGCGTCCCGCACCCCGAGACCCTGGTCCCGGACGGCCCGGCCGACGCCGCCCGTGCCGCCCGCCGGCTGGGGCTGCCGATGGTGGCGAAGTGGAGCCGGCCGTGGCTGCTGCCCCCGGGCATCGGGCTGCGCAGCACCGTGCTGGTGCGCTCGGCGCGGGAGGCCGGGGAGCTGTACCGGCGGACCGGGGAGGCGGGCAGCCGGCTGCTGCTCCAGGCGTTCCTGCCGCCGGGGCCGGACCGTGACTGGTTCGCCCACGGGTACGCGGACCGCTCGGGCACGGTCCGGTCCGGCGGTGCCGGCCGCAAGACGCGCGCCAGGCCGCGCGGCGCCGGGCTGACGGCGGTCGGCCGCTGGACGCCGAACCCCCAGGTGCAGGCGCTCGCCGAGCGGATCACCGGGGAGCTGGGTTACCGGGGCATCTTCGACCTCGACTTCCGCCGCTGCGGTACGACGGGCCGCTACCACCTGCTCGACTTCAACCCCCGCCCCGGCGCCCAGTTCCGGCTCTTCACCGACGCCGCCGGGCTGGACGTCGTACGGGCCCTGCACCTGGACCTGACCGACCGTCCGCTGCCTCAGGGGGCGCCGCGGCCGGGGCGGTCGTTCGTGGTGGAGAACTACGCGCCGCTGAGCGCCCTGCGCCGGGCCCCCGACGGACGTGAGCTGGCCTGGCACGCCGCGGACGACCGGGCGCCCGGCCGGGCCCTGTGGCCCCTGTGGGGCCGGCACGCGACCACCCGGCTGCTGCACCGCGTGCACCGCCTGCACCGGAGGGACGACCGCCCGGATTCCGGGGAACCGGCCCGGGCCCGGGTGGTCCGCCAGGCGTCCGCGCCCGCTCCCGCCACCGGCCGGGCCGGACGACCGGACGACGAGAGGGCGGGCAGCCGCTGACGGGCCGCCCGGCGGAGCGGTCGCCAGGGCGGGCCGCCGGGGCGGTCGCCGGCCGGGCGTCGTGCGGCCCCGGCGGGGAGCTTCGCGCCGGGGCAGGCGCCCCGGACGGCACGACGCCCCCGGCAGACCGAGGGAGGTCGGCCGGGGGCGGCGGGGGCGGGTGAGGCCCGGGTCAGCGGCGGGAGGCGGCCCGGCCCCGGCGGTACAGGATCGCACCGCCGGCCAGCAGGGCGGCGCCGGCGGCCGCGGTACCGAGCGCGACCTCGCTGCCGGTCTCCGCCAGGGCGGGCGGCTGCTCCTTGCCCTTGTGCGGCGGGGTCTTCGCCTCGTGGGCGGGCGGGGTCTTGTCCTCCTCGGCGGGCGGGGTCTTGTCCTCCTCGGCGGGCGGGGTCTTCTCCTCCTCGGCGGGCGGAGTGGTCGGAGGCGTGTCGTCGTCGCCGTAGCCGCCCGGGGTCTCGCGCTCGCAGACGTTGCCGAAGACCGGGTTGAGCGCGGCGATCACACTGGCGGTGCTGCCGCAGAGGTCGAACGGCATCTCGATCACCGCCTTGGCGTGGTTGCCGGAACCGGTGCCGGACGAGGCCTCGGCCTCACCGCTCGCGTGGGAACCGAGCAGGCCGTACGGGAACTGGGCGTTCTCGCCGTCCTCGCCGTCCTTCTCGTCGTCTCCGCCGTCCGCGTCCGAGCCGTAGGCCGAGACGTCGTCGCCGTGGGCCGCACGGTGGGCTTCGGAGCCGTCGGCCTGCTCGTCCGAGTGGTTCGCGCACTCGTCGCCGGCGGCCGCGACGAACGTGCTCACGGCGTCGGCGGCGCTGCCGCAGACGTGCGCGGGCGCGTCGGCCGGGGCCTGAGCGGCGCTGTCGGACGCGGTGCCCGACGAGTTCTTGGCGGTGCCGTTCGCGGACGAGTCGGCAAGGGCGGGGCTGCCGCACAGGGTCAGGATGCTCGTCGCGGCGGCAGCCGCGACCATCCCCCTGCTCAGGGTCTGTCGCACTCTGGTTGTCTTCCTACTTGAAGAGATGACTGAAGGATGGACTGCACAACCGCTGCGGAAAGGAGGAAAGCCGGCCCTGAACCAAAGCGAGTTGGCCCGGGCCGGCGGCGACGCAGCCGGTCGGCTGGTGCGGAACGACGTCAGTCGCTCACGCGCACGTTGTCGGACGCCTCGTTCAGCAGGCCCACGACGTTGATGTTGTTGCCGCGCAGGTTGACGGGAATGTGCACGGGAACCTGGACCGCGTTGCCGGAGAGGGCCCCCGGGGAGCCGATGTCAGCAGCGTTCTTCTTCATGTACTTTCCCTTCTCCGCGGCCATGCGTGAATGACCGCGGAAATCGCGCGAGCCCGGTGTCGGCGGCTCGCACCATGACCTGCAGTCTGCCAACGAGAATGTGACGACCGGAGAAACGAAGAAACGCGAAACGCCGAGGAATTCACTCGAATGCCGCACGGCGCAATTGAGGGCGGCCGGCGGGCGGCTGCGGAGGCGGTCCTCCAGGACGGCCTGGAGACGTTCTTGCCGCCGGAGGTGCCCAGGAGGTCCTTCTTGCGGCCGGTGATGGTGGGCAGCCGTCGGCGTCGAGGGAGCCGAGGCCGCCGGTGGCGAACCAGCCGTCGGTGAGGGCGGCGGCGGTGGCCCGCGGGTTGTTCCGGCAGGACCCGAAGACGATCCCGCCCTTGAGGAGCACCTCGCCGTCGTCGGCGGTGCGCACGGCCGTGCCGGGAACCGGCGGGCCGACGGTGCCGGGCCGGGGGCCCCAGGGGCGGGACGATGGTGGCGGCGGCGGTGGTCTCGGTCAGGCCGTAGCCCTCGTAGACCGTGCCGCGAGGTGACGGGTGTGTCTCAGGTCAGCCGGTCCGCCTGCCGGACCGCCTCGGCGAGCCGCCCGATCTCCGGGTCCTCCGTGCGGTCGGCCAGCGCGTCGGCGCGTTCGGCGAGTTCACCGAGGCCCGGTGCGCCGGGCAGGGAGCCGTCACCGTCGTACGGGGCGCGCAGCGCGTCGGCGAAGTAGGCGGCGGTCGCCGCGACCCGCAGGCCGCGGTCCGCGCCCCGGACGGAGTCGTCGTCCGCGTCCCAGACGGAGCCGTCGAGGGCGTCGGTCTCCACGTCGCCGGACTCCTCGTGCGGGGCCCGGGTACGCGGGTCGAGCCAGCGGACGGTGGCCGTGGCGAGGTGGCCGTCGGCGCCGGGCCGGGTGCGGACCGCGTACAGGGCGGTGACCGTGTGGCCCGGGCCGACCTCGCCGCCGTCGACGCGGTCGTCGCGGAAGTCGTCGTCGGCGACCCGGCGGTTGTCGTAGCCGACGAGGCGGAACTCGGCGACCGTCCGAGGGTCGAAGGCGACCTGGGCCTTGGCGTCGCGGGCGGTCAGTTCGATGTGGCGCGGGAGTTGCTCGCAGAAGACCTCGCGGGCGTCCTCGGTGTCCGAGACGTACGTGGTGTGGCCGTCGCCCTTGTCGGCGAGGCGTTCCATCAGGGCGTCGCCGTAGTCGCTGCCGACGCCGACGCCGAAGAGGGTGATGCCGTGCTCGCGGCGGGCGTCCGCGACGCGTTCGAGGATGGCGTCCGCGTCGGTGTCGCCGGTGTTGGCGAGGGCGTCGGAGACGAGGACGACGCGGTTGGTGGCGCCCTCGCGGCGGCCCTCGACGGCGGTCGCGTAGCCGGTCTCGACGCCGGCGCCGAGGTTGGTGGACTCGGCGGGCTCCAGGCTGTCGATCGCGTCGTGGACGCGGCCTCGGCGGTCGCCGAGCCGGGTCATGGGCAGTACGGTCTCGGCCTCGTCGCTGAAGGTGACGAGCGCCACCGAGTCGTCGTCGCGCAGGCGGTCGGTCATCGTGCCGAGGGAATCCCTGGCGAGGTCGAGCCGGCCGGGTTCGGCCATGGACCCGGAGACGTCGATGACGAACGTCAGGGCGGCGGGCGGGCGTTCGCCCTCCTGCTCGGCGGTCCGCGTGGCCAGGCCGACGCGGACCAGCGACCAGTCCTCCGCGTCGGTGCGGGCGCCGTCCACGGTCACCGTGAAGCCGTCGCCGTCGGGGCGGTCGTAGTCCTGGCGGAAGCTGTTGACGAACTCCTCGGGGCGGACCGTCGACGGGTCGGGCAGCCGGCCCTCGGCGAGGGTGCGGCGGGCGTAGCCGTAGGAGGCGGTGTCGACGTCGAGGGCGAAGGTGGAGAGGTGGTCGGGGGCGGGGGCGACGTCGCGGGAGTCCCCCGTCTCCCCCGTCTCTCCGGTCTCTCCGGTCTCTCCGGTCTCTCCGGTGGTCGTGCCGCCGTCGTGGCGCTGTTCGCCCTCGCCGCGGGGGCGGTCGGGCGCGGGCAGCGCGGCCGAGCCGCCCCGGGAGTCGGCCGCGGAGTCCTTCGCGCCCTGGGCCGTGTCGTCCCCGCCCCGGCAGCCGGTGAGCAGCAGGCCGCCCGCCGCCGTGAGCGCGAGCAGCGCGCCGATCGGCCTTCGTGTCCGGTACCGCTTCATCGTCCGTGCCCCCTGGTTCCGTTGACGCCGGTGTACGTGACTGTGACGGCGCGGCGGGGCGGAACGTGCGGCACGGGGCGTCACGGGTGCGTCTCGAAGTGGGCACGGCGGCGGGCCGCCGAGACCGGTGGGTGATCCTCCGGTGACCTCGGCGGCATCCCGGCACCCCCTACGACACGACGTCCTTGCCGGCGAACCCCCGGAAGGCCAGGGCGAACAGCACGAGCGCGTACGTCACCGACAGGGACGCGCCCTGGGCCAGGCGGGTCCAGTCCATTTCGGGCCGGACGGTGTCGAGCCAGGCGTACTGCCAGTGCGCGGGCAGGAAGTCGCGCCAGCCGCCGAGGGCGGTCACCTCGTCCAGGACGTTGCCGATGATGGTCAGGCCGACCGCGCCGCCGACCGCGCCGAGCGGCGCGTCCGTCTTGGTGGACAGCCAGAACGCCAGGGCGGCGGTGACCAGTTGGGAGACGAAGACGTACGCCACCGTGATGGCCAGGCGCTCGGCCGCGGTACCGGTGGGCAGGCTGCCGCCGGTGGGCAGCTCCAGCGGCCCCCAGCCGTAGGCGGCCGTGCCGACGGCGAGCGCGACCAGCGGCAGCAGCACGATCGCGGCGAGGCTGAGGGTGAGGGCGACGACCAGCTTGGACCAGAGCAGGCGGGCGCGGGGCACGGGTGCCGCCAGCAGGTAGCGCAGGGACGACCAGCCGGCCTCCGAGGCGACCGTGTCCCCGAAGAACAGGGCGACGGGCACGACGAGGAGGAAGCCCGCGGAGGCGAAGAGGTTGACCGCGGCGAAGTTCGCGCCCGACGCGGTGGCCGAGTCCATCAGGCTGACCTGGTTGTTCGCACCGCCCGGCTCGCCGCCGATGCGGAAGGCGACGAGCAGGACGAACGGCAGGGCGAACAGGATGCCGCCCATGACGAGGGTGCGCCGCCGCTTCAGCTGCCGGACCAGCTCGACCCGGACGGGCAGCGTGCGGCCCGCGCGGTAACCCTCGGCGACCTCCTGGGGGCCGGCGGGCGCGGCGCGTTCGGCCAGCGTGCTCATGCCGGTTCTCCGATCAGGGTGAGGAAGGCGTCCTCGAGGCGCCGGTGGGGGCCCACCGACTCCACGGGCACGTCCAGGCGTACGAGTTCGGCGATCAGGTCCCGTGCCGTGCCCCCGGGGCCGAGCCGGACCAGCAGACCGCCGTCGGTGGCGGTCGCCGAGGCCACGCCCGGCAGGGCGGCGACCTTCTCGACGAGCGGTGCGTCCACGCGCGCGAAGGTGCCCACCAGCAGGGTGTCGCCGGAGCCGACGATCTCACCGACCGGGCCGGCCTGGACGAGCCTGCCGTGGTCCATGACCACCAGGTGGGTGCAGGTCTGCTCGACCTCGGCCAGCAGGTGGCTGGAGACGATCACCGTGCGGCCGGCCGCCGCGTAGCGGATCATCACCTCGCGCATCTCGCGGATCTGCGGCGGGTCCAGGCCGTTGGTCGGCTCGTCCAGTATCAGCAGGTCGGGCAGGCCCAGCATGGCCTGGGCGATGGCGAGGCGCTGGCGCATGCCCTGGGAGTAGGTGCGCACCGCGCGGGCGAGCGCGTCGCCGAGGCCGGCGATCTCCAGGGCCTCGTCGAGGTGGGCGTCCTCGGGCGGGCGGCCGGTGGCCCGCCAGTACAGCTCCAGGTTCTCCCGGCCGGACAGGTGCGGCAGGAAGCCCGCGCCCTCCACGAACGCGCCGACCCGGGAGAGCACCGGAGCGCCGGGCGCGATGGCGTGGCCGAAGACGCGGATCTCGCCGCCGTCCGGTGTGATCAGGCCCATCAGCATGCGCAGGGTCGTCGTCTTGCCGGCGCCGTTCGGCCCGAGCAGGCCCAGCACCTGGCCCTGCTCCACCCGGAAGGACAGGTCCCGGACGGCGTACCGGTCGGTGGACTTGGCGTACCGCTTGGTCAGGCCGGTGATCTGGAGGGGTACGCCGGCCAGCGCGGGGTCGGGCGGCGGGGCCGTGGTGCGGCGGCGGGCGGTCAGCAGCAGGGCCGCGGCGACGGCGGCTCCCGCGAGGGGCGCCCACCAGACCCAGGCGGGCAGTCCGGCCGCCGGGCCGGTGTCGCCGAGGGCCGTCGGGACCTCCAGGTCGCCCTTCAGGGAGACGGTGTACGTGGCGGGGGCGGCCGGGGAGGCGTACCCGAGGTCGGTGGAGGACAGGACCAGGCGCAGCCGGTGGCCGCTCTCCACCTCGTGGTCGACGGCCGGCAGGGTGATCTTCACGTCCCTGCCGTCCCCGACGTCCTCCACCCGGATGGGGGTGACCAGTTGGGAGGGGAGTACCGGCTGGGTGCCGCCGGGGCCGACGTCGTACACCTTGGCGAAGAGCACGGCGTCGTCCTTCGTGGACTCCACGTGGACGGTGGCGGTCGGCGAGCCGGTGATGCGGAGGTCCTCCCGGACGGGCGCCGACTCGAACGCCGCGTGCTGGCCGGGGAAGTCCAGGGAGACGCCGATGCCGAGCGAGGAGAGCTGGGAGAGTCCGCCCGAGCCGCCGATGCCGGGCAGGGCGGAGACAGCGGGTGGACTGGCGCCGGCCGGGTTCTCGAAGCTCTGCTCACCTCCGCGCAGTCCGACCGGGCGGAGCTCGCTCTCCAGGCCGGGGTAGGAGTCGGCGCTCACGCCCTCCAGCCGGGGTTCGCCGTCTCCGCTGCCGGTGCCGAGGGTGCGGCTGACACGGAAGCCGGGGCCGGTGCCGGCCGATTCGTCGCCCTTCAGATAGCGGTCGAACCACGCTCCGACGCGGGCCTGGACCCGCTCCGTCTCCAGGTCGCCGCCGTCGTGTCCGCCGGCGATCCAGTCGACGGCCGCCGGGGCGCCGCCCGCACGGATCGCCCGCGCGGCCTGGTCGGCGTGGCCGAGCGGGAAGAGCGAGTCGGTCTGGCCCTGCGTCAGCAGCGTGGGCACGTCGATGCGCTCGCCGACGGCCTGCGGGCTGCGCTCGTCGAGGAGCTCCACCGCCTCCGGGTCCGGCGCCCCGGACTCGGCGACCCGCTGGTACATGCGGCACAGCTCTTCCTCGAACCGCTCGCAGCCGCCGCCCATGTTGACGAAGATGCCGGCCCACAGCTTCTTGAAGACGCCGTTCGGGAAGAGGGCGTCCGAGAGGTTCCAGTACGTGATCGCGGGGGCGATCGCGTCCACCCGGCGGTCGTGCCCGGCGGCCAGCAGCGCGACCGCGCCGCCGTAGGAGTTGCCGGCCACGCCCACGCGCGGGTCGCCCGCCCCGTCCAGCCGGACCTGCGGCTGCCCCGCCAGCCAGTCGATCAGCCGGGACACGTCGGCGACCTCGCCGTCCGGGGCGTTCAGCCCGATCTTCCCGGTGGACCTGCCGAAGCCGCGCGCCGACCAGGTCAGCACCGCGTACCCGTCCCGGGCGAGGCCTTCGGCCTGCTCGCGGACGTCGTCCTTGCTGCCGCCGAAGCCGTGCGCGAGCAGGACGGCCGGGCGGCGTCCGCCGGAGCCGGCGGTGAAGTACGAGGTGTCCAGGCGCACCCCGTCGCCCACGGCCATGGTCCGGTCGGCGCGGTGCACCGGGGGCGGGTCGTCGCCGGCGACGGCCGTCCATGTCCCGGCGCCGGCGAGTACGACGACGGCGGCCGCGGCGGAGAGCATCCGCCGCGGCCCCCGAAGCAGCCCTCGCACGCGGGGCAGTCGAAGATCCATGCGTCAACGGTACGGGCCGCCGCCGACAACCGGGCAGTCCAGGGGATGAACCACCGCCCCTCCCACGGAAGTACGGCTCCGTGCCGCGTACCACGGGCGCGGTAGGGGCAGTGGGCGGCGGTGGCCGCGGCAGGGAGGTTCGCGGCCGGGGACGCTCACGCCCCGGCGGGCTCCCGGGCGTCCTCCGGGACGGTCACCAGCCAGCGCGTGTCGCGGCGCGGGCGCAGGTACAGGGCCCAGTACAGGGTGGCGGCGGCGGTGATGCCGCCGGTCCACAGCAGGTGGACGGTCTCCTGCTGGGTCAGGATGTAGGCGAGGACGGCGATCAGCAGGATGGGCATCGCCGGCCACAGGGGCATCCGCCACGCCTGCGCGTCCCGGTGGGAGCCGCGCCGGGCGAGCAGGGCGGCGACCGCGACGAGCAGGTACATGCCGGTGACGGAGACGCCCGTGACGCCGTACAGGGTGTCCAGGTCGACGAAGCACATCACGGCACCGGGCACGCCGACGGCGAGCGTGGCGACCCACGGGGAGCCGAACCGGCCGAGCTTGGCGAAGAGGGTGTTGACCGGCGCGGGCCAGGCCTTGTCGCGGGCAGAGGCGAACAGGACGCGCGAGTTCTGGATGACCATGACGATGCCGGCGTTGATGATGGCGAGGGCCACGCAGAGGCTGACGAAGGTGCCGACGGCGGAGTTGGACCAGGCGGTGACCATGGCGCCGAGGTCGCCGCCGGTCAGCTCCGCGAGGTCGGAGGCGCCGAGGGTGATGGCGACGACCGGGACCAGGAGGATCACGGCGGAGATGCCGAGGGTGGCGAGGACCGTGCGGGCGACGTTGCGGCGCGGGTCCTCCAGCTCCTCGGAGAGGTAGACGGCGGTGGAGAAGCCCTGGGTGACGAACAGGGCGATGGCGAGCCCGGAGACGACCAGCATGCCCGTCACGGGGTCCGCGCCGCCGTCCGCGCCGGCCACCTCCATGGATACGAGGCTTTCGGGGCCGCGCTCGGCGTGGGCGAAGCCCAGCACCGCGACGACGGCCGCGGCGATGACCTCCAGGACCAGGAAGACGCCGGTGATCCAGGCGTTGGCACGCAGGTCGAGCAGGCCGGCGAGGGTGGCGAGCACCATGACGCCGGCGCCCGCCAGGGACGGGTCGAGGTGCACGACCGGTTCGAGGTAGTCGGCCGTGCCCATCGCGATCACCGGCGGCACGATCATGACAACCAGCAGGGACAGCACGAAGACCAGCCAGCCCGCCAGGCGCCCGGCCATCGTCGACACCATGGCGTACTCGCCGCCCGCGCTGGGGATGAGGGTGCCCAGCTCCGAGTAGCAGAACGCCACGGCGACACAGAGCAGGGAGCCGATGGCGATGGTCAGGGCGGTGGCGGTGCCGAGCGAGCCGAAGAGGTCGGGGACGACCACGAACAGCGTGGAGGCCGGAGTCACGCACGAGAGCGTCAGCAGCGTGCCGCCGACGACCCCGATGGAACGCTTGAGCGTCCGGGTCTCCCCGGGGGCCTGGAGGTCCGGGGGTGCCGCTGCGGCGGTCTCGACGGGGCGGAGCGTGTCGGTCATGGAGCGGTTCCGATCGACTCGTGCGGTGTGGTTCGGGCGGGAGCGCTATCGCCTCCGGCGGCTTGGTCGTACGTGGTTCTCGTCCGCTCCCGACGCCAGATGGAATACCGACGAAAACCGGCGCGTCAATGGGTGTTTACCTACGAAATCCGTTGACGGATCTCGGCGCGACTTCCGGAAACCGCATCAGGTTCCTTCCGGCAGAGCCTCTTTGAGGCGTACGGGAACCGTAGGGAGCGGCGTAAAAAAACGTGCCGTTTTCCGGCGCCCGGACACTGTCGGTGGGGCCCGGTACAGTCCGGGACACAGACGAATCACAGGAACACGGCAACGGGGTGGGGACTCATGAAGCTGAAGTACACGGCGGCCTGGGTGGGGTTGACGGCCGCGGCGATGGCCGCGGCGACCGCGTGCGGTTCGGACGGCGCCGGGACGGCGGCCGAGACCGCCGACAAGGCCGTGGAGACGGCCGCGGACAGTGCCGCGGAGACTGCCGCGGGCAAGGCCGACACGATCATGGCGGCGCTCTCGCGGGCCACCGACCGGACCGAGGAGCTGGGCTCCGCCGAGGTCAGGACGACGACCGACCTGGGCACCGGTGAGCCGATCGCCATGGACGGCACGTACTCCTGGGGCGACGGCTACGCGCTCGACGTCGAGATGGACACCGAGGCCGTGCGGATGCAGGAGCTCACGGACTCCCCTACCGTGCGCACACTGTTCGTGGACGGCGCCTACTACTACGACATCGACCCCCAGCCCGCCGGCCCGCTCGCGGGCAAGGAATGGATCAGGATCGACGGGTCGGCCGTGTTCGGCGAGTCGGGCGCCGCCGCGATGAGCGGGGGCGGCGGAGGCAGCCCGGTGGACTCCCTGAAGGGCCTGAAGTACGCGAGCGACGTCGAGGACCTCGGCGAGGAGACCGTCAACGGCAAGCCCACGACCCACTACCGGGCCGTGCTCGACCAGGGGGACCTGGGCAGGTTCAAGGAGGCCCTCCGCGGCGCCGACAGCCTCCTGAACTCGACCGCCGGCGGCGGCTCGATCACCATGGACATCTGGGTGGACGCCAAGGACCTGCCGGTGCGCCTGCAGCAGGACTTCGGCAGCATGGAGGTCACCATGGACTTCGACAAGTTCGGCGCCACGAAGGAGATCGTCGCCCCGCCCGCCGGGCAGACCGGTGACCTCACGGAGGACGTGAAGGACGCCGGGAGGCAGCAGGGCTGAGACCGCGCCGACGGTGCCTCCGTCCCCCGCGTGGGAGACGGAGGCACCGGGTGGCTCAGTGGTTGCGCGGGAAGCCCAGGTCCACGCCGGCCGGCGCGTCGGCCGGGTCCGGCCAGCGGGTGGTGACGACCTTGCCGCGGGTGTAGAAGTGCGTGCCGTCGTTGCCGTAGATGTGGTGGCCGCCGAAGAGCGAGTCCTTCCAGCCGCCGAAGGAGTGGTAGCCGACGGGGACCGGGATCGGCACGTTCACGCCGACCATGCCGGCCTCGACCTCCAGCTGGAAGCGGCGGGCCGCGCCGCCGTCCCGGGTGAAGATCGCGGTGCCGTTGCCGAAGGGGGAGGCGTTGATGAGCGCCACGCCCTCCTCGTACGTCTCGGCGCGCAGCACGCACAGGACCGGGCCGAAGATCTCGTCCTGGTAGGCCTTCGCCGTGGTCGGCACCCGGTCCAGCAGGGAGATGCCGATCCAGTGGCCGTCCTCGTGGCCGTCCACCGTGTGGCCGGTGCCGTCCAGGACGACCTCGCAGCCCTCGGCCGCCGCGCCCTCGACGTAGGACGCCACCTTGTCGCGGTGCGCCTTGGTGATCAGCGGGCCCATCTCGGAGGACGGGTCGTCACCGGGGCCGATCTTGATCTTCTCGGCGCGTTCGCGGATCTTCTCGACCAGCTCGTCGCCGACCGCGCCGACCGCCACGACCGCGGAGATCGCCATGCAACGCTCGCCGGCCGAGCCGTAGGCCGCGGAGACGGCCGCGTCGGCCGCCGCGTCGAGGTCGGCGTCCGGCAGTACCAGCATGTGGTTCTTGGCGCCGCCGAGGGCCTGGACGCGCTTGCCGTTCGCGGAGGCGGTGGTGTGAATGTAGCGGGCGATCGGGGTCGAGCCGACGAAGGAGACCGCCTTGACGTCCGGATGCTCCAGGAGGCGGTCCACGGCCACCTTGTCGCCGTGCACGACGTTGAAGACGCCGTCCGGCAGACCCGCCTCGGAGAGCAGCTCGGCGATCCTCATCGAGGCCGACGGGTCCTTCTCGCTCGGCTTGAGCACGAAGGTGTTGCCGCAGGCGATGGCGAGCGGGAACATCCACATCGGCACCATCGCCGGGAAGTTGAACGGCGTGATGCCGGCGACCACGCCGAGCGGCTGCCGGATCGAGGCCACGTCGACGCGGGTGGCGACCTGGGTCGACAGCTCGCCCTTGAGCTGCACGGTGATGCCGCAGGCCAGGTCGACGATCTCCAGGCCGCGCGCGACCTCGCCGAGCGCGTCGGAGTGCACCTTGCCGTGCTCGGCGGTGATCAGCTCGGCGATCTCGTCGCGGTGCGCGTCCAGCAGCGCCCGGAACCCGAAGAGGATCGAGGTGCGCTGCGCCAGCGAGGACTGACCCCAGGTCAGGTACGCCTCCTTGGCGGCGGCGACCGCGGCGTCCACCTCGTCGACGGAGGCGAAGGCGACCTTGGTGGTGACCTCACCGGTCGCCGGGTTCGTCACCGGCCCGTACGTGCCCGAGGCGCCGTCGGCGGTCTTGCCGCCGATCCAGTGGTTGACGATGTTCGTCATGACCGAGAACTCCTTCACAGATGGCGGCGACGGGTCGAGACGTGCCGTTGGTCCTGCTCACGGGCCGTGACCGGCGACGTCCGGGTCGCGGCCGCGGCCATGGGTCCATCCCACCAGCCGGGCACTCCGGGCGGGCCCGACACTGTGTCTGCGGTTTGCGCGTCCGCGTAGACACGTGGGCCAGTGTGAGCGGCCCGCGCGCCGTCCCGTGGGCGAGCGCGGACGGCCCGCACCCCGGCACACGGGCCGGTACGGACGGCCCGCACTCCGACACACGGACGAGTACGGACGCCCGCCCCCGTCGGGACGTCGGGAGGTGAGGGCGTGGGAACGTCGGCACGTCGGCACGTCGGCACGTCGGGACATCGGGACATCGGGACATCGGGACGTCGGGACGTCGGGACGAGGGAACCTCCGGCGCGGAGCCGGTGCGAGCGGGGAGTCGGCGCTCGCGCCTCGCTCCTGCCAGGGCGAAGCGGCCTTCCCGCGCCGGAGGCGTTTCGTGGGGGTACCGGTGACGGCGGGGGCGGACGTCCGCCCCGCGGTGATCAGGTCGTGCGCCATCGCCTTCCCCTTCGTGCCCGTCGTCGCCTGCCCGCCGTTGCGTCTCCCCCGGTTTCTAGCCCCGTACGTGGGGCCTGTCAATGTTTTGTCCGGACATTCGGACGACAGGATGGGCGACATGGCCCGGGTGGCGGCGCACCCTCGCGACCCGGGTCATACCGGCCGGGCGAGGTCAACGCGCCACGCCCGGCATCCGACCTGTTCCTTTGCGCCACTTGGGTCACGAAAACGACCGCTCCGTCACAGATGTCACGTGCACGCGGCCCTTCCGTCACATCCGGGAACGGGCCCGGTCCGCCCCTCACCCCGCGTCGTTCACCCGGGTCAGGCTTGTGATCGCCGGCGCAGCGTCCGGCTCCCCCGGCGGCCGTCCCCGGCCGCCGCCCGCGGTGCACACAGGGAGGTGCGGCTCATGACCGACCGAAGGCTCTGGTCCTACAAGGACATCGCGGCCCACATCCGGGTACAGCCGGACACCGTGCGGTCGTACCGCAAGCACGGGCTCCTGCCGCCACCCGACCACGTGGAGGGCGGGAAGCCCTACTGGTACGCGGACACGATCCGGACCTGGGTGGCGTCCCGGCCCCGCAACCGGAACCGGTAGGACGGCCGGGCTCCCGACCATCGGCCACCAGCCACCAGCCATCGGCCACCGGCCACCGGCCACCGGCCACCGCCGGAAATCGTTCTGTGCCCCACGTCCGCGTGGGGCACAGTGCCGCACATGGACTTCTCCGTGAAACCCGTCCTGACCGGCGACAGGGCCGTCCTGCGGCCGTTCACCGAGGCCGACGCCGAGCGCATGTGGGAGATCATCAACGATCCCGAGGTCGAGCGCTTCACCGGCTCGCCGGGGCACGAGCTCACCCCGGAGCTGGTGCGCGCCTGGTACGGCTCCCGCAGCGCACAGCCCGACCGGCTCGACCTGGCCGTCACCGATCCCGCCGACGGCGGACTCCTCGGCGAGGTGGTGCTGCACGAGTGGGAGCCCGAGAGCCGTTCCTGCACCTTCCGCATCCTGCTCGGCGCGCGGGGCCGCGGCCGGGGCACAGGCACCGAGGCGACCCGGCTGATCGTCGGCTACGGCTTCGAGGAACTCGGCCTGCACCGGATCCAGCTGGACGCCTACGGCTACAACCACCGGGCCCTGCACGTCTACGAGAAGGTGGGGTTCGTGGTGGAGGGCGTCCGGCGTGAGGTGGAGTGGCGCGACGGCGCGTGGGCGGACGAGGTGCTGATGGCCGTCCTGGACCACCAGTGGGCCGCCCACCGCGGGCGCCCCCTGGCCGACGACGGGCGCCCCCTGGCCGACCGCGGGCGTCCCGAGGCCGGCGTCACGGCTCGATGACCGTCACACCCGCGCCGGGCGCCGTCCCCATCGCGGCCAGGGCGGCCGGGACCGCGCCCAGCCCGATGGTGGACGTCACCAGCCGGTCGGGCCGGAGCGCCCCGGTGCGGACCAGCTCCAGCATCGGGGGGTAGGTGTGCGCGGCCATCCCGTGGCTGCCGAGGAGTTCCAGCTCCAGGGCGACGGCGCGGGCCATCGGCACCGGCGTGGTGCCGTCCGCCGAGGGCAGCAGGCCCACCTGGACGTGCCGGCCGCGGCGGCGCAGGCCGTTCACGGACGCGGCGCAGGTGACGGGCGAGCCGAGGGCGTCGAGGGAGAGGTGGGCGCCGCCGCCGGTCAGGTCGCGGACCGCCGCGGCCGTGTCCGGCGTCGCGGACGCGTCCACGCACTCCGACGCGCCGAACGCACGTGCCAGCTCCAGCGCCCGGGGCGACACGTCCACGGCGAGGACCCGCGCGCCCGAGGCCGCCGCGATCATCACCGCCGACAGGCCGACCCCGCCGCAGCCGTGCACCGCGACCCACTCCCCCGCCGCGACCCTTCCCTGCTGCACCACGGCCCGGAACGCGGTGGCGAACCGGCAGCCGAGCGAGGCGGCCGTCGCGTACGACATGTCCTCGGGGACGGCGACGAGGTTGACGTCGGCGTGGTCGAGGGCCACGTACTCGGCGAAGGAGCCCCAGTGGGTGAAGCCGGGCTGGGTCTGCCGTTCGCACACCTGCTGGTCGCCCGCCGCACACGCCCCGCAGCTCCCGCAGGCGCAGACGAAGGGCACGGTCACCCGGTCGCCGGGCCGCCACCCGGCCACCCGGTCGCCGACCGCCTCGACGACACCGGCGAGTTCGTGACCGGGTACGTGCGGCAGCGTGATGTCCGGGTCGTGGCCCTGCCAGCCGTGCCAGTCGCTGCGGCACAGTCCGGTGGCCTCGACGCGGACCACGACCCCGTGCGGCGCGGGCGCCGGATCGGCCACCTCCCGCACCTCGGCCGGCTCTCCGAACCTCTCGAACACGACCGCGCGCATCCGCCGCCCTCACTTCCGTACCGGTGTTCCCGCTTCCCGTCCCCCATCTCACGGCAGGCCGTCCGAAGCCATACCCCCTAGGGGTACAGTGGATGGTGAGTGGTCCACGCTGGACCACGGGCGCACGGCTGTACGCCCCGAGTGCGCTCCAGTACGCCCCCCTGACGAGGAGTAATGACATGACCGCCCAGACCGACACCCAGGGCTCCGTCACCACCGTCTACAAGGTGAGCGGAATGAGCTGCGGACACTGCGAGGGCGCCGTGTCCGGCGAGATCTCCGAGATCGCGGGCGTCGGCTCGGTGCGGGCCGTCGCCTCGACCGGCGAGGTCACCGTCGTCTCCGAGGCACCCCTCGACGAGGCGGCCGTGCGCGCGGCCGTGGACGAGGCGGGCTTCGAGCTCGTCGGCAGGGTCTGAGCCACAGCGGCCACAGCGGCCACAGAGGTCACAGAGGCCACAACGGACCGCAGCGGACCGCCCCGGCCGCAACCGCCCCCGCCGCATCCACAGCCCCTCCGGCCGGGCCACCCGCGGCCCGGCCGGCCCGTCTGGAGTCCGGACCATGACCAGCCCCACCGCGTCCCGCCCCACCGCACCCACCACCGCGTCCAGCCCCACCCCGCCCACCGCCGCGTCCAGCGCCGCCTCGGCGTCACCCGCGGCCGGCCCGGCCGCCGGGCCGGACCTCGCCGAGGTCGAGCTGCTCATCGGCGGGATGACCTGCGCCTCCTGCGCGGCCCGCGTCGAGAAGAAGCTCAACCGCATGGACGGCGTCACCGCCACGGTGAACTACGCGACGGAGAAGGCCCGGATCACCCACCCGGTGACCACCGGGGTCGCCGACCTGATCGCCACGGTCGTCAGGACCGGATACACGGCCGAGCAGCCCGCGCCGCCGGAGCCCGCCGACGAGACCACGCCCCCGGACGAGGCCCTGGAAGGGGCGCCGGAAGAGGCCGCGGACGACCACCCCGAGCTGTCCGCCCTCCGCCACCGCCTCGTCGTCTCCGTCCTCCTCGCCGCGCCCGTCGTGCTGCTCGCGATGGTCCCGGCGCTCCAGTTCGACAACTGGCAGTGGCTCTCGCTCACCCTGGCCGCGCCCGTCGTGGTCTGGGGCGGCCTGCCCTTCCACCGCGCCGCCTGGACGAACGTCCGGCACGGCGCGGCCACCATGGACACCCTGGTCTCGCTCGGCACCCTCGCGGCGTTCGGCTGGTCGCTGTGGGCGCTGTTCTTCGGGGACGCGGGCATGCCGGGCATGCGGCACGGCTTCGACCTCACCGTCTCCCGCACGGACGGCGCCTCCACGATCTACCTGGAGGCCGCCGCCGGGGTGACCGCCTTCCTCCTCCTCGGCCGCTGGCTGGAGGCCCGCTCCAAGCGCCGCGCCGGAGCCGCGCTGCGGGCGCTGATGGAGCTGGGCGCGAAGGACGTCGCCGTGCTGCGGGACGGCCGCGAGGTGCGGATTCCGGTGGCCCGGCTGGCGGTCGGCGACCGGTTCGCCGTACGGCCGGGCGAGAAGATCGCCACCGACGGGACGGTCACCGAGGGTGCCTCGGCCGTGGACGCCTCGATGCTGACCGGCGAGTCGGTGCCGGTGGACGTGGGCGTCGGCGACACCGTGACCGGCGCCACGGTCAACGCCGGCGGCCGGCTGGTGGTCGAGGCCACCCGGGTCGGCGCCGACACGCAGCTGGCACGCATGGCCAAGCTGGTCGAGGACGCGCAGAGCGGCAAGGCCGAGGTGCAGCGGCTCGCGGACCGGATCTCCGGGATCTTCGTACCCGTGGTGCTGCTGATCGCGGTCGCCACGTTCGGGGGGTGGCTGGGCGCCACCGGTGACACGGTCGCCGCGTTCACCGCCGCCGTCGCCGTACTGATCATCGCCTGTCCGTGCGCCCTGGGTCTGGCCACGCCGACCGCGCTGATGGTCGGCACGGGCCGCGGCGCACAGCTCGGCATCCTCATCAAGGGCCCCGAGGTGCTGGAGTCCACGCGGCGCGTCGACACGGTCGTCCTGGACAAGACCGGCACGGTCACCACCGGCCGCATGACCCTGCACGAGGTGTACGCCGCCGAGGGCACCGCCGAGGAGGAGCTGCTGCGGCTCGCGGGCGCCGTCGAGCACGCCTCCGAGCACCCGGTGGCCCGCGCGGTCGCGGCAGGCGCCGGGGAGCGGGTCGGGCCGCTGCCCGCCGTCGAGAACTTCGAGAACGTCCCCGGGCGCGGCGTACGCGGCCGCGTGGAGGGCCGTGAGGTGGCCGTGGGGCGCCTCTACGACGCCCTGCCGCCCGAGGTGTCCCGCGCCAGGGACAAGGCCGAGAGGGACGGGCGTACGGCCGTCGTCGTCGGGTGGGACGGTGCGGCGCGCGGGGTCGTCGCCGTGGCGGACGCGGTCAAGGGGACCAGCGCGGAGGCGGTGGCCGAGCTGCGCCGGCTGGGCCTCACCCCCGTGCTGCTGACCGGCGACAACCGGCGCGTCGCCGAGTCGGTCGCCGCGGCGGTCGGCATCGACGAGGTGATCGCCGAGGTGCTGCCCGAGGACAAGGTCGCCGTGGTGGAGCGGCTGCGGGCCGAGGGCCGTACGGTCGCCATGGTCGGGGACGGCGTCAACGACGCCGCGGCGCTCGCCACCGCCGATCTGGGCCTGGCGATGGGCACGGGGACGGACGCGGCGATCGAGGCGGGCGACCTGACGCTGGTCCGCGGCGACCTGCGGGTGGCGGCGGACGCGATCCGCCTCTCCCGGCGCACCCTCTCCACGATCAAGGGCAACCTCGTGTGGGCCTTCGGCTACAACGTGGCCGCGCTGCCACTGGCCGCCGCGGGGATGCTGAACCCGATGATCGCGGGGGCGGCGATGGCCTTCTCCTCGGTGTTCGTGGTCACCAACAGCCTCCGGCTGCGGGCCTTTCGCTGAATGCGCGTTTCACGCAGGTCGAGGGGGAGTGCCTCTGGAGTCCGGCACCCGCCTCACATAAGCTCTTCACAAGGCTCGCGCATCTTCCTTACGCTTGGGCCCCGTCCGGCGTATGGGTGCTCTTGCGCATCTACCGGACATATGCAAGAGACGCAGATCACAGTGATGCGAACGTAACCATCGAAGGGGTTCGAAGGTCTAAGTTGGCGATGTCAGGCAGCGTCTTGGGGGGCGCCACCTGGCATCTGGGGATGTCTTGGGGGACTTTCCCAGAGCTGCGTTGCCGGGACACGTACACCGGGAAGCTTTGAGCGGCCCTCCCGGGCGTGCGCTGTCCCGGCAGACCGCACCACAGGCACGGCGGGTTTTGCTCGTTGTGCTCAGTACAGCGATTCAGGCGCTGTCCTCACAGACGCCCGGCCGGATCCCGTGGGGGGAATCCGTACCGGGACATGGGAAGGCGCCCTGGTTCGTCGGCCCGTGGGGGGACCGGCGCCAGGGCGCCTTCTGCTGTCCGCCTTCTGCTGTCCGCGGGCCGCGGGCCGCTGTCCCTCGGGCCGCTGTCCTCGGGCGTCATGCACACATCCGGGTCCGGACACGGAAAAGTCCCGTACCGCTCGGGCGGCACGGGACTCCTCGGACGCGCTGCGGGGGTGCCTGGCGGCTCAGCGCTCCTCGACGGGCACGAAGTCGCGCTCGACGACGCCCGTGTAGATCTGGCGCGGGCGGCCGATGCGGGAACCCGGCTCCTTGATCATCTCGTGCCACTGGGCGATCCAGCCCGGCAGCCGGCCGAGGGCGAACAGGACCGTGAACATCTCGGTCGGGAAGCCCATGGCCCGGTAGATCAGGCCGGTGTAGAAGTCGACGTTCGGGTAGAGGCTGCGCGAGACGAAGTAGTCGTCGGAGAGCGCGTGCTCCTCCAGCTTCAGGGCGATGTCCAGCAGCTCGTCGGACTTGCCGAGGGCGGAGAGCACGTCGTGCGCGGCAGCCTTGATGATCTTGGCGCGCGGGTCGAAGTTCTTGTAGACCCGGTGGCCGAAGCCCATCAGGCGGACGCCGTCCTCCTTGTTCTTCACCTTGCGGATGAAGGAGTCGACGTCACCGCCGGCGTCGCGGATGCCCTCCAGCATCTCCAGCACCGACTGGTTGGCGCCGCCGTGCAGCGGGCCCCAGAGCGCGTTGATGCCGGCGGAGATCGAGGCGAACATGTTCGCCTGCGAGGAGCCGACCAGGCGGACCGTGGAGGTCGAGCAGTTCTGCTCGTGGTCCGCGTGCAGGATCAGCAGCTTGTCGAGCGCGGCGACGACCGTCGGGTCGAGCTCGTACTCCTGCGCCGGCACCGAGAACGTCATGCGCAGGAAGTTCTCGACGTAGCCGAGGTCGTTGCGCGGGTAGACGAACGGGTGGCCGATCGACTTCTTGTACGCGTAGGCCGCGATCGTCGGAAGCTTCGCGAGCAGCCGGATCGTGGAGAGGTTGCGCTGACGCTCGTCGAACGGGTTGTGGCTGTCCTGGTAGAACGTCGACAGCGCCGAGACGACCGACGACAGCATGGCCATCGGGTGGGCGTCGCGCGGGAAGCCCTTGTAGAAGTTCTTGACGTCTTCATGCAGCAGGGTGTGCTGCGTGATCTCGTTCTTGAACGCGCTGAGCTCGTCGACGGTCGGCAGCTCGCCGTTGATCAGCAGGTAGGCGACCTCCACGAAGGAGGAGCGCTCCGCCAGCTGCTCGATCGGGTAGCCGCGGTACCGGAGGATGCCCGCCTCGCCGTCCAGATACGTGATCGCGGATTTGTAGGCGGCGGTGTTGCCGTACCCACTGTCCAGCGTCACCAGACCGGTCTGGGCGCGGAGCTTCCCGATGTCGAAGCCCTTGTCGCCGACGGTGCTGTCGATCACCGGGTAGGTGTACTCGCCGTCGCCGTACCGCAGTACTACTGAGTTGTCGCTCACGTCTTCCCTCACCGACGTAGTGCCTCATCTTCGAGGTGCCCTGACTGTCTCTACCATCCCCCACTTGGCTCAGGAGAGTGCACTCGGGGTCGCCCATCGGGCCTATCGACGGCACTCAGTGCCGTCAACTTGCTCATCCTGCCCCCTCTCCTCCCCTTCCGGAAGAGCTCTGTGACCTTTGCGACTCGTTTGATCGATCATTTTTTTCACACAGGTCGAGAGGTTTCACCGGAAGGTCTCCGGGTCAGGAGCCCGCCAGCCGGAAGTCGAGCGCCGTGCAGCGCCTGCCCGCCGACACCGTGCGCACCGCCTGCCCGATCGCCCTGCGGGAGCCGACGAGCACGACCAGCTTCTTGGCCCGGGTGACCGCCGTGTACAGCAGGTTCCGCTGGAGCATCATCCAGGCGCCGGTCGTCACGGGGATCACCACCGCCGGGTACTCGCTGCCCTGGGAGCGGTGGATGGTCACCGCGTAGGCGTGGGCCAGCTCGTCCAGTTCGTCGAACTCGTACGGAACCTCCTCGTCCTCGTCCGTCAGCACGGTGAGGCGCTGCTCCACCGGGTCGAGCGAGGTGACGACGCCCACGGTGCCGTTGAAGACGCCGTTCTCGCCCTTCTCGTAATTGTTGCGGATCTGGGTGACCTTGTCGCCGACGCGGAAGACCCGGCCGCCGAACCGCTTCTCCGGCACGTCCGGGCGCCCCGGGGTGACGGCCTGCTGGAGGAGCCCGTTCAGCGTGCCGGCGCCGGCGGGCCCGCGGTGCATGGGGGCGAGGACCTGCACGTCCCGGCGCGGGTCCAGCCCGAACTTGGCGGGGATGCGGCGCGCGGCGACATCCACCGTCAGCCGTCCCGCTTCCTCCGTCTCGTCCTCGACGAAGAGGAAGAAGTCCTTCATGCCGTCGGTGAGCGGGTGCTGTCCGGCGTTGATCCGGTGCGCGTTCGTCACGACGCCCGACTGCTGGGCCTGCCGGAAGACACGGGTGAGGCGGACGGCGGGGACGGGGCTGCCGTCGGCGAGCAGGTCCCGCAGCACCTCCCCGGCGCCGACGCTGGGCAGCTGGTCGACGTCCCCGACGAAGAGCAGGTGCGCGCCGGGGGCCACGGCCTTGACCAGCTTGTTGGCGAGGAGGAGGTCGAGCATGGAGGCCTCGTCGACGACGACGAGGTCGGCGTCCAGCGGCCGGTCCCGGTCGTAGGCGGCGTCGCCGCCGGGCTTGAGCTCCAGCAGGCGGTGGACCGTGGAGGCCTCGGCGCCGGTCAGCTCGGCGAGGCGCTTGGCGGCCCGCCCGGTCGGCGCGGCGAGCACCACCTTCGCCTTCTTCGCGCGGGCCAGCTCGACGATGGAGCGGACGGTGAAGGACTTGCCGCAGCCCGGCCCGCCGGTGAGGACGGCGACCTTCTCGGTGAGGGCGAGCTTGACGGCGGCCTCCTGCTCGGGGGCGAGGTCGGCGCCGGTACGGCCCTTCAGCCACCCGAGGGCCTTGTCCCAGGCCACGTCCCCGAACCCCGGCATCCGGTCCTCGCCGGTGCGCAGGAGGCGCAGCAGCTGGGCGGAGAGGGCCAGCTCGGCGCGGTGGAAGGGGACGAGGTAGACGGCGGTGACGGGGTCGCCGCCCTGCGGGTCGGGGACCTTCTCGCGTACGACGCCGGGGTCCTCGCCCTCCTCGGGCTCGGCGGCCAGCTCGGCGAGGCACTCGATGACGAGCCCGGTGTCCACCTGGAGCAGCTTCACCGCGTCGGCGATCAGCTTCTCCTCGGGGAGGTAGCAGTGCCCCTGGTCGGTGGCCTGTGACAGGGCGTACTGCAGCCCCGCCTTCACCCGGTCCGGGCTGTCGTGCGGGATCCCGACCGACTGGGCGATCTTGTCGGCGGTGAGGAAGCCGATGCCCCACACGTCGGCGGCGAGGCGGTAGGGCTGGTTCTTGACGACGGAGATCGACGCGTCACCGTACTTCTTGTAGATCCGCACCGCGATCGACGTCGACACCTCGACGGTCTGGAGGAAGAGCATGACCTCCTTGATCGCCTTCTGCTCCTCCCACGCGTCGGCGATCTTCTTGGTCCGCTTGGGGCCGAGACCGGGCACCTCGATGAGCCGCTTCGGCTCCTCCTCGATGATCTGGAGTGTGTCCACGCCGAAGTGCTGCGTGATGCGGTCGGCGAAGACCGGCCCGATGCCCTTGACCAGACCGGAGCCGAGGTAGCGCCGGATGCCCTGGACCGTGGCGGGGAGCACGGTCGTGTAGTTCTCGACGTGGAACTGCTTGCCGTACTGGGGGTGGGACCCCCAGCGGCCCTCCATGCGCAGGGACTCGCCGGCCTGCGCGCCGAGCAGCGCGCCGACGACGGTCAGCAGGTCGCCGGCGCCTCTGCCGGTGTCGACGCGGGCGACCGTGTAGCCGTTCTCCTCGTTGGCGTACGTGATGCGTTCCAGGACGCCTTCGAGGGTGGCGAGGCGGCGTTCGCCGGGGGCGGCGTCGGACTGGGTGGACATGATCCGACGGTACCGGTGAGGTGTGACAGGGGGAGGGCCCGGCAGGAATTCCTGACTCGGAGGAGAAGGATGTGAGGCCCCTGCCCACCCCCTTCCCGGCGGCGCGGCGGCAGCGGGTCCGACTGCCCGGCGGACAGTGTGTTCGGTGCGTGTGAGGTGACTACGATCAAGTCCATGGACTTCCGGGGGCGGGGCCGAGCGTGGGCCGCAGTCGAGGTAGTGGTCGCTGTGCTGTGCGCGCTCGGGGCAGCGGGTCTGCTGCTGTGGCTGGGCTGGGAAGAAAACTGGGGCCTGGGGCTCCTGGCGTCCAAGGGGGCGGCCAAGGTCGCGGTGCTGGGGGTGGCGGGTCTGGCCGCCGGGTTGCTGTGGCTGCGGCAGCGCCGTAACCGGTCGGAGGACTCCGAGGGGTAGCCGACTGGGGCCGGCCTTGGCAGCGGGCGTCGGTCGTCGGTCGTCGACCCGCGCATCGGCACGATGCAGGCGCACCCTCCGGCTGATCCTGACCATGCACGGGCTGATCCGCCTCGTCGACGTCGCCGAACTGCTCGCCACGGAGCTGGTCCCCAATGCCGTACGGCACACCAAGGGTCCCGCCGCCCTCCGCGTGTGCTGGTCGCCGCCGGGCACGCTGCGGATCGGGGCGTGGGACGCGGACCCCGAACCTCCCGAGCCACCGGCGCAGTTCGGGCGGGTGGAGGAGCTGGAGGAGGGGCGGGGGCTGGCGCTGGTGCGGGTCTGCGCGGACGTGTGGGGGTGGCATCCGCCGGCCAGGCACGGCAACCGGGGCAAGTACGTGTGGTGCGAGCCTGCGGCTGCCTGACCGCCGCAGGCATACCTACCGGCAAGGCGAGGACATTCCCGGCCACCTGTTCACCACGCACTCATATGAGCGGGCCGCGCACGATCAAGCCCGATCGTTCACGGTTGAGTCGGAGGGGGGAATGCCCGGCGCCCCGGGTGGCCGCGCCGAGGCGGCCGTGAGCGCTCGGGCTCGGCGGCGTCCTGACGCGGGAGGCCGCCTCCGTCCTGCGGGAGCCGAACAGAGCGGCGATACATCGCTTCACGCCTCGGCGACCGTCACCCGCTGCCAGTTGTCCGGTGACACCGCGCCGGCACGTGGCACCTTCCGCGAGCCGCTCTCGGCGGCGCGGGGCCCGACGGACCGGCATCCGGACCTCCTCCAGCCCTCGGCCGCTGCTACCGCCGCCGATCAGGCCGTCATGCGGAATCAGCCCGTTATGGAGAAGAAGATCGTGTCCTGGGTGTACCAGTCGATGTTCTTCGTGGAGTACTCCCATTCCTCGTGCTCGAACTCGAGCTTCTCGATCACCTCCCGGACGTCGTACCGGAGGCTTTCGTCCATCCGGTCCAGGACCGCGCGGTAGGCCTCCGCTGCCGGCTTCGCCTTGGCCAGCGGGAACATGCCGATGTGCGGTCCGTCCACGGGGTACGGGATGGGGAAGGGGATCTCCTCCGGCGGCCCGGAGAAGAGGCGGTCGTGCAGGAGGAAGTCGGCACTCACGCCCAGACGGCGCAGCTCCTCGTCGACCAGCCCGAAGAAGGTGGACGGCTTGGAGTACACACCCAGCTCGGCGGGGTCCGAGGCGTTCCGGTCGATGATGTGCTGGAGGGCGTGGTAGTAGGCGCCCGCCGCGTACTCGGCTTTCGAACTCGCGTGGCCGGCCACCAGGTGCTCGAGCGCGTCGGGTATGGACAGGCCCAGGTCGATGCCCTGGTGGTCCAGGTCGCGTTGGCGCTCCCGCGCCTTCTCGCGCATGATGCCGAGAAGCCGCTGCTGATCGGGCGTCAGTTCGTCGGCGGCGCCCAGGAAAGCGAGGACGTCGGCCTTGTCGGCCGTGCTGTACGAGATGATCCGGCTCATGATCGTCATCCTGTCAGCCGCCACTGACAACGGCGTGCGGCCCGCGACCGGAGAGGCGAACGGCCGGAGCGCCGCGAACAGTCAGAACGCCGCGAACGGTCAGAGCGCCGCGAACAGTCAGAGCGCGGCGAACGGTCAGAGCGCCGCGAACGGTCAGAGCGCGGCGAACAGTCCCGCCAGCGGGTCGGGCGTGCGGGCCGGGTCCAGTGCCTCGACGAGGACGCGGCCGTAGTGGATCTTGCGGCCCTTCTTCGTGCCGAGGAAACGGCGCAGCTGCTGCGGTGCGGGGCGGCCCTGCTGGGCGGGCTGGCGGAGGAAGGTCTGGAGGGGGCGCAGGTCACCCTCCGCCTCGACGAGTGCCGTCACCCGTGGCACGCCCAGTGCGCGGATGAGTTCGTCCTCCAGGTCGGCCGCGCAGACGAACAGGTCGCGCCGGGCCGCGTTCGCCCGGTCCAGGGCGCGGACGTAGTAGCCGCGCTCCCGCTCGTCGCACAGGCCCGTCAGACGGAGGTCCAGGCCGGACGGTCCGAGGAGGCCGGCGAAGCGGCCGACGCTCATCGCGCCGCCCATCGGGAGGACGCAGATCCCCTCCGCCGCCAGGTCCCGGCCGTGGTGGGCGGCCAGCGCGTCGACCGCCGCCGCGTCGCTCGGCCCTTCGAGCAGCACCGCCGTCCGGACGGTCAGGCGCCCGGCCAGTTCGTGCGCGGGTCCGCCGGGGCCACCGGCCGCCCACGCCGTGACCGCGTCCCGGAACGATGCCATGTCCGCCATGGGACGAGTCTCCGCCCTCGCAGGCCGCCGCGGTAGCGAATATCGACGCCCGTTCGACCCGTTGACATGCAGCCCATTGGCTGCCTAACGTAATAGGCAGCCAATGGGCTGCATGTCGGAGGGGCTGAGATGGCGGAGATGGACGAGGTGTTCAAGGCGCTGGCCGACAGCAGCCGACGGCGGCTGCTGGACAGCCTGAACGCACGCAACGGGCAGAGCCTGCGCGAGCTGTGCTCCGGGCTGGACATGGCCCGGCAGTCGGTCAGCAAACACCTGGCGCTGCTGGAGGCGGCCAACCTGGTCACCACCGTCCGGCGGGGCCGGGAGAAGCTGCACTACCTCAACGCCGAACCGGTCAACGCCGTCGCCGAACGCTGGATCAGCCGCTACGACCACGAGCGGGTGCGCGCACTCGCCGATCTCAAGCACGCGCTGGAGGACACCACCATGGACAGCAACGCGTTCGTGTACACGACCTACATCAGGACCACGCCGGAGAAGCTGTGGCAGGGCCTGACCGACCCGGCCTTCACCAGCCGCTACTGGGGCCTGGAGTTCGCCACCGACTGGAAGGCGGGGTCGGCCATGGTCTGGCGGCAGGGGGGTGCGGAGACCGCCGGCCCCGGACAGGCCGTGCTCGATTCCGACCCGTACCGGCGCCTGTCCTACACCTGGCACACCTTCACGCCCGAGTGGGCGAAGGCCAACGGCGTCGACGACGAGACGCTCGCCAGGCTGGCCGCCGAGCAGCGGTCGAAGGTGACGTTCGAGATCGAGGACCTCGGCGGTTCGGTGAAACTGACCGTCGTCCACGACGGGTTCCAGCCCGGCAGCACGGCGCGCGAGATGGTCCAGCACGGCTGGCCGGCCCTCCTCTCCAGCCTCAAGACGCTGCTGGAGACGGGCGACACGCTCCCGGACCCCGCCTAGCCGGGCGACCGCCGGGCCGGGCGACCACCTAAACCGGGGCGCCCGCCGGGCCGCGCGGTCAGCGGCGCAGGGTCGTCTCCCGGCGCATGTGCGACAGCTTCTCCGGGTTGCGCACCGCGTAGAGCCCGGTGACGCGGCCGTCGTCGAAGCGCAGCGCCAGCACGGTGTCGAGTTCGCCGTCGAGGTGGACGACCAGGGCCGGGTAGCCGTTGACCTGGGCCGGTTCCAGCGACAGCCTGGCGGCCTGCCTGAGCATCCCCCCGACCATGAAGCGGGCCACCTTGCCGGCCCCCGTGACGGGCCGCAGGACGGCCTGCTTGATGCCGCCGCCGTCGCCCAGCAGGACGACGTCCGGCGCGAGGATGTCGAGCAGGCCCTGCAGGTCGCCCGTCTCGACCGCCCGCTGGAACGCGGCGAGCGCGTCCCTGCTCTCGGCGGGGGAGACGACCCCGCGCGGGCGGCGCGCCGCGACGTGCGCGCGTGCCCGGTGCGCGGTCTGGCGGACCGCGGCCGGGCTCTTGTCGACGGCCTCGGCGATCTCGTCGTAGTCGAGGTCGAACACCTCGCGCAGTACGAACACCGCCCGCTCGGTCGGCGTGAGCGTCTCCAGGACCAGCATCATCGCCATCGAGACGCTGTCGGCCAGTTCGACGTCCTCGGCCACGTCCGGCGCGGTGAGCAGCGGCTCGGGCAGCCAGGAGCCGACGTAGGACTCCTTGCGGCGGCCGAGCGTACGCAGCCGGCTCAGTGCCTGCCGGGTGGTGATGCGGACCAGGTACGCGCGCCGGTCGCGCACGGTGCCGAGATCGACTCCCGCCCAGCGCAGCCAGGTCTCCTGGAGGACGTCCTCGGCGTCGGCGGCCGAGCCGAGCATCTCGTAGGCGACGGTGAAGAGCAGGTTGCGGTGGGCGACGAAGGCCTCGGTGGCCGGGTCCGTGCGTCCGCCGCCGCCGCCGTCCCTGCCGCCGCCACCGTCGCTACCTGCGTCGCCGACACCGTCGCTACCTGCGTCGCCGACACCGTCGCTGCCTGCGTCGCTGCCACTGTCGCTACCGCCGATGGGCCGCCCGGTCGTGCCGTCCGGCTCGCGTCCGCTGTTCCCGCTCGTCACCAGCTGCTCCCGCATCTTCGCCTCCGACGGTGTCATGCGCACAGGACGCCGGTCGCCGCCGCTCTGTGACACCCGCCGGCGGTGGCTCACGTCACACCGGCGCCCCGTCACAGGGTTCGGGCCGCCGGCGTCTTGTGTTCGTCAGTGAGGCACCGAGAGTGAGGACGAGGTCATGGAAGCCCGATTCAACCTGTTCGAGAACGAGTTCGGCAGCAGGTTCGCCAAGCGGTTCGCGGGCGCCGGCATGCTGGTCCACGAGTCGTCGCTGCCGAAGTCCACGCAGGAGCTGGTGTCGCTGCGGGCCAGCCAGATCAACGGCTGCGGCCACTGCATCGACATGCACGTCAAGGAGGCCGCGGCCGCCGGGGAGAGCGCGGTCCGGCTCCACCTGGTCGCCGCCTGGCGCGAGTCCACCGTGTTCACCGAGGCCGAGCGGGCCGCGCTGGCACTCGCCGAGGAGGGCACCCGGCTCGCCGACGCCCACCAGGGCGTGTCCGACGAGACCTGGGCCCAGGTGCGCAAGCACTACGACGACGACCAGACCGCCGCGCTGGTCTCCCTGGTGGCGCTGATCAACGCGGCCAACCGGCTCGCCGTGATCACGCATCAGCGGGGCGGCTCCTACGAGGCGGGCATGTTCACCGCCGCGCTCGCCGACTGAGCCGGCCGGCCGTCGCGTCCGGCCCGGCCCGGGGTCCTCCGACCCGGGGCCGGGCCGCCGCATGTCCGGCGGCGGACGCGCGACGCCCGCCGGGTCACGATTGGGTTTCGGCACACCCCCACCCTCTTGCCATCCACCCGTGTAATCGTTTCCAATCCTCCGTGTAATCGATTCCACAAGGAGGTGGAACGGCGATGGCGAGCATCGGCATCAAGGACGTCGCCGCCGAGGCGGGCGTGTCCGTCGCGACGGTCTCGCGCGTCCTCAACGGCCATCCGTCCGTCAGCCCGAGCGCGCGCACCCGTGTGCTGGCCGCCGTCGAGACGCTGGGCTACCGCCCGAACGCCGTCGCCCGGTCGCTGCGCACGGACCAGACCCGCACCCTCGGCCTGGTCATCAGCGACGTCATGAACCCGTACTTCACCGAGCTGGCCCGTTCCGTCGAGGAGGAGGCCCGCGCGCTCGGCTACAGCGTCATCATCGGCAACGCCGACGAGCGGCCCGACCTCCAGGACCACCACGTCACGACGCTGCTGGACCGGCGTATCGACGGGCTGCTCGTCTCCCCCACCGACGGCGGCTCGCCCCGGATGCTGGAGGCCGCGCGGGCCGGGACGCCGATGGTGTTCGTCGACCGCTGGATCCCCGGCGTCGACGTGCCCGTCGTGCGGTCGGACGGGCGGGCCGCCGTACGGGACCTCGTGGCCCACCTGCACGGGCTCGGGCACCGCCGCCTCGCGATCATCGCCGGGCCGGCCGCCACCACGACCGGACGCGAGCGCGTCGACGCCTTCCGCGAGGCGCTCGGCGCGTACGGGCTCCCCCTGCCCGACGCCTACATCGGCCAGGGCGACTTCCAGGCCGACAGCGGACGCCGGGTCACCGAGGGCTTCCTCGACCTGCCCGAGCCGCCCGAGGTCGTCTTCGCCGCCGACAACCTGATGGCGCTCGGCGCGCTGGACGCCGTACGCGCGCGCGGGCTGCGGGTCCCCGAGGACATCGCGCTCGCCGCGTTCGACGACATCCGCTGGTTCGTGCACACCGATCCGCCCGTCACCGCGATCGCCCAGCCCACCGGCGACCTCGGGCGGGCCGCCGTGCGCGCGCTGGTCGACCGTATCGAGGGCCGGCCCGGCGAGTCCGTCACTCTCCCGGCCCGGCTCGTCGTCCGCCGCTCCTGCGGTGAGGCGGCCCCCCAGCAACCCCCGTCCCCCTCCCCCGTACGAAGGAGTACGCCGTGAGCAGCCGCAGTCCGGACGAGTTGCTGCGCATCGAGGGCATCCGCAAGACCTTCCCCGGGGTGGTCGCGCTCGACAGCGTCGACTTCGACCTGCGCCGGGGCGAGGTGCACGTGCTCCTCGGTGAGAACGGCGCGGGCAAGAGCACCCTCATCAAGATGCTCTCCGGCGCCTACACGCCCGACGCCGGGCGGATCCTGTCCGGTGGCGAGGAGGTGCGCATCCACGGTGCGCAGGACTCCGAGCGCCTCGGGATCGCCACCATCTACCAGGAGTTCAACCTCGTCCCCGATCTGACGGTCGCCGAGAACATCTTCCTGGGGCGCCAGCCACGCCGCCTGGGGATGATCGACCGGAAGAAGATGAACGCGGACGCCGAGGTGCTCCTGAAGCGGGTCGGCGTGAACGTGTCCCCGCGGGCCCGGGTCCGTGAACTCGGCATCGCCCGGCTCCAGATGGTGGAGATCGCCAAGGCGCTCAGCCTGGACGCGCGCGTGCTCATCATGGACGAGCCGACCGCCGTACTGACCTCCGAGGAGGTCGAGAAGCTGTTCGCCATCGTGCGGAAGCTGCGCGAGGACGGTGTCGGCATCGTCTTCATCACCCATCACCTGGAGGAGATCGCCGCCCTCGGCGACCGGGTCACCGTCATCCGGGACGGACGGAGCGTCGGGCAGGTGCCCGCCTCCACGCCCGAGGACGAGCTCGTACGGCTCATGGTCGGCCGGTCGATCGAGCAGCAGTACCCGCGCGAACGCGCCGACACCGGCGAGGCACTGCTCAAGGTGGAGGGGCTGACCCGGGACGGTGTCTTCCACGACGTCGGTTTCGAGGTGCGCGCCGGTGAGGTCGTCGGCATCGCGGGACTCGTCGGCGCCGGGCGGACGGAGGTCGTCCGTGCCGTGTTCGGCGCCGACCCCTACGACGCCGGGACCGTGCACGTCGCGGGCGACCGGCTCCGCCGCCACGACGTGAACGCCGCCATGGCGGCCGGGATCGGGCTCGTCCCCGAGGACCGCAAGGGGCAGGGGCTCGTCCTCGACGCCTCCGTCGAGGAGAACCTCGGTCTCGTCACCCTCCGGTCCACGTCCCGTGCCGGGCTCGTCGACCTCAAGGGGCAGCACGAGTCGGCCGAGCGGATCGCCGGGCAGCTCGGCGTGCGGATGGCCGGGCTCGGCCAGCACGTGCGCACGCTCTCCGGCGGCAACCAGCAGAAGGTCGTCATCGGCAAGTGGCTGCTGGCGAACACCAAGGTGCTGATCCTCGACGAGCCGACACGCGGCATCGACGTCGGCGCCAAGGTCGAGATCTACCAGCTGATCAACGAACTCACCGCGGCCGGCGCCGCCGTCCTGATGATCTCCAGCGACCTGCCCGAGGTGCTCGGCATGAGCGACCGGGTGCTGGTGATGGCGCAGGGCCGGATCGCGGGCGAACTCCCCGCCGACCGGGCGACCCAGGACGCCGTGATGGCCCTCGCCGTCAGCACGCCCCACGGCGACACCCCTCACGGTGACACCCCTCACGGTGACGCCCCCGACACCGACACCCCCGGCACCAATACCCCCGACAGCAACACGTCGCACAGCGACACCCCCCACAGCGACGGAACGGAGGCCTCCCGTGGCCACTGACACGCTCAAGAGCAAGCCGGGCGCGCAGGGCGCCACGGGCGGTGTGCGCCGCCTGCTGCTGGAGAACGGCGCGCTGACCGCGCTGATCGTCCTCGTCATCGCCATGTCGGCGCTGTCCGGGGACTTCCTGACCGCCGACAACCTGCTGAACGTCGGCGTCCAGGCCGCCGTCACCGCGATCCTCGCGTTCGGCGTCACCTTCGTCATCGTCTCCGCGGGCATCGACCTGTCGGTCGGCTCGGTCGCCGCGCTGTCGGCGACCGTACTGGCCTGGAGCGCGACCGAGGCCGGGATGCCCGTCGTGCTCGCGGTGCTGCTGTCCGTCGCGACGGGCATCGCGTGCGGCCTGGTGAACGGCTTCCTCATCTCGTACGGGAAGCTGCCGCCGTTCATCGCGACGCTCGCCATGCTGTCGGTGGGGCGCGGTCTGTCGCTGGTCATCTCGCAGGGCTCGCCGATCGCCTTCCCGGACTCCGTCTCGCACCTGGGCGACACCCTCGGCGGGTGGCTGCCGGTGCCGGTGCTCGTGATGATCGTGATGGGGCTGATCACGGCCTTCGTCCTCGGCCGGACCTACATCGGCCGCTCCATGTACGCCATCGGCGGCAACGAGGAGGCCGCGCGCCTGTCCGGCCTGCGCGTGAAGCGGCAGAAGCTCGCCATCTACGCCTTCTCCGGACTGTTCGCCGCCGCCGCGGGCATCGTGCTCGCCTCCCGGCTCTCCTCCGCGCAGCCGCAGGCCGCGCAGGGCTACGAACTGGACGCCATCGCCGCCGTCGTCATCGGCGGCGCCTCGCTCGCGGGCGGCACCGGCAAGGCGTCGGGCACGCTGATCGGCGCGCTGATCCTCGCGGTGCTGCGCAACGGCCTCAACCTGCTGTCCGTCTCCGCGTTCTGGCAGCAGGTCGTCATCGGTGTCGTCATCGCACTCGCGGTGCTGCTGGACACGCTGCGGCGCAAGGCGGGGGCGACCGCTCCGGCGGCCGGGGCCGGCGGGGGCGGCAAGGGCAAGCAGGCACTGACGTACCTGATCGCGGCCGTCGTCGCGGTGGCCGTCGTCGGCGCGACCTCGCTGCTGCACAACGGCTCCTCGGACGGGAAGACGCGTAAGGTCGGCCTGTCGCTGTCCACGCTCAACAATCCGTTCTTCGTGCAGATCAGGGACGGCGCCGAGGAGCAGGCGAAGAAGGCGGGCGTGGACCTGACGGTCACGGACGCGCAGAACGACGCCTCCCAGCAGGCGAACCAGCTGCAGAACTTCACCAGCGAGGGGCTGTCCTCGATCATCGTCAACCCGGTGGACTCCGACGCGGCCGGTCCCGCGGTGCGCGGCGCGAACAAGGACGACATCCCCGTCATCGCCGTGGACCGCGGCGTCAACGACGCGAAGGCGGCCGCGCTGGTCGCCTCCGACAACGTCGAGGGCGGTGAGCTGGGCGCCAAGGCGCTCGCCGAGAAGCTGGGCGGCGAGGGCACGATCGTCATCCTCCAGGGCCAGGCCGGCACCTCCGCCAGCCGGGAGCGCGGGGCGGGCTTCGCGGCCGGTCTGAAGGAGTACCCGGGCATCAAGGTCGTCGCCAAGCAGCCCGCGGACTTCGACCGCACCAAAGGCCTGGACGTGATGACCAACCTGCTCCAGGCGCACCCCGACATCGACGGCGTCTTCGCGGAGAACGACGAGATGGCCCTCGGCGCGATCAAGGCACTGGGCTCCAAGGCCGGCAAGTCGGTCCAGGTCGTCGGCTTCGACGGCACCCCGGACGGGCTGAAGGCGGTGCGCGAGGGCACGTTGTTCGCGTCCGTCGCGCAGCAGCCGAAGGAACTGGGCAGGATCGCCGTGCAGAACGCGCTGCGCGCGGCCGATGGCGAAAAGGTGGACACAATGGTGAAGGTGCCGGTGAAGGTGGTCACCAAGGAGAACGTGGCCGGCTTCGAGGGCTGACACGGGTTCAGGGGAGTTCACGGCGGGCGGTCCCATCGACCGCCCGCCACTCCTCACTCGGCTTCACTCGGTTTCACTCGGTTTCACTCGGTTTCACTCGGATCGGGGAGCGATTCATGTACGACTACGACCTCCTGGTCGTGGGATCGGCCAACGCCGACCTCGTGATCGGCGTCGAGCGGCGGCCGGGTGCCGGCGAGACGGTGCTCGGCACCGACCTGGCCGTCCACCCCGGCGGCAAGGGCGCGAACCAGGCGGTCGCCGCCGCCCGCCTCGGCGCCCGTACGGCGCTGCTGGCCCGGGTCGGCGACGACGACTACGGCCGGCTGCTGCTGGACTCGCAGCGGGCGGCCGGTGTCGACACGGTCGGCGTGCTGGTGGGCGGGGCGCCGACCGGCGTCGCGCTGATCACCGTCGACCCGTCCGGCGACAACAGCATCGTCGTCTCGCCGGGCGCGAACGGCCGGCTGGCACCGGGGGACGTCCGCGCCGCCGCGAGCCTCTTCCACGCCTCCCGTGTGGTCTCCACGCAGTTGGAGATCCCGCTGGAGACGGTCGTGGAGGTGGTCCGGAGCCTGGCACCGGACAGCCGCTTCGTCCTGAACCCGTCACCGCCGCGCCCGCTCCCGCCGGAGGTGCTGGCGGCCTGCGACCCGCTGATCGTCAACGAGCACGAGGCGAAGGTCATCCTCGGCGACTCCTGCGTGAGCGAACGCCCCGAGGACTGGGCCCGCATCCTGCTGGCCAAGGGGCCGCGCTCGGTGGTGGTGACCCTGGGCGCCGAGGGCGCGCTGGTGGCGTCCTCGTCCGAGGGTGTCTCCCGCGTCCCCTCCGTGAAGGTGAACGCCGTCGACACGACGGGCGCGGGCGACGCGTTCACCGCGGCGCTGGCCTGGCGGCTCGGCACGGGAGAGTCGCTCACCGAGGCGTCGGCGTACGCGGCGCGGGTCGGCGCGGCGGCCGTCACCAAGGCGGGGGCGCAGGCGTCGTACCCGACGGCGGCGGAGGTGGAGGCGCTGTGAAGAAGGCCGGGATACTCAACCGCCACCTCGCCGGGGCCCTGGCCGGACTCGGCCACGGCGACGGGGTCCTGGTCTGCGACGCGGGCATGCCCATCCCCGACGGCCCGCGCGTCGTCGACCTGGCCTTCCGTGCCGGAGTGCCGTCCTTCGCCGAGGTGGTGGAGGGCCTGCTCGACGAGCTGGTCGTCGAGGGCGCGACGGCGGCGACGGAGATACGGGAGGCCAACACCGAGGCCGCCGCGCTGCTGGACGCTCACTTCCCCGCCCTCGCACTCGTCCCGCACGAGCGACTGAAGGAACTCTCCGCCGGGGCCCGGCTGATCGTCCGCACCGGCGAGGCACGACCGTACGCGAACGTACTGCTGCGCTGCGGCGTCTTCTTCTAGACCCCAGCGGCCACAGCAGCCGCAGAGCATCGAGGAGCTTCGAGGGAGCCCAGTCGAAGACCGGGCCCCCTCGGGTTTCCCCTCCCCCTCAGAACCCCCACCGATCCCCCCGGATCCCCCCAGATCCCTCGGATCCCCCCACCGGGGTGTCCTGATGCCAAGTACGACCCGCGGAGCGACGGAACGGTTGCACGGATCGCCGGCATTTGTTTTCCGGGCCTCGCGTCCGCCGCGTACTCGACGAACGGCGCCGCCGCCTCGGCCATCACCGCCTCCCGTCCCGGCCGCTTTCGACCACTCCGGAAGCCGCTACCTCGCCTCCGAACGACCCCGAACTGACGTTTCATGGCCGCCCGTTGAATCAAATCACAGATATCCCGTGGACTTGGCGAATCAGGAGGGGATCCATGGAAGTCATGTCATCGACAAGCACGTAGGGAAGACAGACATGCAGTTGGCCCATCGCCTCAGGGGCCAGCCAACCATCGATGCCGCATCCTCGTTCCCGAACCTGACTGTCGCCCAGAAGACCACACAGGAGACCATAGAATTCGTGGGCCCACCGGCCGGAAACGGGCAGAAGAACGCTGCACTCTCTCCCCGGGAGGGCGGCAATTGGCGCCAAGTCGTCACCGGTACGGTGAAAGGGAACCCCTCGCTGCGGAATATGAACTCCTCAGAACTGAGGGAGAGCATCATGGAGGTTTCCCGGGAAAATGTCTTCGATCTCGCCAAGCTGATCTCCGCAGGCGGCCTCCTCCATGACCCCCGAGTTTCGCTTCGCCACGGGGATCACGAGCGAGACTCATGTCTGCTCGACGTGCTGGACACCGTTGGCGAGGGCGCCCGCTACTTCACCAACCACGGCCAGGCCGAAGAGGGTGAGAATGCAGATTTCCTATCTCCTTCCTTGAGAGATTAAATTAACTGACGCCCTTGCGTGTTGAGCTGCGGCTTCGAAATAGGGCTCTACTTGGCCAGGCCCACCTGACGACCAGTACAGAATCGAAAGACGGTCGACCAGAAACTCGAAGCGCTGCAATCAGGCAAGGGGCATCGGCCTCGATTTCAACCAACCCGTAGGCCGTTCTTGCTGGCACTCAAGGTGGCCGATCCCTGAGCGGCTGGTTCTCGCAGGACATGCCGGATGAGTTCGCCGACCATGACGAAGCCGTCGAGGACTATCGTTCCTCCACCGATCCGCACCTCGTGGCCCGTCTCGTCGGTGAGCTGCACGAACTGCTGGCACTCGGTCTGGACGAGTTCGGCTGCGCCTTGGCCCTCGCCGAACTGGGCATGGAGGTCGACCCTCCCTCATCGCACGGTGCCGGCGGATGGTTGACGCTGGTGGCAGACCGCCTCGGCTCACCACGAGCCGAATACGGACCCGGCCCCGGAGGAGACACCTCCTCCTCCTGACGCCGAGTCCGTAGCGGGCCGGTCACCTGCCGTGGGGCTGAACCACGTGCTCCGCGAAGCGGGCCGCCGTCTCGGCGAGTACCTCCCGTCCGTCCCGTGCCCACAGCCCCTCGTTGAACAGCTCGACCTCGATCGCGCCGGTGTAGCCGGCCGCCTCCACGTACGCCTTCCACTCCCGCATGTCGATCGCGCCGTCGCCGATCTGGCCGCGGCCGTTGAGGACGCCCTCGGGCAGGGGGGTGGTCCAGTCGGCGAGCTGGAAGGTGTGGATGCGGCCCGTCGCGCCCGCCCGCGCGATCTGTTCCGGTGCCCGGTCGTCCCACCAGATGTGGTACGTGTCGACGGTGACGCCGACCTGGTGGGCCGGGAAGCGTTCGGCGAGGTCCAGGGCCTGGGTGAGGGTGGAGACCACGCAGCGGTCGGAGGCGTACATGGGGTGGAGCGGCTCGATGGCGAGGCGGACGCCGTGCTCCTCGGCGTAAGGGGCCAGTTCCGCGAGCGCGTCCGCGATGCGTTCGCGGGCCGCGCCCAGGTCCTTGCTGCCCTCCGGGAGGCCGCCCGAGACGAGGACCAGGGTGTCGGTGCCGAGGGTGGCGGCCTCGTCGACGGCTCGGCGGTTGTCGGCCAGGGCCCTGGCGCGCTCGTCGGGGTCGACGGCCGTGAGGAAGCCGCCGCGGCACAGGGTGGTGACGGTCAGGCCCGCGTCGCGGACCAGTTTCGCCGCCGCCTCGACGCCGTACGCCTGGACGGGTTCGCGCCACAGGCCGACGTTGCCGACGCCCAGGTCGCGACAGGCGTCGGTCAGTTCGGGCAGCGTCAGCTGCTTGACCGTCATCTGGTTGATGCTGAAACGGGTCAGGTCGGGTGCCGTGTCGCTCACTGGTTCACTCCGTACAGGTTCAGCAGGTTCCGCATGCGCTCCTGGGCCAGCTTCGGGTCCGGGAACAGGCCGAGGCCGTCGGCGAGTTCGTAGGCGCGGGCGAGGTGCGGCAGGGAGCGGGCCGACTGGAGGCCGCCGACCATCGTGAAGTGGCTCTGGTGGCCGGCCAGCCAGGCCAGGAACACCACGCCCGTCTTGTAGAAGCGGGTGGGGGCCTGGAAGAGGTGCCGGGAGAGTTCGACGGTGGGGTCGAGGAGGGCGCGGAAGCCCTCCGTGTTCCCCGTGTCCAGGACGCGGACCGCCTCGGCCGCCAGCGGGCCCAGCGGGTCGAAGATGCCGAGCAGGGCGTGGCTGAAGCCCTGCTCGTCGCCGGCGATCAGCTCGGGGTAGTTGAAGTCGTCGCCGGTGTAGCAGCGCACGCCCTGTGGGAGGCGGCGGCGCAGGTCGATCTCGCGCTGGGCGTCGAGGAGGGAGACCTTGATGCCGTCGACCTTGTCGGGGTGGGCGGCGATGACCTCCAGGAAGGTGTCGGTCGCCGCGTCGAGGTCCGCCGACCCCCAGTAGCCCTCCAGGGCCGGATCGAACATCGGGCCGAGCCAGTGCAGGACGACCGGTTCGGCGGCCTGGCGCAGGAGGTGGCCGTAGACCTCCAGGTAGTCGTCCGGGCCCTGCGCCGTCGCGGCCAGCGCGCGGGAGGCCATCAGGATGGCCTGGGCGCCCGACTCCTCGACGACGGCGAGCTGTTCCTCGTAGGCCGCCCGGACCTCGGCGAGCGTGCCGGCGGTGAGCTGGTCGGTGCCGACGCCGCAGGCGATGCGGCCGCCGCACGTCTTCGCCTCGGCGGCGGACCGGCGGATGAGCTCGGCCGCGCCGGCCCAGTCCAGGCCCATGCCGCGCTGGGCGGTGTCCATCGCCTCGGCGACGCCGAGTCCGTGGGACCACAGGTGGCGGCGGAAGGCGAGGGTGGCGTCCCAGTCGACGGCGGCGGGGCCGTCGGGCGTGGTGTCCGCGTACGGGTCGGCGACGACGTGCGCCGCCGAGAACACCGTACGGGACGTGAAAGCGCTTCCTGGGGTGACGGTGAGGGGTTCGGCGCGGGGCTCGTAGGCGCGCGTGGTGCCGTTCGCGTCCGGCAGGTGCAGGGTCACAGCGAGACCTCCGGGACGTCGAGGCGGCGGCCCTCGGCCGACGACTTCAGGCCCAGCTCGGCGAGCTGGACGCCGCGGGCGCCGGCCAGCAGGTCCCAGTGGTAGGGGGCGTCGGCGTAGACGTGGCGCAGGAACAGCTCCCACTGGGCCTTGAAGCCGTTGTCGAAGTCGCCGTTGTCCGGGACCTCCTGCCACTGGTCGCGGAAGACCTCGGTGGCGGGGATGTCCGGGTTCCAGACCGGCTTGGGGGTGGCGGAGCGGTGCTGGACCCGGCAGTTGCGCAGGCCGGCCACCGCGGAGCCCTCGGTGCCGTCGACCTGGAACTCGACGAGCTCGTCCCGGTTGACGCGGACCGCCCAGGAGGAGTTGATCTGGGCGATCGCACCGCCGTCGAGCTCGAAGACGCCGTAGGCGGCGTCGTCGGCGGTGGCGTCGTACGGCTTGCCGTTCTCGTCCCAGCGCTGCGGGATGTGGGTGGCGGTGAGGGCCTGGACGGACTTCACCCGGCCGAACAGCTCGTGCAGGACGTACTCCCAGTGCGGGAACATGTCGACGACGATGCCGCCGCCGTCCTCCGCGCGGTAGTTCCAGGAGGGGCGCTGGGCGTCCTGCCAGTCGCCCTCGAAGACCCAGTAGCCGAACTCGCCGCGCACGGACAGGATGCGGCCGAAGAAGCCGCCGTCTATGAGGCGCTTGAGCTTGAGCAGGCCGGGGAGGAAGAGCTTGTCCTGGACGACGCCGTGCTTGATGCCGGCGTCGTTGGCCAGGCGGGCGAGTTCCAGGGCGCCGTCCAGGCCGGTGGCGGTGGGCTTCTCGGTGTAGATGTGCTTGCCCGCGGCGATCGCCTTCCTGATCGCCTCCTCGCGGGCCGAGGTCACCTGGGCGTCGAAGTAGATGTCGACGCTGTCGTCGGCGAGGACCGCGTCCACGTCCGTCGAGACGTGCTCCAGACCGTGCCGCTCGGCCAGCGCCCGCAGCGCGTGCTCGCGGCGGCCGACCAGGATCGGCTCCGGCCACAGCACGGTGCCGTCGCCGAGGTCGAGGCCGCCCTGTTCACGGAGGGCCAGGATGGAGCGGACGAGGTGCTGGCGGTAGCCCATGCGCCCGGTCACACCGTTCATGGCGATACGCACCGTCTTGCGTGTCACGTCATTCCCTTCGTACGAGCCGTACAGCGAGCGAGAGCGATCGATACGGCCGGCGATGCGGCGAGCGGTACGGCAACGCAGTACAGCAAGCGCTTTCTATGTATGAGGAAGCTAGCCTGTGGACGGTGGTCCGGACAAGACCGTGTCTCGGGCGAGTTGTTCGAGGGGGCGAACGGCGGCGGGCGGTGCCCGTAAGGTCACCTGGACGGCTGAGACGGACCTGGACGGCTGCGACGGCCCAGATGGCACTTGGACGGCTGAGACGGCCGAGACGGCTGAAACGGCACTTGGACGGCGCTTGAACGGCCGAGACGGGCGTTCGGGACACGCGCGATGCGGAGGACGAGGACATGACGGTGACACTGGCGGACGTGGCGGCCCGCGCCCAGGTCTCCCCCGCGACGGTGTCGCGCGTGCTGAACGGGAACTATCCCGTGGCCGCCTCCACCCGGGCGCGGGTGCTGAAGGCGGTCGACGACCTGGACTACGTCCTCAACGGGCCCGCGAGCGCGCTCGCGGCGGCGACGTCCGACCTGGTGGGAATCCTGGTCAACGACATCGCCGACCCCTTCTTCGGCATCATGGCCGGCGCGGTCCAGTCCGAGATCGGCGGGCCGGGCGGCAGAGCGGGCGGCGAGAGACTCGCCGTGGTCTGCAACACCGGCGGCGCCCCGGAGCGCGAACTGACCTACCTCACGCTGCTGCAGCGGCAGCGGGCGGCGGCCGTCGTACTGACCGGCGGTGCGATGGAGGACGCGGCGCACCAGGCGGCCGTGGCGGCGAAGCTGCGCAGGCTGGCGGAGGCCGGCACGCGGGTGGTGCTGTGCGGGCGGCCGCCGGCTCCGGGCACGGGGGCCATCGCGCTGACCTTCGACAACCGCGGGGGCGGCCGGGAACTGACCGAGCACCTCATCGGGCTCGGGCACCGGCGGCTCGGCTACATCGCGGGCCCCGAGGAGCGCACCACGACCCGGCACCGGCTGGAGGGGCACCGCGCCGCGCTGGCCGCGCACGGCATCGAGGAGGACCCCCGCTGGACGCTCCACGGCCGCTACGACCGGCAGTCCGGCTACGAGGCCACGCTGGAACTCCTGCGCAGGGACCCGGAGCTGACGGCCGTCGTCGCCGCGAACGACTCCGTCGCGCTGGGCGCGTGCGCGGCGCTGCGCGAGCTGGGGCTGCGGATCCCGGACGACGTGTCCGTGGCCGGCTTCGACGACCTGCCGTTCAGCATCGACGCGGTGCCCGCGCTGACGACGGTACGGCTGCCGCTCGCGGAGGCGGGGGCGCGGGCCGGCCGCATCGCGATGGGACGGGAGGAGGCGCCGCCCGGGGGGATCGCCACGGTGCGGGGGGAGTTGATGGTGCGGGGGTCCTCCGGAGGGCCGCGGGGGTAGGTGCCGTGGGGGTGGGGGCCGTGGGGGTAGGGGCGCCCCGCGTCGGTGTGGGCCTCGCGGGGGGGGGGGGGCCCCCCCCCCCCCCCCCCCCCCCCAACGCCCCCCCCCCCCCCAACCACCCCCGGGGGGCCGCCGCGGCCCGCGCCCCCCC
>NZ_JBNGGE010000061.1:0-41204 GCF_049975785.1 Streptomyces sp. WG7
CGACGCCTGGTAGGCGGCGAACCGGGCACGCTCCTCGTCGACGAGCGCGTGCCCGTCCGCGTACACGTTCTCGAAGACGGCGAACCGGTCCGGGTCCGGCATCGAGCGGACCGCCGCGCGCAGGTCGGCGGTCACGGCGTCGCACGCGCGGTCCACCGACCTCAGGAAGACGTCATCCGCCAGTCCCGAGCCGGTGAGATGGTCCCGGAGGCGGCTGATCGGGTCCTTCTCGGCCCACTCCCGCACCTCCGCCTCGTGCCGGTAGCGGGAGGGGTCGTCCGAGGTGGTGTGGGCGCCCATGCGGTACGTGTACGCCTCGATCAGCGCCGGGCCCTCACCGCGCCGCGCCCGCTCCAGCGCCCAGCGGGTCACCGCGAGACAGGCCAGGACGTCGTTGCCGTCGACGCGCACGCCCGGGAAGCCGAAACCCTGGGCACGCTGGTGGAGCGGCACCCGGGTCTGCTTCTCGTTGGACTCGGAGATCGCCCACTGGTTGTTCTGGCAGAAGAACACCACCGGCGCGTTGTAGACGGCGGCGAAGTTGAACGCCTCGCTCACGTCGCCCTGGCTCGTCGCGCCGTCACCGAAATACACCATCACGGCGGAGTCCGCGCCGTCCTTGGCCACGCCCATCGCATAGCCGGTGGCGTGCAGCGCCTGCGACCCGATGACCAGGGTGTAGAGGTGGAAGTCGTGGTCGGCCGGGTCCCAGCCGCCGTTGTTCACGCCGCGGAACATCGCCAGCAGCCTCAGCGGGTCGAGGGAGCGGCAGAGGGCGACGCCGTGCTCCCGGTAGCTGGGGAAGACGTGGTCGCCGTCGGCCAGGGCGTGTGCCGAGCCGACCTGGGCGGCCTCCTGGCCGAGCAGCGAGGGCCACAGGCCCAGCTCGCCCTGGCGCTGCAACGTCACGCCCTCCGCGTCCACGCGGCGGGCCCGGACCAGGTCCCGGTACAGGCCGCGCAGGCCGTCCGGGGTGACATCGGCGACGTAGGGGTCCCAGACCGGGTCGGTCACCCGGGTGCCCTCGGGCGTCAGCAACTGGACCAGCTCGGTTGTCATGCGGTTTCTCCGGTTTCCGGTCGGTTCCGGTTCAGTCGATGCCACGGCACAGGTGCGGTTCCTCGCGGGCGTCGTCGGGGTCCCCGGCGAGTCCCAGGACGGGCGCGACGGCGGGGCGGACCCGGGTGGGTGCCGCCGTGCGCGGCCAGGCCGGGGACGGCAGGGGCAGGGCACGGCCCAGGGCGTCGTCGTACACGGCGCCGAAGGGCTCCAGCCAGGGCGCGGCCGTGCCGAGCAGGGCGTGCACGCCGTCGTCGCCGAGCGTCGTGCGTACGGTGCTCAGGACGTGCCCGCGTCCGGTCGGCCGCAGATCCACCCGGAAGACGCCGAACTCCAGGCCCAGCCGGCGCACCGCGGTGGACGCCTCGTCGGCGACCGCGGCCCAGGCCGGCCCGGTCAGCTCGGCCGTGCGCACCGGTCCGTCCGGCGGGACGGAGGCGACCAGGACGACCTGGGGCCGTCCGGCGGCGAACACCCCCACCGCGGCCAGCGTTCCGCGTACCGGCTCCGGCTCCGGCGTGGCCTCCACCAGGAAGCCCTCCGCGGCCAGCGCGGCCCGGCAGGCGCCGGGGTCCTGCACCCGGCGCACCACGTCGGGCCGGTTGCCGGGCAGGCCCAGGGCCTCCGCGGTCACCGCGGCCGCCTCCTGCACCTCGGGGCGCAGACCGAGGACGACGTCGAACCG
Source organism: Streptomyces sp. WG7 (assembly GCF_049975785.1). Classification (NCBI taxonomy): domain Bacteria; kingdom Bacillati; phylum Actinomycetota; class Actinomycetes; order Kitasatosporales; family Streptomycetaceae; genus Streptomyces; species Streptomyces sp. WG7. Next base: position 1,745 of record NZ_JBNGGE010000061.1, read on the forward strand.
CCGGCCCCGGTCCGTCTGCTCGCGGGCCCAGGCGGCGCACAGGCCGGGGCGGGTGACGTCGAGTCCGGAGGAGAGGTCGGCGAGTTGCGTCGTCGCGCGGTCGCGGGTGGCGAGCCGGGACGCCTGGTCCACGACGTGGGTGGCGATGCCGCAGGCCCAGGCCTCCAGCAGGGCGGAGACGGCGGCGGTGCCGCCCGGCCCGTCGGAGGTGCCGGAGGCTCCCAGGAGGAGGGCGACGGGCGTGTCGGGGGCGGTGGTCGCCGGGGCCGAGGCCGGTCGGGTGCGCTGTTCGATCATCTGGCTGCCTCCCAGGGTGTGTTCGTGCGGCGGCGGTTCCTGTGGGTTGCGGTTCCGGCTGGAGTGGGCTCGGGGCGTGCGGGGGTGGGGCGGGGCCGGGTGGATCGGGGTGCGGTCGAGGCGTGCGGGGTGCGGCGCGGGTGCCGTGTGGTGCGGGTGCCGTGTGGTGGCGGTACGGGCGTGACGCGCGGTGCGGGTGGTGAGGGCGCGCCTTCCCGGGGCCGGGCGGCGGGGTGCCCGGTCGGCACGGCCGGAGAGGCCGGGGCTGGGGAGAGCGCGACGTGTCTGCGGGGTGCGCCCGCAGGGGCTCGGTGGCGCGGCAAGCGGCAAGCGGGAAGCGAGGTCGCGCGGTGCGTAGCGAGGTCGCGGGTCGCGGGAAGCGAGTCGCCCGAAGTGAGGCGCGGCGTCGCGGAGTCCGTGGCGGGCGGCGCCGGGCGCTGCCCGGACGTGGCGCCCCGCCCTGCGCGGACGTGGTGCCCCGCCCTGCGCGGACGTGGTGCCCCGCCCTGCGCGGACGTGGTGCCCCGCCGTGCCGGACGCCGTCCGACGGCCGGCCGGGATGCGGTTTCCGGCGGGAGGGGGCGGGGGAGCGGCGCGGATCGCGGGGAAGAGGGGTGCGTCCGGGCGGGCGGTCGGGGGCCCGCCCGCCCGGACGCCGGTGTCAGGACGTCTTCTGCTCGTCCGCGGTCTGCGGGCGGCCACCGAAGCCGAGCAGACCCACCGCCACGTTCACGGCGATCCACACGAACAGCACCAGGAAGCCGCGCTGGATCGACTCGGTGAACGCGGTGGCCGCGTCCACGCCGTCCGCGGTGAGCTCCGTCAGGCGCGAGCCGACGACCGTGGCCGTCACGGCGAGGGCGAGCGCGCCGCCGATCTCGGTGGACGCGTTGAGCACCGCGGACGTGGTCCCCGCGTCCTGCTCCGTCGCGTCCCGCGTGCCCACGACGGGCGCCGTCATCAGGCACAGGACCAGCCCGACGCCGAGCAGGGCGGTGACGGGCAGGAGCAGCGACCAGTACCCCGTCTCGGTCGGCGCGTTGACCATCAGGACCAGCACGCCGGCCAGCAGCACGTTGCCCAGGATGTACGGGACCCGGGGGCCGTACTTGGCGATCAGTACCGGGACGGCACCGGAGACGCCGAGCATGGCGAGGCAGGTCGGGATGTAGGCGAGGCCGACCTCCAGGGGGCTGTAGCCCAGGACCTCCTGCATGTACTGGGGCAGCATGAAGAAGGACGGCAGCATCAGGCCGGCCGAGATCAGCTGGGCGAGCGTGCCCGAGGTGACGGACTTGCGGCGCAGCAGCGGCAGCGGCAGCAGCGGCGCCTTGGCCGTGCCCTCCACCCGTACGAACACGGTGAGCAGCACGGCCGCCGCGCCCAGCGACACGAGGGCCACCGAGTCGCTCCAGCCGTCGTGGCCCGCGCGGACGATGCCGTAGACGAGGGCCAGCAGGCCCAGGGTGCCGGTCACCGCTCCCACGACGTCCGCCGGCGGCCGGGGCCCGGCCGGGGCGCTGCGCGGGATCCAGAGGAAGCAGGCGATCAGCAGGGCCGCTCCGATCGGGATGTTGATCAGGAACGCCAGTCGCCAGTCCACGTCGGTGATCGCCCCGCCCAGGAGGGTGCCGAGGCTGGCGCCCACGCCCATCACGGTGCCCCAGACGCCGAGCGCCTTGGCCCGCTCCTTGGGCTCCGGGTAGGTGGTGACGAGGATGGACAGGGCGGCGGGGGACAGCGCGGCGGCGCCCACGCCCTGCAGCCCGCGCCCGGTCAGCAGCATGCCGCCGCTCTCCGCGACGGCCGCCAGCAGCGAGCCGGCCGTGAACAGCAGCAGGCCCGCCACCAGGACGGAGCGCCGGGCGAACACGTCGGTGAGCCGGCCGCCGAGCAGCATCAGCCCGCCGAACAGCACCACGTAGATGTTCATGACCCACTGCAGGCCGGAGGTGCTCAGACCGAGGTCCGCGCGCAGCTCCGGCAGCATCACGTTGGCGATCGTGGAGTCCAGGACGCAGATCAGCTGGGCGGTGGCCACCAGGAAGAGGACCAGGCCGCGCCTGACGGCCGGGCCCGGGCTCGCGCCGGTGTCCGGGGCAGGCCCGGGGACGGTGGACACGGGCGCGGGTTCGGTGCGCTGCGTGTCGTACGCGTCGATGCTCATGACGGTCTATTCCTCCCGGCTCAGGCGGCTTCGCTGATGCGTTCGTAGATGGCGGACATACTGCGGTCGGCGAGCAGCCTGCCGACCGGGACCCGGCTGCCGGTCTGCTGCTCGACGGCGGCGACGAGGCGGACCATGTGCATCGAGTCCCAGCTGACGACGCGGTCGAAGTCGGCGTCGAGGTCGTCGACACCGAGTGGCAGGTCGAGTTCGTCGCGGACGAGGTGGATGAATTCCTCTTTGGTCATCGGTGGGCCCCTTCCAGGGCGCAGTCGAGGCTGATGTGCGAGGGCACGGCGGGAAGGTCCCGCAGGCCGTGCCGGAAGCGGACTTCGTCGTCCGCGACGGAGAGGGTGGTGAAGCCCAGGGAGGGCCAGAACCCACGGACGTTCCGGTTCTTCCCGGTCGGCCGGTAGGCGGCGGTGACCTGCGTGGCGCCCGTCGCCCGGGCATGGGCGAGCAGCGCGGCGGCGGCGGCCTGCTCGATGCCCCGGGCGAACACCCGGCAGGACAGCAGCATGTTGTCGACGCGGAGCGTGTCGCCGTCGCGCCGGGCGAGGACCGCGCCGACGACGCCGTTGTCGCCGAAGAGGTCGGCCGAGCGGATCACCAGGACCAGGTGGGCGGGGTCGGTGAGCCGCCCGGTGACGTCGGCGGCCCGCAGCCGGACCGTGGTCAGGTTGAACTGGTTGGTGCGCAGGGACAGCTGGGCGATCCGGTCCGCGTCGCCGGGGGCGGCCTCGGCGACGGTGACCCGCACCCCGAGCCGGCCCAGGTACTCCTCCTGCGAGCCGGCGCTCTCCAGCAGGTCGGCACGGACCGACTCGGCGCGGTAACGGGCCGCGCGGGCCCGGTCCTCCGCGGTGAGCCGTGCGGTGTCGAACCAGCCGTCGGCGAGCAGCTTCTCGACGTGCAGCGCCGGTTCGTCGTCCAGCCGGACCACGGCGACCTGCGGCAGCCCGGCGGTGACGAGCCCGCACTCGAAGGGCGAGTCGTCGACGAACACGAGACTGTCCACGCCCACGTTGAGCCGGCGGGCGATGTCCTCGAGATTGGCGTCCTTGGGACGCCAGTTGGCGTTGATCCGGGCGAAGTCGTCCTCCCGCAGCACCATGTCGGGGTGCTCGCGGACGACCCGGACGAGGTCGTCGTGGTCGTTCTTGCTGCTGACGGCGAGGAGGACGCCCTGCGACCCCAGCTGCCGCACCAGACGCTGGAAGGTGCCGAACGCCTCGCCGCGGAAGGTGGTCGCCGCGGCGATCCCGTCCGGGCCGTCGTCGCCGAGGACGCCGTCCCACAGGGTGTTGTCGGCGTCGACGACGAGCACCTTCTTGGTCCGGCCGCGCAGCATCCGGGACAGGTGGGCGACCTCGCGGGCGTACCGGGCCAGCAGGTCGTCGCCGAGGGCGGCCTTCGCGTACGCCGCCATGCGGGCGTCGTTGAGCGGGGTCCCGGCGGCGACGAGCGGGTCGAGGTCGACGACGTGGACGCGCGGGTCGGCCAGCGACAGCCGCAGCAGGCCGCTGTTGAAGTCCCGCCAGGCCAGCCCCGCCCGGGCCCGCGACTCGTGGTCGACGAGCTGGTGGGTGACCGTGCGCGGCAGCGGCACCGTGTTGAGGACCAGGTCCGCCGCGGAGTGCGCGGTGAAGGTGCCGGCCAGCCGCTCGATCTCGGCGAGCTTGCGCCGCACCGCCCGCTCGAGGTCCTCCGCCTGCCAGGGCGAGCCCAGCTCGTCCAGCAGGACCTGCGGGTCGAGCACGCACAGGGCGAGATCGACGTCGGCGGCGTACAACGGGCTGCCGGTGTCCCGCAGATCGCGCTGGTAGGCGTCGAAGTCGCTCGGCCGGGTCTCGGTCAGCACGCCGTGCCGGCCGAACTCGGCGGCCAGCGGGTCGCCCAGGCCGCCCAGGGTGGAGTGCCCGGTGACGGCGATCACCGCGGTCTCCGTCTCCGGCCAGGCCGCCAGGACCTGGGCGCGGTCCAGCTGGGCGAGGACCGAGCCCGCCCGCCGCAGGTCCGTCTCCGCGCCGGTGCCGGCCAGCTCCGCGAGCAGGGGCGCGATCCGCGGGTAACGGGCGGCGAGCTGTCCTTCCCGGCGCAGCGTGCGCAGCGCCGCCAGCGGGGACGGACGGGTTTCGGGTGGGGCCGGGCTGGATACCGTGGTCAATGCTCTCTCCTCACTTCGCCGCGTTCGGTGGGGTACCGGTGCGCGGCACCGATCGCACGGTCACCCCGCCCGTGGCCCAGGCTGGCCGTCGCCGCTTGAGCCCCGCTCGTACGGGCCTGCACCCGCCCGCCGCAGCACGTGCGGTCCTCCGGCGGGGCGCATGCGTTTTTCACGCTTCGGGCAAGTGGGGTTTCACAGCGGGCCGGTGATCCTCGCACTGCCGCCCGACCCCCGTGGTGGACGACCATGAAGTCATCAATGCGGCCCGGTGAGTGGGGGAGGCGTCCGACATGGACATCAAGATCCTGGGTTCTTTCGAGGCGACGGAGAACGGGGTCGCGCTGCTGCCGACCGCGGGAAAGCCGCGTCAGGTACTGGCACTGCTGGCACTCCAGGCCGGCCAGGTGGTTCCCGTGGCCAGCCTGATGGAGGAGCTGTGGGGAACCGAGCCACCGCGCAGCGCCCAGACGACGCTGCAGACGTACATCCTGCAGCTGCGCAAGCGGCTCGCGGCCGCCCTGCCCGCGGACGGGCCGCGCAGTGCCAAGGACGTGCTGACCACCCGGTACGGCGGTTACCTGCTGGACATCACGCCCGAGGAGACGGACGTCCACGCCTTCGAGCGGATGACCGCGGCGGGGCGGCGGGCGATGGACCTCGGAGACCGGGCGACCGCGTCGCGGCTGCTGCGCTCGGCGCTCGCGGTGTGGCGCGGCCGGGCACTGGTCGACGTGTACACCGGGATGCGGCTGAGCGTGGAGGTCACCCGCCTGGAGGAGAACCGGCTGATGGCCGTCGAGGCGCGGGTCGAGGCCGACCTGTCCCTGGGCCGGCACCAGGCGCTGCTGAGCGAACTGGCGGTGCTCACCGCGCGGCATCCGATGCACGAGAACCTGCGCGCCCAGTACATGATCGCCCTCTACCGGTCCGGTCAGCAGTGGCGGGCGCTGGAGGCCTTCACCGCACTGCGCGAGTGCCTGGTCGAGGAGCTGGGGGTGACGCCGTCGCCGCGGCTCCAGGAACTGCAGCGGGCGATCCTCGTCTCCGACCCCGAGCTGGACCGCTTCACCGTCCGCAGCGACCTCACCGTGTGAGCCTCAGCCCGCACCCCCGCCCGCACCCCCACGACGTCCGACCCACCCCCATGCCGAAACAGGAGTCCGTCATGCTCTCGTCCCTGAAGGCCCTCAACATGCTGCTGATGTTCCTGCTGGAACTCGCGGTGTACGCCGCGGCCTCGATGTGGGGATTCACCGCCAGCGACAAATGGCCGGTCAAGCTGGCCCTGGGGATCGGCGCGCCGGTCGCGCTGATCGCGGTGTGGGCGCTGTTCGGCTCCCCCAAGGCGCCGTACCCGCTGCACGGGGGCGGGCGGGTCGCCCTGGAGGTGCTGTGGTTCGGCGCCGGTGCCGCCGCCCTGGCCGCCTCGGGGAGGCCGGGCTGGGCGGCGGGCTTCGCCGGTCTCTACCTGGTCAACGCGACGCTCCGGCTCCTGTGGAACCAGTGACGCCCGTTCACCACCGGGGCGTCTCCAGGAACTCCAGGACGGCGACGGTCCACATGAAGCCCACGCCGACCCCCATCGTGACCAGCAGGTCGCCCGGCCGGGGACCGCGGGTCTCGGCGACGTGGTTGATGCCGATGAGCTGGTCGCCGGCGCCCATGTGCCCGAGGTCGCGGCCCCAGTCGTACACGGTGGTGGCCGGGTCGACGCCGAGCACGGAGTGGAACGAGAACTCCACGATCGTCTCGGCGATGTTGGAGTGCACGAAGAACCGGGCGTCCGGCAGCTTCGCGTCGGCGTCGTCGAGCGCCTCCCGCAGGACCTGGGAGGCGTTCTTCGTCATCCGCTGGATGACCCGGTCGTAGCCGCCCTCCTCCCGGAGCAGGTAGTCGCTCTTGCGGCTGCGCAGATCGACCGGCCCGCCGTCGTGGAAGGGGCCGTCGGTCCAGCCGGTCGTCCCGCGGTAGATGGGCTCCAGCGAGGAGTCGGAGCAGCTGGCGGTGGAGCGCAGCCGGGCGAAGCCGCCCCGGTTGGACAGGACCATCGCGCCGGCCCCGTCGCCGTACACCGACTGGCTGTCGCTCGCCCAGCGGTCGAAGTACGGCATGCGGAAGGCGTCGCCGGTGGTCACCAGCGCGGCCTGCGGGGTGCCGCGCGCGGCGAGGTGGGAGGCGGCGAGTTCCACGGCGGCCAGGCCCCCGTTGGAGCCCTGACGGACCTCGACGGTCAGGCCGGTGCCGCCGACCGCCTCGCTCTGCACGTAGTTGACCGGGGTCCAGAAGTCCTGGCCCTGGTGGCCGACGCAGGCGTGCAGCACCATCCCGTAGCGGTCGGCGGGCAGCCCGGCCCGGGCCACCGCCTGCCGGCCGGCGGCCGCGGCCATCACCGGGGCCGGCTCGTCCGGGCCGGCCACGCGCACCGCTCGGATGCCGTTTGCCCGGGCCTCCTCGGCGTCGTAGCGGCCCGCGGCGACCGCCTCGTCGGCGGTCTCCACCCGCTCGGGCAGGTGGGCGCCGAGTCCGGCGACGTACACGTTGTCCCAACGCATCGTGCTCTCCTCTTCCTACGCCACCTGGGGCGTGGAGTCGTGCCGGCAGGTTCCGATCTGCCGGACCAGCTGGTCGGTGAGGGCGGGGAAGCGGTCGTTCAGGAAGTAGAAGTGGCCGCCGGGGAAGAACTTCTGGGCGAAGCGGGAGGAGGTCTCCCGCCGCCACAGGTGCATGGCCGCCGGGGGAGCCCAGGCGTCCTGCGTGCCGCCGAACACGCTCAGCGGTGATCTCATCGGCGAACGGGTCGCGGCCGGACGGTAGTTGTCGACCGCGGTCAGGTCGGCGCGCACGGTGCGCAGGAACCGGTCGACGAAGTCGGCGGACTCGGTGACCCGTTCCGGCATCCCGCCCAGGCCGAGCAGGACCCGCAGCAGGGCGTCGTCGTCGAGGGTGCTGAGCGGGACGGCGCCGGGGCGTTCGAAGTGCGGGGCGACGCGCCCCGACACGCCCGTCCACACCGGGGCACTGCCCAGGCCTTCCAGGGACCGTGCCGTCTCCAGCGCCACGACCGCGCCCATGCTGTGCCCGAACAGGGCGAGCGGGGTGCCGTCGACCCAGGGCAGGACGTCCGCGACGGCGGTGGCGACCACCTCCGTCATGTCGTCCAGGGCCGGCTGCCCGGCCCGCCGGCCCCGGCCGGGCAGGTCGAGCAGCAGCAGGTCCCAGTCGTCCGGCAGGCACTGGACCAGCGGCCGGTAGACGGCCGCCGAGCCGCCCGCGTGGTGGAAGCCGACCAGCCGGACGGCGGGCGCGTCGACCGGACGCGGACGGTGGAAGGCTCGGGTGCGGCTGTTCATCGGTCCCCTCCAGTGGCGGCGCTCACCTGGTCGCCCAGGTACGCCAGCAGGTCACCGACCGGCATCTCCACCGGGCAGTCGAGCGTGGGCAGTTCCACCCCGTAGCGCTGCTCGACGCTCTTGGTGAGCAGCATCGCGGTGAAGGAGTCGCCGCCGACCTCGCAGAACGGTGTCTCGGCGGGCAGCAGGCCGTCCGCCTTGAGGACGGCGGCCAGTTCGGTGGCGAGGTAGGCGCTGATCTCCGCCGGATCGCGGGGCACCGGCCGGGGGCCCGGCGCCGCCGCGGTCTCCACGGCCGCGGCGCCCTCGTCCGCCCGGGACGGCTCGGTCTCCTCGACCCAGAACCGCTTGCGCTGGAACGGGTAGGTGGGCGCCTCGGTGAACCGGGCGCCGGGCGCGGCCAGCAGCTCCAGACGCAGGTCGGCGCCCGAGTGGAAGAGCGCGGCCAGGGCGGCGGCCAGCAGCCGGGGAGCGGCCTCCGGGTCGTCCGCGACCAGCGGCAGCGTCTCCCCGGCGGCCGTCAGGTAGGCCACCGGTCCGTGCGCCGTCTCCCGGGCCGGCGCCGCGGACGTCCGCACGCCCAGCGCGGCCAGGACACCGCCGAGCCGGGCCGCGGGGCCCGCGGAACCCGTGGCCGTGGCGGCCAGCCGGGGGTAGGCGCCGGCCAGTACGGCGAGCGCCCGCTCCAGCACCTCGTCGGACCCGGGGCAGGAGCTGAACGTGACCCGGTCGACGGCCGGGACGGTGGCGCCGCGCCGCACGCCGGTGAGGGCCGCGGCCAGTTCCCGGGCGCCGGTGCCCACGACGGCGAGCCGGTGCCCGAAGTGGACCCGTCCGGCGCGCAGGGTGTGGCACAGCGCGGCCACCCCGGCCGCGTCCCGTCCGGCGAGCGCGGTACGCACCCGGTCGGTCAGTTCGGCGAGCGCCGCCGGGTCCTTGGCGGACAGCGTCAGCAGCTCCGGGTGGCCCGGCTCGGGCACCGGCCCGCCGGCCGCCCGCGGGGCGGGCGCCGCGAGCACGGCGTGCGCGTTCGTGCCGGACAGCCCGAAGGCGCTGACGCCGGCCACGCGCGCGCCGTCCCGCGCGGGCCACGGCACCGGCCCGCGGGGCACCGCCACCCCGATCTGCTCCCAGGGGATGAGGGAGTTCAGCCGGCCGTCGCCCTGCTGCACGCTCGCCGGGACGCGCTCCTCGCCCAGCAGGACGACCAGCTTCAGCAGCCCGGCGATACCGGCCGCGGCCTCCAGGTGCCCGATGCGGGACTTCACGCTGCCGAGCACGACCGGCTCCCCACGCGTCCCGCTCCCGGTGCCGACCACCGCGTCCAGGGCGCCGACCTCGATCGGGTCGCCGAGCGCGGTGCCGGTGCCGTGCGCCTCGACGTAGCCGACGGCGGACGGCTCGGTGCGGGCGTCGGCGAGGGCCGCGCGGACCACCTCCTGCTGCGCGGGCCCGCTGGGCACGGTGAACCCGGAGGACGCCCCGTCGTGGTTGACGGCGGTGCCGCGGATCACCGCGTGCACCTGGCGGCCCTCCGCGACGGCGTCGTCCAGCCGCATCAGCGTCAGCATGCCGACGCCCTCGCCGCGGCCGTAACCGTCGGCGTCCGCCAGGAAGGTGCGCGACCGGCCGCCGGCCGACAGGGCCTCGCCCTGGCACAGCGCCACCATCAGGTCCGCGCCCAGGATCAGGTTGGAGCCGCCGGCCAGCGCGTAGCGGCAGTCGCCGTCGCGCAGCGCCCGCACCGCCTGGTGCACCGCCACCAGCGCGGACGAGCAGGCGGTGTCGATGCTCAGCGCGGGACCCGACAGGCCCAGCGCGTAGGAGATCCGGCCGGCCAGGAAGCAGTGCCCGCTGCCGGTGCTGTGGTACGGGTCGATACGGCTGTAGTCGCCGTCACCGACGAAACGCCGGCCGTACTCGGAGGCCATCACGCCGACGAACACGCCGACCGGCAGCCGGTCCTGGCGGCGCGCCGCGACACCGGCCCGCTCCAGCGCCTCCCACGAGACCTCCAGCAGCAGCCGCTGCTGGGGGTCCATCGTCTCGGCCTCGCGCTGCGAGATGCCGAAGAAGGCGGCGTCGAAGGAGGCGATGTCGTCGAGGAACCCGGCCCGGTCCACGTAGGACCGGCCGGCGGTGCCGCGCTCGGGGTGGTGGACCGCCCGCAGCGAGGGGCGGTCCTCGGGTATCGGGACGAGGGCCCGGAAGTCCGGGTCGTCGGCGTACAGGAAGTCGCGGTAGGCGCGCGGGGTGTCGACGCCGCCGGGCAGCCGCATCGCCGTGCCGACCACGGCCACGGGCGCGTGCGCGCGGGCCTCGGCCGCCGCCAGCCGCTCCTTGAGCCGGCGGGACAGCCGGAGCTGGTCCTCGATCACCCGCCGCAGTTCTTCGGGATTCACTGGTGCTTCGGACATCTCACTGCTCCTGCGCTCGGTGGTCATCGCCTGCTCACTGGTCCTGGGCGAGGTCGTCGGTGACGGCCCGGAGCAGCTCGTCGAGGGAGAGGCCCTCGAGGGGGCCGGCGGTGGGAAGGGAGTCGGGGGAGGGGAGGGAATCGGCGGACGGGAGGAGGGGACCGGAGGGGTCCGGGGCGGCCGCGGCCGCCGCCGGAGCAAGGGCCGGGGCCGGGTCGGACGCCGGACCGCCGGACCCGGTGCGGGCGGGGTCGGACGCGGCGAGGAAGCCGCTCATCGCGAGCACGCTCGGATGGTCGATGGCGATGGTGGCGGGCAGGTCCCGGCCCATGGCGTGGGCCAGGGCGGCCCGCAGGTCGATCGCCATGATGGAGTCGAGACCGAGCTGCGAGAAGCCCTCCGCGTCGGCGGAGCCGTCCTCGGGCAGACCGTCGTCGGAGCCGAGCATCCGGGCGACCAGGGACCGCACGGCGTCCCGCAGCACGCGCTCGGCGTCGTCGGCGCCGGACGCCGCGAGCCGGTCCCGCAGCCAGCCGGCCGGCTCGCCCTCGCCGCTCGCGCCCCGGGGCGCGGCCACCGGTTCGGTCAGCGCGGCGACCAGCGCGGCCCGCGGATGCCCCGCGGCCTGGCCGGCGTAGCGGGCCGGGTCCAGGGCGACCACGACCAGGCGGTCCTGCGCGCCCTCGGCGGCGAGCGCCAGCGGCAGCGCCGCGTCGGCGTCGGTCAGCGGCCGGATGCCGATCCGCTGCGCCGCCCGCTCGACGGCCGCCGCGGCGGCCATGCCGCCCTTGGCCTCCGGCACCCACGGGCCCCAGTTGACGCCGACGGCGGGCAGACCCCGCTCGCGCAGCGCCTCGGCCAGACCGTCCAGGTAGCCGTTGGCGGCCGCGTAGTTGGCCTGTCCGGGGGAGCCGAGCACCGAGGAGACGGACGAGAACAGCACCACCGACCGGGGATCGTGGCCGGCGACCGCGTCGGCGAGGACGTCGGCGCCCACTGCCTTGGCGTGGAAGACCTTCTCGTAGGAGGCGTCCGTCAGGGACGGGAAGGCGCCGTCCGCGTTGACGCCGGCCAGGTGGTACACCGTGCCCAGGGGGCCGTCGGCGGTGGCGGCGGCAACGGCCCGCGCCACGTCGGCCGGGTCGGTGACGTCGCCGCGCACCAGGGACACGCGGACCCCGGACGCGGTGAGCGAGTCGATCACCCCCTGCTCGACGTCGCCGGGCGCGGACCGGGCCATCAGCGTGACCCGGTCGCCGCCGCGGGCGGCGTGCGCGGCGGCCACGGCCAGGCCCAGCGCGCCGAGACCGCCGGTGATCAGCGCGCCCCCGGCCCGCTCGCGGGCGGCGGGCTGGGCGGGTACGCCGACCAGGCGGGCGACGCGGACACCGGAGTCCGTGAGCGCGAGCCGGGTCTCCTCGGGCAGGCCGCCGAGCAGCGCGGCGACCCCCTCGGCCCGCCAGCCCGCGTCCAGCCGCAGCCGGGTCAGACGGCGCTCGGTCTGCTCCGCCTCGAGGGAGCTCAGCAACCCGAACAGGGCCTCCCGCAGCGGCGCCCGCACGGCGTCGCCGTCGGCGAGCAGCACGTAGGGCAGCTCAGGCGGCAGCGCGCGCAGGGTGGCGGCGAGCGCACGGACCGCGCCCAGCACGGCCCCGGCGCCGGGAGCGTCGTCCGTGCCCGGCCCGGCGTCGGTGCCGGTGTCGGTCTCGGCGTCAGTACCGGTGCCCGGGTCCGTCCCGGTGGCGGTACCGGCGCCTGTGCCGGCCCCGGCACCGGACGGGCGCGGTGTCAGCCAGCGGGCGTCCACCACGAGTCCGGCGTCCGGACGGTCCGGGCCGTCGGGGAGGCCGTCGCCGTGCACCGACACCTGGTGGCCGGCGGCCTCCAGCGCGGCGACCAGCGCCTGGGCGTCGCCGGCGTCGCCGAGCACGGCGACCGGCACCGGAGCGGTGAGCGGCGCGGCCGAGTCCTGCGGCAGCGGCACCCAGTCCAGGGTGCGGACCAGGCCGTCCCCGCGCAGACCCGCCTCCAGGACGGCGCGCGAGGCGTGCCGGATGCGGAACTCGTCGGCCCGGAACACGCTGTGCTCACCGCCGGTGGCCGGGTCGACCGCGTACAGGTGCAGGTCCGCGGTCTCCACCCGCAGCCGGTCGTTGGCCAGCGGCTCGGCGCGCAGCACCCGCACCTCGCCCCACAGCTCGCCGCCGGTCGCCGGCCGGCCGTGGAAGGAGAGCTCCCGTGCGGCGAACGGGATGGCCAGGGACGGCGCCTCGGCCGCGCCCTCGTCGACCAGGAACACCGCGATGCTCTGGAAGCAGGAGTCGATCAGGCCGGGGTACAGCTCGTACTCGGCCGGGTCGTCGGGCAGTTCCGGCATCCGGTAGCGCACCAGCGCCTGGTCGCCGCGGATCCACACCTCGTCGATCCAGCGGAAGGACGGGCCCAGGGTGTAGCCCAGGGAGCGGAAGTAGTCGTAGAAGTCGTCCCGGGTCAGGTGCCGGTCGGCGGCGGCCATGAAGGCGGCGCGGTCGGCCGGGCGGGGCCGGTGCGTCTCCTCGACGGCGGGGGTGGCGCAGCGTCCGCCGATGTGCCGCTGCCAGATGCCGCGCTCGGGGTCGACGAGGCTCTGCACGGACAGCTCCGCGCTGCCGTCGGCGCCCGGCCGGTCGACGGTGATCTGCACCTCGTACTCCTCGCCGTCCTTGATGACGAGCGCCCGGGGGCAGATCAGGTCCCGTACGAGGACGGGCGAGCCGTCACCGCCGAGGGCCGACAGCACGGTGCCCAGGTGGGAGGCGGCCGGGGTGACGACGGTGCCGTAGAGCCGGTGGTCGGTGAGGTAGGCCGGGAACGAGGTGCTGCGGGCGAAGGAGAACGCGCGCCCGGTCAGGGCGGGCGACTTCAGCTCCGCCCCCCAGTGGCGCCCGTGCCCCGGGCGCGGTCCGCCGGCCGGCGCGAGCGCGGCGGGGACGGCGGTGGTCCAGTACGAGGTGTCCGCGAAGGGGTAGCGCGGCGCGGCGGCGCGGCCCTCGGGGCGGCCGGTGATCCGCGCGAAGTCCAGGTCCTGGCCCTGCTCGTAGAGGTGCCCCGCGGCGGCGAGCAGCTGGGTGCGGTCCACACCGCCGCGCCGCAGCGAGGGCACGCCCCCGCCGGCCGGGGTGAGTCCGGCGGCCCGCACCAGGTTGACCAGGGTCCGGTCGGGGCCGACCTCCAGCAGGACGTCGGCATCCAGGTCGGCGAGGGCGCGGGCGCCCTCGTGGAAACGCACCGGCTGCCGGATGTGCCGCACGAAGTAACCCGCGTCGTAGGTGTCGTCGGCCGCCTCGGCGCCCGTGACGTTGGCGATCACCGGGATGCGCGGGGCGCCGAAGGCGAGCGGGGCGACGGCGGCCTCGAACTCCGCGAGCACCGGGTCCATCAGCCGGGAGTGGAAGGCGTGCGAGACGGTCAGTGCCCTGCTGCGCACCCCCCGTTCCGTCAGCCGCGCGGCGAACGCGTCCAGCAGGTCCTTCGGTCCGGCCACCACGACCGACTCGGGCCCGTTGACGGCGGCCACGTCCACGCCGGCCTCCTCGGCCCAGGCCGCGACGGAGTCCGGGGCACCGGAGACGGACAGCATGCCGCCGGGCTCCGTCGACTGCATCAGCCGGGCGCGGTGGGCGATCAGGGCCAGGCCGTCCTCGCGGCCGAGCACCCCGGCGTGCACGGCGGCGGCGACCTCGCCGACGCTGTGCCCCATCACGGCGGCGGCCCGCACGCCCCACGACTCCCACAGCGCGGCCAGGGCCAGCTCCAGCGCCACCAGGGCGGGCTGGGTGATCCGGGTCTGGTTCACGGCCTGCGGGTCGTCGCCGTAGAAGACCAGGTTGAGCAGCGAGTCGCCCAGGTACGGGGTGAGGATGCGGTCGCAGTCGTCGAAGACCGACGCGAACACCGGCTCGCTCTCGTAGAGTTCGCGGCCCATCCCGAAGTACTGGGCGCCCTGTCCGGAGAACAGGAAGGCCACCCGGGGCGCCCGCGTGGCCGCCGTGCCGGGCGCGCCCGCCGCACGCAGCGCGGACAGCAGCTTCTCGCGCCCGGTGCCCAGCACGGCCCGGCGCACGGGCAGGTGGGCGCGGCCGGCCGCGGCGACGGCGACGAGGTCGGGCAGCAGCTCCTCGTCCGCGCCTTCCAGTGCCTCTTCCCAGGCGGCGGTCACCCGTTCCAGGCCGGCCGCGTCCGGTGCGGACAGCGGCAGCAGCAGCGCCCCCGGCTCCGGCGTGCTCCGTACGGTGCTCCCGGCGGCGGCCGGTGCCTCGCCGAGGACGACGTGCGCGTTGGTGCCGGAGAAGCCGAAGCCGGAGACGCCGGCCAGGCGGGGGCGGTCGCCCGGTGTCCAGGAGACCCGCCCGTCGACGACCCGGATGTTCATGTCCCGCCACGGCACGTGCGGATTGGGCGTGCTGTAGTGCAGCCCGGCCGGGATCCGCCCGTGGCGCAGCGCGAGCACCGACTTGATCAGGGAGGCCATGCCGGAGGCCGACTCGCAGTGGCCGATGTTGCTCTTGACCGAGCCGATCAGCAGCGGCTCGCCGGGCCGGCGGCCGGGACCCAGCACGTCCCAGGCGGCCTCCACCTCGATCGGGTCGCCCAGCGAGGTGCCCGTGCCGTGCGCCTCCAGGTAGTCGATGTCGGCGCCCTCGACGCCGGCGTCGGCGAGCGCCTCGCGGATCACCCGGCGCTGCGCGGTGCCGTTGGGCGCGGTGAACCCGGAGGAGGCGCCGTCCTGGTTGACGGCGCTGCCGTGGACGACCGCCAGCACCCGGTCGCCGTCGCGCAGCGCGTCGCTGAGGCGGCGCAGCACCAGCACCCCGACGCCCTCGGCGCGGACGAAACCGTCGGCGGAGGCGTCGAAGGTCTTGCAGCGGCCCTCGGGCGACAGCATGTGGGCGCGGGAGACGGCCACCGAGCAGGTGGGTGCCGTGATGACGTTGACGCCGCCGGCCAGGGCCCGGTCGCTCTCGCCGGTGCGCAGCGAGCGCACCGCCAGGTGCAGGGCGACCAGCGAGGACGAGCAGGCGGTGTCGACCGCGAGCGCCGGGCCGTGCAGACCGAGGTAGTAGGCGATGCGTCCGGCCGCCGCGTTCAGCGCGGTACCGGTGGGGAAGTAGGCGTCCAGCGCGTCGGCTCCGCCGCTCTCCATGACGCGGGCGTAGTCCGAGTTGGAGATGCCGACGAACACGCCGGTACGGCTGCCCGCGAGCGAGGAGGGGGCGCAGGCCGCGTCCTCCAGCGCGTGCCAGGCCGCTTCGAGCAGCAGGCGCTGCTGCGGGTCGAGGCTCTCCGCCTCCCGGGCGGGGATGTCGAAGAACGCGGCGTCGAAGCGGCGGATGTCGCCGAGGAAGCCGCCCTGGGCGGGGGTGCCGAGGCGCTCGGCGTCCCAGCGGTCGGCGGGCACCGGGCCCACCCCGTCGCGGCCCTCTTCGAGCAGCGACCAGAAGTCCTCGACGGAGTCGGCGCCGGGGAAGCGGCCGGCCATGCCGACGACGGCTATGGGTTCAGGGGCGGGGGCGGCCGGGGCGGGTTCCTGGGCGCCCGCGGTTCCGGTGGCCGGGGCGGGGAGGGCCGTCGTGGGGGTGGCCGCGGTGCTGCCGGTGGCGGGGGTGCCGACTGCGGTGGTGCCGACTGCGGTGGTGCCGGTTGTCGTGGGGGCGGTGGTGGTGCCGGTCGTGGGGCGGGCGGCCGGGGTGCGGCGCGGCGCGGGGGTGGCGGGGGCGTCCGACAGGCGGCCGGTCAGCTCGGCGGACAGCCGCTCCAGGGAGGGGTGGCCGAAGATGTCGCCGATGCCGACGTCCAGGCCGAGCACCTCCGAGAGCCGGGCCGAGGCGTCGACGGCCATGATCGAGTCCAGGCCAAGGTCGAGGAACCCGGTCCGCTCCGGCAGCGCGGCCGGGTCGTCGTGGCCGAGGATCTCGGCCAGCACCTCGCGGACGTGCGCGGCCACCAGAGCGGGCCGCCGGTGCCCGGGGGCGGCGCGCAGCGCGTCGCGGGGCGCGACGGGCGCCTCCCCGGCGTCGGCGTCGGCGCCGCTGCCGGGGCCGGTGGGGCTGTCGGGGTCGGCGCCGCTGCCGGGGCCGGTGGCGGCGGCCGGTGCGGACGGCCGGGCCAGCAGGTCGAACAGGGGGCGCGGGCGTACGGCGTTCATGACGGCCGTGAAGCGGTCGGTGTCCAGGTCGCAGGCGACGAGATGGGCACCGTGCGGACCGGCCACGGCGAGGGCGGCACTGCCCTGCGCCGCGGTGACCGGGCGCACGCCCATCCGGGCGAGCTGGGTGCGGGCCTCGGAGTCGGCCATGCCGTCCAGGTCCCAGGGGCCGAAGGCGACGCTGCCCGCCGGCCGTCCGGACGCGGCGGCCCGTTCCGCCACCGCGTCCAGGGCGCCGTTGGCGGCCGCGTAGGCGCCGTAGCCGCTGGTGCCCCAGACGGCGGAGACGGAGGACAGCTGCACGAAGAAGTCCAGCGGCCGGTCGTCCGTCAGCAGCCGCAGCCAGTGCGCGCCGGTGAACTTGCCGTGCAGCGCGGTCGCGAAGGCCTCCTCGCCGGCCTCCGCCAGCGGCAGCCGCTCGATGGCGCCGGCGCCGTGCACCACCCCGCGCAGCGGGGGCAGCGCGTCGAGCGCGCCCAGGGCGGCGGCCAGCTCCGGACCGTCGCCTACATCGGCCCGCAGGTACGTCGTCGGGGTGCCGGACGCGGCCAGCCCGGCGAGCAGGTCCGCCGCCTCGGCGGGCAGCTCCTCCTCGGCGCGGCGGCCGAGCAGGACGAGGTGACCGGCGCCGCGGGAGGCCAGGTCGCGGGCGACCACACGGCCGATGGCACCCAGGCCACCGCTCAGCAGATACGTTCCGTCCGGGCGCACCGGCAGCGGCTGCGGCTTCTCCTCGGCCGGGCGCAGCCGGGCCGCGTGGACCTGGCCGGCGCGGACGGCGAGCAGGTCCTCGGCGTCCCGGGCCGCGAGCGCGGTCAGCGCGGCCGACGCGTCCTCGGGGCCGCAGTCGGCCGGAAGGTCCACGATGCCGCCCCACACGCGGGGGAACTCCAGGGCGAGTACGGGGGCGAGCCCGTGCAGCACCCCGTGGTCGCCCGCGGCGATCGCGTCGTCGCCGGTCACCTGACGCACGCCGGACGTGACGAGGTGGACGCGGCCGGGGCCGTCCGGCAGTGCGCGCACGGCGACGGTCGCGGCGGCGGCCAGGGCGGCGGCGTGCCGGGTGGGCGCGGGTTCGTCCGGTGAGCCGGGCAGCGGCGCCGCCGCGAGCGCGAGGAGCAGGTCCCCGGGGTGCTCGGCCCGGACCGCGGCCCACTGCGCGGCGGAGTCGGGCAGGGTGTCCAGCACCTCCACGGGGCGGTTGCCGCCGGCCCGCGCGGCCTGGACGAGCAGGGCCACCAGAGCGGTGTCGTCACCGGCGACGAGCAGCGGACGGTCCGCGGCAGAGTCCGGGGCGTCCGGGGCGTCAGGGGCGACGGTCGGGGTGTACGGGGTCCAGGCGACGTGGAGAGCGGGGAGTGCCGTCCGCGGGCCGTCGGCCCCGGCCGCGTCGGTGACGTGGCGGGTACCGGCGTCCGTGGCGGCCTGGTCCGTGGCCGCGTTGTCGGCGGACTGGGTTCCCGTACCGCTGCCCGCGCCCGCGCCCGCGTTGTCGGCGGACCGGGTTCCCGTACCGCTGTCCGCGTCCGCGTTACCGGCGGACCCGGTCCCCGTACCGCGGCCCGAGTCCGCGCCCGCGCCCGCGTCCGTGTCCCGGGCAGGCGCGTACCGCACCCGCTCCCACGGGTAGGCCGGCAGGCTGGTGACCGCGCGCGCCAGTCCGGCCGTGGCCGGGTCCGCCGGGGCGTCCGGCGCGGCGTCGGTCAGCCGTACCGCCTGTGGCGTGCCGCCCGCGGCGAGCTCGCGCAGGGCCGACAGCGCGGCCCGCGGGTCCTCGGCGGTGACCAGGGCGCGCACCCCGTGGCGGGCCCGGCCGTGGGTGACGGTGTAGGCGAACGCGGCGTACTCCTCGGCGGGCAGCTCCGCCAGGCGGCCGGCCAGCAGGCCCGCCCAGGCGCGCAGCGCGCCCTCGGTGCGGGCGGAGAGCTCGAAGCCGGCCACCGGGCCGCCGTCGGACGCGGCCGGTGTCCGCTCCCGCTCCGTCGGCGCGCCGAGGACGACGTGGGCGTTGGTGCCGCTCATGCCGAACGAGCTGACGCCCAGGCAGCTGCCCGGCCCGCTGTCGCCGGCCTCCCAGGGCAGCACCTCGCGCGGGAACTCGATGCCGGTGCCGTCGAGCTGGATGCGGGGGTTGAGGGTGCTCAGGTGCACGACCGGCGGGAGCAGGCGCCGCTGGACCGACAGCACGCCGCGGACGAGTCCCGCGATGCCGGAGGCCGCCTCCAGGTGGCCCAGGCCGGTCTTCACCGAGCCGATGCGCAGCGGGGCGCCGCCCGCGGACCGGTCCAGGGCGGCGACGATCGCCTCGACCTCGATGGGGTCGCCGAGCGCGGTGCCGGTGCCGTGCGCCTCGACGGCGCCGATCTCCGCAGGGCTCAGTCCGGCGTCGTCCAGGGCGGCCCGGATCAGGGCGATCTGCGCCCGGACGTTGGGTGCGGTGAAGCCCGAGGAACGGCCGTCCTGGTTGACCGCGCTGCCGCGGACCACGGCGTGCACGCGGTCGCCGTCGCGCCGGGCGTCGGCGAGCCGCTTCAGGACGACGACACCGCAGCCCTCGCCGCGGGTGAAGCCGTTGGCCCGCGCGTCGAAGGTCTTGCACAGGCCGTCCGGGGCCAGGGAGTTGGTCTGCTGGATCAGCCGGGTCGAGCGGGGCGACAGGATCAGGTTGACGCCGCCCGCGAGGGCCACGTCGCACTCGCCGCGGCGCAGCGCCTGGCCGGCGAGGTGGACCGCGGTCAGGGAGGACGAGCAGGCGGTGTCCACGGCGACCGCCGGCCCCATCAGGCCCAGGGTGTAGGCGATCCGCCCCGCCGCGAAGCAGTGCCCGTTGCCGGTCAGCCAGTAGGCGTCCTCCTGCCCCGCGGGCTGCCAGTCGCGGTAGTCCTGGCCGGTCACGCCCACGTACAGCCCGGTGCGCCGTCCGCTCTCGGCGAGGGCGCGCGGCGGCAGCGCCGCGTCCTCCAGCGCCTCCCAGGCCACTTCGAGCAGCAGCCGGTGCTGCGGGTCGAGGCTGCGGGCCTCGCGCGGGCTGACGCCGAAGAAGGCGGCGTCGAAGCCGAGTACGTCGTCGAGGTGGCCACCGCGGTGCGGGAGGGCGTCCCACTCGGCGGTGAAGGGCTCCTTGCGGTGTTCGGGCATCGGACGGACCAGGTCACGGCCCTCGGCGAGGGCGTCCCAGTAGCCGTCGAGGTCGGCGATGCCACCGGGCAGCCGGAGCCCGACGCCGACCACGGCCAGCGGGCCGGCGTCGTCGGCCGGCCGGGCCTTCGCCTCGTCCAGCTCCGCGCGCAGCTTCTTGATGGTGTCCATCGCCCGGCTGAGCGGGGTGGCGGTGGGGCGTCCGGCGCCGGACCGCCGGCCGGCCGGGGCCCCATGGGTCGGTGTGCTGGTCACAAGAAGTCCCTCGCGATCGGCAGTCGTTGCTGGCGGCTGAGCCAAGGCGGGACCGGGCGCCGCCGGTGGTCGGCGGCGCCCGGCCGGCATCATTTCTGCGCGGGTTCGGCCGGGTCCGTCAGGCGCCCGGCGAGCATCGCGGCGAGCGCCGCGGTGCTCCCGTAGGTCCACAGGAGCGTGGGCGACAGCTTCATGCCGAACGCCGATTCCAGTCGGTTGCGCAGCTCCAGGCTCATCAACGAGTCAAGCCCAAGGGACTTGAAGGGCGCTTCACGGTCGATGGAGCCGGCCTCGAGCCGCAGGACCCGGCCGGCGAGTTCGCGGACCTTGCCCTCGACCAGGGTCGGGCGTTCGGCGTCGTCCGCCCGGCGCACCCGGCCCAGGAACTCCTCGCCGCCGCCGGGCCCGCCGCCGTCCCGGGCGAGCAGGGCCATGACGCCCCAGCTGGGCTGGGCCGCGGTCTCCGGATAGGCGTCGAACCAGTGCCGGGCGTCCAGCGGAACGTACGACACCACCCGGCCGGGTCCGTCCAGCAGATGGGCGAGGGCCTGCCAGGCCTCCGCGGCGGTGAACCCGGACATGCCGTGGTCGGCGAGCCGGTCACCGCGGATCGCGTCGTCGGCGGCGAGGCCGATGTCGGCGAACGGACCCCACTGGACGGCGAGCGCGGGCCGCCCCCGCCGCCGCCTGGCCTCGGCCAGCGCGTCCATGAAGACGTTGCCCGCCGCGTACCCGGCCTGGCCGGGGTTGCCGACCAGTCCGGCCACCGAGGAGAACAGCACGAACAGGTCGAGCGGGTCGTCCCGGGTGAGCTCGTCCAGGTGGCGTGACCCGTCGACCTTCGGCCCCAGGACCTTCACCAGCTGATCGGCCGTCAGGTTGCCGATGACGGCGTCGTCGAGCACGCCCGCCGCGTGGAACACGCCGCGCAGCGGCGGCAGCTGGCCGCGTACGGCGTCCAGGGCCGTGGCCAGCGCCGCACGGTCGGCGACGTCCACGGCGAGCGTGGTGACCTCGGTGCCCCGCGTCCTGAGCTCCTCGATACGGCGTTCGGCGGCGGCACCGGGCCGGGAGCGGCCGAGCAGGACGACGGAGCGGGCGCCGCGGTCCGCGAGGAACTCCGTGAGGGACAGACCGAGCGCGCCCAGTCCGCCGGTGACGAGATAGGTGGCGTCGGGCCGCAGCCGGCCCGCCGGCAGCGGTTCCGGAGCGACGGAGGCGACCTGTCCGGGCCCGGTGAGCACGAGCTTGCCGGTGTGCTCGCCGCGGGCCATGGAACGCAGCACCTCGGCGGCGTCGGCGAACGGGTGCTCGGTCACCGGCAGCGGCGGCAGGGTGCCGTCGGTCACGCGCTGCCAGACCGCGTCCAGGATCCGCGCGAAGCGGGCCGGGCGGCGGGTGATCAGACCGGCCACGTCGACGGCCGCGAAGCTGGTGCCCTTGGCGAAGCTGCGCAGACCGAGGGTGCGCGAGGCGTAGATGTCCCGCTTGCCGACCTCGATGAACCGGCCGTCCTCGGCGAGCACGGCCAGGCCCTGCTCGATCGCCGCGCCCGCCAGCGAGTTGAGGACCACGTCCACGCCCCGCCCGCCGGTGATCCGCCGTACCTCGTCGGCCCAGGACAGGTCGCGGGAGTTCAGGACGTGCTCGATGCCCATCTCCCGCAGCGCCGCCCGCTTGGCCTCGGTGCCGGCCGTGGCGACGACGTGGGCGCCCAGGGCGCGGGCCACGCCGACCGCGGCCAGCCCCAGTCCGCCGGCCGCGGAGTGGATCAGCACGGTCTCCCCGGCCTCCAGCGCCGCCTTCTCCGCCAGGGAGTACCAGGCGGTGGCGGTGACCAGCGGCAGGGCGGCGGCCTGGGCGGGCGTCAGCTGCTCCGGAAGCGGCCTGACGTGCTCGGCGCGCGCCGTCAGGTGGGAGGCGAGGGCGCCGAAGCCGCAGGCCACCACCCGGTCGCCGACGGCGACCCCGGTCACCCCGGGGCCCACCGCGGTGACCGTGCCGGCGCACTCGCCGCCCAGCAGCCCGGCACCGGCCGAGTCGTCCGGGTAGGTGCCCATGGCCTTCATGACGTCGATGAAGTTGACGGCGGCCGCCTCGACCGCCACCTCGACCTGGCCGACGGCGGGCGCGCTGCGGGCCAGCGGACGGAACGCCAGCCCCTCCCACAGTCCCGACGCGTCCGGGCGCAGCCGGAACGGCTGGGCCGCCCCCGTCCACGGCAGCCGTGCCGTGACCGGGTCCTCCTCCTCGCCGCGCACCAGCCGGCCCACCAGGCGCCGGTCGCCGCGCAGCACGCTCTGGTCCTCGGTGTCCGCGGACAGCAGCAGCGCGGTGAGCGGCCCGGTCCAGTCGCCGGCCGCGGCGCGCACGTCGACCAGCGACGCGGCGAGCTCGGGGTGTTCGCGGCGCAGCACCCGGCCGAAGCCCCAGTACAGTGCCGCCCCCGGGTCGGGTGACTCGTCGGCGGACACGCCCTGCGCCCCGTCGGTGACCACCACGGTCCGCGGCGGCACCGGCAGCGCGGTGGCCGCCCGGACCACGTCGGCGAGCCGGAGCAGTCCGGCCCGCTGGTCCGCGAGGCCACGCTCCGCGCCGGGCGCGAGGAAGACCAGCCCGTCCGGGGCGTCGCCCTCGCGCAGCCGGTCCGCCGCGTCCGGCCCGGCCGGCAGCACGGTGGCGGTGGCGCCCCGGGCGGTGAGCGCGGCGGCCAGTTCCGCGCCGGTGCCGGCGGCGTCGTACAGCACCCAGTGGCCGGTGCCCACGGCCGGCGCCGCGGACGTCTCGTCGGCGTCCCGGAACTCCAGCCGGTGCAGCCGCGCCGGGTCCACCCGCCGCTCGTCGCCCGCCTCGATGGTCTGGAACCGCAGCCCGGTCATGCCCAGTACGGGCCGGCCCTCGTCGTCGTGGCAGACCAGGTCGAAGGTGTCGTCGCCGGTGCGGTGCGCGTGCGCCGAGACGGCCGTGACGACCGCGTCCCGGCCGAGCGCGAGGTCGACGCGGGCCACGGCGGTCGGCACGACGGTGGCGCCGCCCGGCACCAGGGCGAGGGTGACCTGGAGTGCGGCGTCCCACAGCGCGGGGTGCAGTTCGCCGGGGCGCACCCCGGCCAGGCAGGAGTCGGGCAGCCGTACGGTCCCGGCGGCCCGGTTGCCGGCCACGCGCAGTGCGGTCACGCCGCGGAAGGCGGGCCCGTAGTTCAGTCCGCGGGCGGCGCAGTCGGCGTAGAAGGCCTCGGCCTCCAGTTCCCGGGCGTCCTCCGGCAGTCCGGGCGGGACCGGCAGGTCCCGGCCGCCGGCGCCCACGCGGGCGGTGGCGTGCCGGGTCCAGGTGTCCGCGCCCTCGGGCAGCGAGGTGAGGGTGAAGCCCGCCGAGTCGGCGCCGTCCTCGCGCCACAGGGCGCCGACGCGGACCGGCTCGTCGGTGAGCGTCAGATCGCTGCGGAACCGTACGGAGTGCAGCGCCTCGGGGTTCTGCCCGGTGCGGGCCCGGGCGGCGGCCACCGCCAGCGCCAGCATCGCCGCGCCGGGCAGCACCACGGCGTCGTACACCCGGTGGTCGCGCAGCCAGGGCAGGTCGTGCAAGGACAGTTCGGTACGGCCCTCGTGGACGTCCTGCTCGGTGGCGGACGGGGTGAAGGCGAAGGCCAGGCCACCGCCCGGCGCCGTGCTGCGCCGGGGCACGTCGGGCAGCCAGAAACGGGACCGCTGCCACGGGTACGGCGGCACGGCCGCCCCCGGCCGGGCGGGCAGCGCACCGAACGGAGCCAGGCCCTCCGTGTAGGCGCGGCCCAGCGCGCGGGTGAAGTCGGTGAGCGCGCCCTCCTCGCGGCGCAGACTGGGCAGCACCGCCACGGGTGTCTCACGGGCGGCCGCCAGCTGCTCCACGGCCGGCGTCAGCACGGGGTGCGGGCTGATCTCCACGACGTGGGTGACGCCGGCGTCCAGCAGCGCGGACAGGGCGTCCGCGAACATCACCGGCCGGCGCAGGTTGGCGGCCCAGTAGGCGGCGTCCAGTTCCTCGCCGCCGACCTCCCGGCCGACCACCGTGGACATCATCGGCACGGCGCCGCGGCGGGGCCGCACGGGCGCCAGCACCTCGACCAGCTCGTCGGTGAGCTCGTCCATGTGGTGGCAGTGCGAGGCGTAGTCGACGTTGACCAGACGGCAGAACGTGCCGTCCGCCTCCAGCAGTTCCCGCAGCATCAGCACCGCGTCCGTGTCGCCCGACAGCACGCAGGAGGACGGGCCGTTGTTCACGGCCAGGGACACGCTGTCCTCGAAGCCCTCCAGGGCCTTCTCGGCCTCCGCCACCCCGAGGTCGACGGCGAGCATCCGCCCCCGGCCCGCGGTGCGCTTGGCGAGCCGGCTGCGCAGGGCGATGATCCGCGCCCCGTCCTCGTAGGACAGGTGCCCGGCGATGGTCGCGGCCGTCACCTCGCCCTGGCTGTGCCCGACCACCACGTCCGGTGCGACGCCGGCGGCCCGCCACAGCTCGGCGATGCCCAGGGACATCGCCCACAGGGTCGGCTGGAGCATCTCGACGTGCTCCAGCCAGTCGTCGCCCGCCGTGCCGGAGACGATGGCCTCCAGGTCCCACGGGAAGTGCGGGTCCAGCGCCCGGGCGCAGCGCCCGATCACCTGCGCGAACAGCGGGGACTCGGCGTACAGCCGCCGGCCCATGCCGGCCCACTGCGAGCCCTGCCCGGGCAGCACGAAGGCGACCCGGCCGCGTTCCCTGGCCCGGCCGGTGACCACTCCCGGGATCTCCGCGCCGGGGTCGGCGGCGAACAGGCCCAGCCGGTCCCGCAGTCCGGCCACGTCCGAGGCGGTGACGGCGGCGCGCGCCGGGAAGTGGTCGCGCTCGTTGCCGAGCGTCCCGGCCAGGCGTACGACACCGTCGGTGTCCTCGGGCAGCGCGGCGAGCACGTCCTCGGCGCGGCGGCGCAGCGCGGCGTCGTTGTGCGCGGTCAGCGGCAGCAGCAGCGCGCCGGGCGCGGGCACCGAGGGGGGCTCGTGCACGGGCGGGGTGCGCAGCACCACGTGGGCGTTGGTGCCGCCCCAGCCGAAGGAGTTGACGCCCGCGTACAGGGTGCCGTCGGCCGGCAGGTCGACCGGCTCGGTGGCGACCTTCAGGTTGTGCTCGGCGAACGGGATCTTCGGGTTGGGTTCCTCGGCGTGCAGGCTGCGCGGGATGTGCCGGTGCCGCAGCGCCAGCACGGTCTTGACCAGCCCGGCCAGTCCGGCTGCTGCCTCCAGGTGACCGATGTTGCTCTTGGCGGAGCCGATGAGCAGCGGCCCGGAGCCGGCGGGGCGGGCCCGGCCCAGGGCGCTGCCCAGCGCCTCGGTCTCGATCGGGTCGCCGCGCAGGGTGCCGGTGCCGTGCGCCTCGACGTAGGCGAGCCGGTCCAGGGGGACGCCCGCCCGCTCGTACACCCCGCGCAGGAGGTCCGCCTGCGCCTCGATGTTCGGCGAGACCAGGCTGTGCCCGCCGCCGTCGTTGTTGACGGCGCTGTCCACGATGACGCCGTGGACGCGGTCGCCGTCGGCGATCGCCCGGTCCAGCCGCTTGAGCCAGACCCCGACCGCGCCCTCGCCGCGCACGAACCCGTTGGCCCGGGCGGAGAACGCCCGGCAGTGGCCGTCGGGCGACAGGCCGCCGAAGTGGGTCAGCCCGATGGAGTTGTCGGGCGCCAGGATCAGGTTGACGCCGCCGACGAAGGCGCCGTCGAGGTCGCCGGAGCGCAGCGCGCCCGCGGCCAGGTCCAGCGCGACCAGGCCCGAGGAGCAGCCCGTCTCCACGACCATGCTGGGGCCCCGCAGCCCGAGGAAGTACGAGATGCGGGCCGCGATGATGTCCAGGGCGCTGCCGACGGCGGTGTGCTGGGTGGTCGGGACCCCCCGCTCCTTGCGGTTGGTCTGGTAGTCGTGCCACAGCGCGCCCACGTACACGCCGGTGCGGCTGCCGCGGACGGCGGCGGCCGGCACGCCGGCGTGCTCCAGGGTCAGCCAGCCGATCTCCAGCATCAGCCGCTGCTGCGGATCGAGGTCCTCCGCCTCGCGCGGCGAGATGCCGAAGAAGCCCGGGTCGAACTGGTCGACGTCGTCCAGCAGCGCGGCCACCGAGGGGATCTTCCGGGCCGGGTCGAGCTGCGCGGAGGTGTCCCAGCGCTCCGGCGGCACCGGACGCACCGCCTCCGCGCCGTCGGTCAGCAGCCGCCAGTACGCGTCGATGTCCGGTGCGCCGGGGAAGCGGCCCGCCATGCCGATCACCGCGATCGGCACCGGCCTGCGTGCGGTGGACGGGGACTCGTCAGTCATGCGTGCTCACCTCGAACGGGCTCGGGTCGGCGGCGTCGACCGCGCGCGGCCCGCCGGTGCGGGCGAGGGCCAGGTCGGCGTCGTCGATGGCGTGCTGGGCGTTGATGACCTTGTTGAAGACCCGGTACTTGCCGGGGAACGCGTTGAGCAGGCGGAAGCGGAGCCGGCGCAGCCGCACCCCGCGCGGGTCGCCGACCGCGAGCGCGGCCTCCTGCATCCGCTGGAAGCGGGTGACGTGCGTCTTGTGCGCGCGCCGCGCCGCCACGAAGTCGGCCAGCTCGGCCCGGGTGACGACGCGCTCCGGGCCGCCGCGGGCGAGGGCGCGGGACAGCACCGGGACCAGCGTGATCGAGTCCTGCATGGCGAGGTTGACCCCCTGGCCGAGGATCGGCGTCGCGGTGTGCGAGGCGTCCCCGATCAGCAGCAGGCCGTCGCGCGCCCACTGCTCCATCTCCGCGGTGAAGATCTCCAGGAAGCCGGTGTCGTCCCAGGACCGCAGGTGCTCGTCGACGAGCGGCGCGAGCTGCGGGGAGATCCGCATGATGCCCTGCTTGAAGGCGTCGAAGCCGGCGGCGCGCAGCTCGCCCAGCCCCCGCTTGGGCAGGTTGTGGCCGACGCGCAGCGTGTCCGGGAAGGTCGGCAGGATCACCAGGTGCTTGTCCCGCTCGACGACGAGCTGGGCGGCGCTGCCCCACTCCGGCGGCCGGGGCAGCTTGAACGACAGGAAGTCGCGGGCCATCGGCTGGATGTCGGCGGCCAGTTTGGACGCCTTGCGGACCTTGGAGAAGCGTCCGTCGGCACCGATCACGATCCGGGCGCGCACCGGCACCCGCTCCTCGCGGCCCCGGCCCAGGACCGCGCCGCGTATCTCACCGCCCTCCTCGATGAGCGAGGAGAAGCTCCAGCCCTTCAGGTAGACGTAGCCCTGGAGGTCCTCCGCGGCCCGGTTGAAGATGCGGATCAGGGCGGGCTGCGGAATGTCGATGGGCAGCGGCTGGTCCTTGAACCGGCGGTAGTCGACGTGCAGCACCGGGCGGCCCTCGGCGACCGTGGTGACCGAGGTGGTCTCCAGGAAGCCGTGCGCGCGCAGGGCCGGGCCGAAGCCCAGCCGGTTCAGCGAGGTCACCGACGGCGCGGCGATGGTCTCCCCGCGGAAGCTGCGCTCCAGGTCGGTCTGCTTCTCCACCAGGACGGTACGGATGCCGCGGCGGGCCAGCAGGGTGGCGAGCAGGGAGCCGGCCGGGCCGCCCCCGATGACGAGGACGTCGGTCTCGGCCGGCGCGCGGCCGGCCACGGACGGGTTGGTGTGATCGGTCATGCCGGCTCCCAGTTCTCCAGCCGGCGCTTCACGCCGGCGAGGATTTCGGCGGCCATCGCGCCGTCGATGACGCGGTGGTCGAAGACGAGCGAGAGGGTCAGGACGGGCGCGACGACCACGCTGCCCGCGCGTACGGTGGCGGCGTCGGCGATGTGGCCGACGCCGAACCCGAGCGTCCCGGAGATCAGCGGCAGGATCGCCCCGACCGGCTCGTGGCCGATCGAGGTGACCGCGAAGGTGCCCTGCAGCAGGGCCCGCCGCCCCGGGTCACGGGACATGACCCGGTACAGCAGCCGGAACGCCGGCAGCGGCAGCCGCTGGAGCCGGCGCACCCGCGCGAACGGCCCGTCCGGGTCCTCCACCCGGGCCTTCTTGTAGACGTCGATGGTGCTCTGCACCCCGTGCACGTCCTTGTCCTGGACGTCCGGCACCGTGCCGGAGACCACGCAGCGCTGCCCGTCGACGGTCTTGTCGAACAGCACCTTGGCGTGCACCGACGGCGACACGCTGAGCCGCGGCGCACGGCCGCCGCGGAACACGGCGCGGGCCTCGGGGTACTTGTCGAGGACGTCGGCGGCGGCCTTCACGACGTAACTGACGTAGGAGGCGGGCCGCTCGGCCGCGGCCCGCGCGGCCCGCAGCGCGGTGGCGTCCACGTCCGCCATGAGGTACACGTGCGCGGTGCGGCGCGCCTCCTCCAGGAAGATGTACGTCCCCCGCCGCGCCGCGGGCAGCGGGACGGTGGCCATCGGGGTGCTCACGGCGCCTGCCCCCCGGCGGCGGCCACCACCGCGCCGATGTCGCCCGCGGTCTCGGCCGCGGCGAACCGCTCGTAGTCGAGCGGGGCGCCGGTCTCGCGCTCCAGGGCGACCAGGACCCGCAGCGCGTTGACGGAGTCCCAGCCCTCGACGGCGGACAGCGGGGTGTCCGGGCCGAGCGCGTCCTCGTCGGCGTCCAGCAGCCGGGCGATGGTCTCGACGACCGTCCGCTCGGCCGTGTCCAGGGCGGATGCTGTTCCCTCAGGGGGCATGGAAGGTCCCTTCGCCGGGGCCGATGCGCACCCATGCGGGCAGCTCGGCGAGTTGGGTGAGGTCGTGCCGGAAGTCGCCGCCCTGGCCGGTGAAGCCGAGCGAGGGGTAGAACTCCGCGAACCGCGCGTTCTTCGCCGTCGGTACGTGCCGCCCGCGCACGGCGGGGGCGCCCGCCTCCCGCGCGGCCCGCAGGACGAGCCCGACGACCGCGTCCTCCACGGACCGGGAGAACACCCGGCAGGAGAGCACGAAGTTCTCGATCAGCCAGGCGCCGTCCGGTTCGCGGACCAGGGTCAGCGCGGCGGCCAGGCCGTTGTCGCCGAACGCGTCGGTGACCCGGACGCCGTAGCAGCCGGCCGAGCCGTCCGCCACCGCCCGGGCCAGCTCGTCCGCGCCGTAGCGGATGCCGGTCAGGTTGAACTGGTTGGTCTTGCCGAAGAGCTGGGCGATCCGCGCGGCGTTGAGCGGGCCGTGGGCCTCCACGGTGATCGCGGTGTCCAGCTCGCGCAGGTAGTCCTCGACGTCGGTGACCGTCTCGCGCAGCCGCTCCCGCTCGGCGCGGGCCCGGTACATCGCCCCGCGGTCGCGGTCCTCCTCGGTCAGCCGCAGCTGGTTGAAGCGGCCGGAGGCGGCGAGCGCGGAGGCGTAACCGGCCGGGTCGGCCGGCAGGTCCACCACGGTCACCTCGGGCCGCTGCCGGGCCATCAGGCCGCGCTCGGCCGGGTTGTCGTCGACGAAGACCATCGCGTCGGTCCCGATGTTCAGCTCGGCGGCGATGTCCGCGACGTTGCCCGGCTTGGGGTCCCAGTTGGCGCGGAACGCGGCGAAGTCCCCGGTGCGCAGCACCATCTCGGGGTGCGTGCCGATCGCCTCGCGGGCCACGGCGTCGTCGTTCTTGGAGCACACGGCGAGCAGCACGCCCTGCCGCGACAGGTCCTTGGCCAGGCGCTGCAGCTCGCTGTGGGCCGACCCGGGGAACGCCCCGCCGATCTTCAGCGCGCCCACGCCGTCGTCACCGACGACGCCGCCCCACAGGGTGTGGTCCAGGTCGAGCACGAGGCACTTGGCGGCCCGGCCCAGCCGGGCCAGCACCACGCGGGCGACCTCACGGGCGTAGGCGTCCAGGAATTCCGGGCCGTAGGCGTGCGAGGCGATGTGCCGCATGCGGTCGGTGGCCGCCCACCGGGCGCCGGCCCGTTCGGCGAGCGCGTCCGCGGACAGCACCACGGTGCCCGGGCGTCCGGCGAGGTCGAGCACGGCCGCGTTCATGCGCTGCCAGGCCGCCTCGACGCGCGCCCGGGTGGCGTAGTCGACGAACCGGTCGCGCCGGGCGGCGCCCAACGGCACGGTGTTCAGCACCGCGAGGGTGCCGAGGTGACGCTCGTACGCCTGGAGCCAGGACGCCAGTTCGGCGGGGAACGCGGCACAGCGCGCCACCACCTCGTCGGCGTCCAGCGGGTCGGTGACCTTCTCGAAGACGGCGGTGTCGTCCAGGAGGCAGGCGGTGACGGCCGGCCGGTGCTCCCGCAGCGTCGGCGCCCCGGCCAGGATTTCCATCCGCCACTGGTTGAAGCCGGTGGCCGCCGTGTCGGGCTGGACGCCCTCGGCCAGCAGCGCGGCCGTCAGCAGCGGCGGTACGGGGTCGGCGGTGGAGGAGCCGAGCAGCGCCAGGGGTACGGGGGTGAACGCGCCGGACTCCGCGAGCGCGGTGCGGGCCGCCCGGCCGTCGAGCAGCGCGCCGGCCGCCTCCCGGTCGAGGGGGTCGCCGAGGGCGGCGAGGACCGCGCGCACCCGGTGGGCCGAGCCGCCGAGTTCCCCGGCGCGCTTCAGGGCCCGCAGTTCGGTCAGGCCGCCGGTGGCCGGCCGGGCGGGGGCCGTGGTCATCGCACGGCTCCATTCTGGTGGCGCAGGGCCAGGCCCGACAGGATCCACTTGGAGGACTCGACGTTCGCCACCAGCAGCCGGCCGCCGGTCCCGAGGCCGGAGCGGATGCGCTGCATGGCCCGGTTGAGCTGGACGAAGGGCACGGCGTTGCCGTTGTTGCCGGTGTCCGCCACGCAGTTGACGGCCTGTTCGGGCCGCACGCCCAGGCGCTTGCGGATGCCGTCGGTCATCACGCCGTTGAGCTGGGGCAGCAGCACGTGCTCGACCTCGTCCAGCCGCCAGCCGGTCTCGGCCGCCAGCTCCTTGAAGATGGTCTCGGCGTGCTCCGGGACGTGGTGCTCGATGGCCTTGTAGTCCTCCTCGCCCCACGGTTCGCGCACCGGGCCGTCGGGCCCGTCCGTCACCGGCGCGCCCTCGGTGCCGAACCAGCGGGCGACCTGCGCGGGCGAGCGGCCCATGCCGGTGGTGCGCAGGAAGAGGTGCTCGACCAGCAGCCCCGGCCCGTCCGGGTCGGCGTCGACCACGACCGCGCCGGCGCCGTCCCCGAACAGGGCGAAGTTGATCAGCTCGGCCGGTGACATGCCGGCGATCTCACCGCTGGAGGGGAACAGCTTCAGACAGGTGTCGGCGCCGATGACCAGCCCCCGGCGCAGTCCGGAGGCCAGCAGCGCGCGGGCGGTGTAGAGGCCGGTGAGGGCACCGGCGCAACCCGACATCAGCTGGAAGGTGGGCACGTCGTTGAGGCCGATGCGGTCGGCGACCAGGTTCACGGTGGCCGGCATCAGGTGGTCGGGGGAGGCGGTGGTCAGCACCAGGAAGTCGAGGGACGCCACGTCGGTGCCGGCGTCGGCGAGCGCGGCGGTGGCCGCGGCCACCGCGAGGTCGGAGGTGCTCTTGGGGACGGAGGGCGGGGAGTCCGTCCGGCAGAAGTACCGGGAGCGGTTCCCGGTCATCATGTCCAGCCACTTCTCGTGCAGGCCGAAGCGCTCGGCCATGTCGCGGTTGGTGACCGGCTCGCCGGGGAGGACCTCGCTGAATCCGCTGAGCCTCATGCCGCCACCTCCGCGAGGACGGTGTTGACCAGGTCGAGCAGGGCGCGCGGTGTGTCCGCGGCGGCGATCCGGTCCCGGTCCAGCTCCACGCCGTACTCCCGCTGGATGCGGCCGGTGGTCTGGAGCAGCATCAACGAGTCGCACTCCAGGTCCTCGAAGACGACGTCGAGGGCCCGGGTGTCGATGACGCTCGCGGACCCGTGGTCCTGGAACTCGAGCATGATCGCGCCGAGTTCCCGGAGGGTGAGTTGTGCCATGGTCGGTTACCCCTTCGCAGGCGGCGGTTCGTCCGTTCGGCGTGGTCGGGTCGTGCCGGCGCGGCCCTGTCGTCCGTACCGCTCCTACGGCGGTCCGGTGGGCCTGGTGGCCCGGTGGGCCCGGCGGCGCGTGGTGCGGGGCGAGCGCCGGATGCCGGGATGCTTCTCGCGGAGCACCTGCGCGCGCGGTGGGAAGTGACGACTGCGGTCCGGACACGGTCCAGGGGCCGGGACAGCGGGCTTGTGGCCTCTGTCCCGGCCCGGGCGCCTCCGATGGACGCCGCCCCAGGTCCCGAAGCGGTCTCATCGGCGAGTCCACAGTGGCGGTGGGGGCTTGACACGACCTCGAGCCGGGGTGGAAGGGGCGGGGCCGTCGGGCGGTCCGGCCCGACGGTGCGGCTTCCCTGCCGCGGACGGCGCGCGCGGGAGCCGCCGGGGCGGGGGGAAGGGGCACCCCGGCGGTGTCCCGGGCGGCCGTTGCCGTACGGGAGGCTGCCCCCGCCGGCACCTCCGCCGGCACCTCCGCCGGCACCTCCGCCGGCACCGTTGCCGGCTTCGCCCGGTTCCGCGCCGGGGCCGACGCCGTACGGCTCGGGCCTCGGCGGGGCCACCGCGCACGCAACCGGCCCCGTGCTGCCCTGTCGGGCGTCACGGGGCCGTCCGGGGCACGTGGTGCGGCTCAGCGGTCCAGGGAGCCGATGGCCGCCAGGATCTGACGGTTCAGGGCCGTGCCGGCGCGGGTGTCCGGCTGGTCCGAGCGCCGGGTGTCCTGCAGGGCGAGGGCCGCGAGATGGCCCGTGGGCAGGTCGAACGTGGCGAACCGCCAGGTGTCGTCGGTGACGGGCGTACCGTCGGACCGTTCGAGCAGGATCGTTTCGGCGGCCGTGGTCCCGTCGGTCCCCGCCGGTCCCGCCACCGATCCCGCCGCCGGTCCCGTTCCCTCCCCCGCGTCCCCGCCCGTGCGGAACCCGAACTCGGTGAACGGGAACCTCAGTCCCTGCCCCAGGGCCTTGCTGTACGCCTCCTTCAGCGTCCACAACGACAGCAGCATCCCGTTGCGCTCCTCGTCCGCCGTCGCGGCCAGCCGCAGCCGTTCCGGGGCCGTGCACATCAGGGTCTCCACGTCCCGTCCGCTCAACCGCCGCTTGAGCGGCTCGGCGTCGATCCCGATCAGCCCCAGCGAGGTGATCCCGCACATCAGCAGGTCGCCGGTGTGGCTCAGGCTCACGTCGATCTGGTCGTGACCGCGCAGGTGCACCCGCCCGTTGAGCCCGTAGCTGAGCTCCAGGGAGTTCGCCTCCGTGCCCAGCGCCACCGCCGCGCTGTGCCGGATCAGCAGCCGGGTGGCCAGGAACCGGTCACGCAG
The DNA here is from genome assembly GCF_049975785.1 of Streptomyces sp. WG7. Lineage (NCBI taxonomy): Bacteria > Bacillati > Actinomycetota > Actinomycetes > Kitasatosporales > Streptomycetaceae > Streptomyces > Streptomyces sp. WG7. The sequence goes on from NZ_JBNGGE010000061.1 coordinate 34,948, forward strand.
CTGCTCGCCGTTCAGCTTGCTGTAGCGCGCCCAGTCCCGCCCGAGCAGGAAACGGCGTTCCGCCTCCGGCGGCAGCAGTGGGCGCCAGTCGGCGAGCGAGGCGTACACCAGGCCCACGCCCGAGGTGTCCAGGTCGTGCAGGAGCCGGGCCCAGGGCCCGGAGGGCCCGTCGACCCGGCTCGGCGGGGGCAGGGGCGGCCGGCGGCCGCCACGCAGCGGGCTCATCCCGCGCACCCGGAGCGCAGCAGGTCCAGGCTGTGCGGGACACGGACCCGCTCCAGCACCTCGTCGCACAACTGGCCCTCGATCGAGCGGGGCAGCGCCGGCACGGACCTGCCCACCCGGCGCAGCAGCCGGTGCAGGGCGAGCGCCGCCCACGCCGGGTCGGTGAGGAAGGCGGAGCCGCCCGCGCCCGCGTTCAGCCACACGCCGACGCAGGCCGCCGCGGCCAGCACCAGCGCGTACCGCTCGCTGAGCGGGAAGCTGTGCGTGTCCAGCAGTAATCCGCCCGCGGAGCCGGTGAGCCTGCCCGCCTCCTCCCGGATCTCGGCCGCCTCGGCGCACAGCCCGGCGACCAGCTCCCGCATCAGGTCCGCGTGGTCCTGCCCGGTGAGCGCGTCGGGCAGCCGGAGCGCGGCGTGGGCGAGGTAGTCGATCAGTCCGTCGCCGCCGCCGAACACGGCGAGCCGCTCGCCGTCCATGGGCGGCAGCGGCACCTCGAGCCGGAACAGATCGGCGGGGGTCGGGGCCGCGGCGGGCGCGCCGGGCGCCAGCGCCGGCAGGTAGGGCGCGATCACCGACTGGCAGATGGCGCTGCTGACGTGCCCGAACGTGATCGTGGACAGGTCCCGCAGGTGCTTGCGGAAGACGGCGTTGTGGCCCTGGTCGGCGTGGAACGCGTCGCCCATCACGGCCGACAGGTCGTACAGGGCCTCGCTGACGATCTTGGGCACGATGTACTTGGTGACCGCCGTGAGCACGTCGCACTGGTCGGGCAGCAGATGCACCGAACGGCTCGCCGTCAGCGAGAGGCAGTCGGCGACCAGCAGGTCGACGAAGGTCCCGGCGATCGCCGAACGGGTCGACGCGTCCCCGGCCGGCCCGCCGAACTCCCGCTCCTGCGCGGCGCGTACGGCGGCCCGCAGCGCGGTGTCGGCGAGCCCGACGGTCATGGACGGGAAGACGGCGTGCACGGCGGGGTAGGCGCGCAGGCTCAGCGCGACACCGTCGCCCCAGGTGCCGACCAGCGACTCGCCCGGCAACGGGCAGTCGACGAACTCCAGGCCGGCCGCCTGCACGCCCCGTACCCCGGTCGTCCGGTGCCGGCCGAGGGCGCGCACGCGCGCGGGCGGCACCATGGCCGGGTCGAACATCAGGATCGAGTAGTCGGTGTCCCCGTCGCCGGTGCGCACGAAGCCGATGACGAGCTCCGCCGTGTGCGCGTTGTTGATGGCGTTCTTGCGGCCGTTGAGCCGCAGCATGCCGTCGTCGCTCCAGGCGGCGGTGTACTCCTGGGAGTGGAACGCGCTCTCGTGCTCGAAGCGCTGGCAGGCCACTCCCACCGTGCCGCCCCGCAGGATCACCGAGGCCATCCGGCCGCACTGGCGCGCGTCGCCGTTCAGCCAGACCATCTGGGCGCCCAGGAACGGGGTGAAGCCGTGGCTGAAGGCCAGGGCCGGGTCGCGGCGGAAGACCGGCCGCATCACCAGGCCGAGCAGGTCGGCGCCGGCCATCCGCCCGCCGAGCGACTCGGGTACCAGTTCGGCGGGCAGACCGAGGCTCTGGAACCGCCGGACGCCGACCGCCGAGGTCTGTCCCGACCGGTCCGCCTCCAGGACCGCGTCGAACCCCATCGGGTTGTCGGGGTGCCACGGATCGCCCAGGCCGTCCTCGATCTCGTCGAGGCGCGCACGGAGCCGGGTCAGCCGGTCGGGCCGCCATTGTGAGTCGCCGCCGGTGACGGCGGCGATGATGTCGTCGTGTTCCTGCATGGTCACCCCAGGGCGGTCGCGTAGGACAGTCCTTCGCACGGTGACCCCATGGGCTGGAGACGCCCTCGACCGGGAGTCGAGGCGGCGTTCCGGGCCGGTTGCCGACGGGCATCGGAGGCATCGGTGGGGCCGGGGACGGCGACGGTGGCGGACGGGCCCGCGGGGAGGGCAGGGAGGGGCGACGCCGGAAGGACCTCGGTGGGCAGGAGGGAGCGGGGTGGGCCGGAGGGGCTGGGGGAGCCGGGCGGGCAGGTGACGGAATCGCAGGTGACGGACGCGCTGTCCGCGGCCGGAGGCGGGTACGACCGGGACGGTCAGCGGTGCCAGGGCCGCCGCCGTGGCGGCGTCACCCCGTCCAGCAGCCAGCGCCGTACCGCGCGGCCCGACGGCGCGGTGCCGCCCCCGGCCGGGAAGGCGCGGAACTCGCTGTGCGCCAGGGCGAGTCTCAGCAGGGCCAGGTCCTGCGGCGGGGTGAGCGGGTCATCGGCCGCGTAGGCGACGCGCACCAGCCCGTTCAGCGCGTAGAGCGTCTCCGGGCGCAGCGCCAGAGCGCCGAGCGCCTCGGGCAGCAGGTCGCGGCGACCGGCCCCGGTCATCCGTACGAGGGAGTCCAGATCGTCCTTCGGGAGGGACAGCAGCAGCTCCGGTTCGTCGAACAGCCGGGCCACCGGCGCGCCGACGAGCTGGACGACCCGGATCCGGTCGTCCCGGGCGGCGCTGTCCAGCGCGAGCCGCCCGCCGAGGCCGAAGCCGATCACATGGACGTGCTCGGTCACCGCGTCCCGGGCGCGGTCGTCGATGAGCCGGGAGAGCGACGCCTCGAAGTGGCCCGGGCGCAACGGCGCCGGGGCCGGCACGGTGGCGACCACGGCGTGTCCGCGGCGCACCAGCCGGGTCAGCAACGGTACGTACCGATGCGGTCCGCCGAGGCTTCCCGTGATCACGACGGCCAAGGGCCTCGGTCGCCGGCGGTCCAGCCCTCCGCTCCACCACACCGGCCTCTCGCCTGCCATCAGACCCCGGCCACGTGACCGGTAACAGGGCTGGTCATCACTTACTCCTCCCACGGCGGCACGACGGCCCGCGGATCCCGGAAAAACGGCACGAGTGTCCCCGCGGCGGCTCGAGGGCCGCTGAAGCCGGAGGCGGGGGGAGGGCGGCCTCCGCGTCGAGCCCGGTTCGAGCCGGACGTGAGCGCTCCGGGGAACGCTCACGGGAGGGGGCGGCCGGCAGAAGGAGACGGGTGTGGGACGCAGACGAGGCGGTGTGGTGGTGCGCCGGGCGGTGAGCGCCGTGACGGCGGTCTACCGGGCGCTGGTCGTCCACGGAGCGTGCTGGGTGCCGCTCCCGGCGGAGGAGTTGCGGCGGTTCCTGGACGGCGGGTACGCGGGTGCCGGGAAGGACGGCCAGGACGCGGGTGCCGGACACGGCGGCCGGTACGCGGAGGCCGGGCAGGCCGGCGACGACGGCGTACCGCCCGACGGGCACTCGTACCCGTACCCGGACCCGGACCCGAACTCGTACCCGGCCTCGCACCCGGACCCGCACCGGGCCGGGCGGTCCGCGCGCGGCGTGCGGTTGACGGGACCCGGACCCGGGCATCCGGAACGGTTGCGGCGGGACATCCCGCTCACCGCCCTGGAGCGGCGGCTGCGGCGGGAGCTGGACGCGCGTTGAGCGGGGACCGGTCAGACGGTCAGCCGGGGGGAGGCCTCCCGGGGGTCCGCCGCGTCCGCGACCGGCACCGCGTCCGCCGGCACCTGGACGACCAGCCGGAAGACCCCCGCCTCGTCGTCCCGGCCGGGCCCCACTCGCAGTCCGCCCCCGACGGAGGCGACCCGGGCGGCCAGGTTGCCGAGCCCCGTGCCGCTGGACGCGGTGCTCGCCGGCATCGAACTGCCCGCGCCGACACCGTCGTTGACCATCTCCAGCTCGACGAGCGTGTCCTTCTCGTCCATCGACGTGGTGATCGAGCAGGTGCTGGACTGGCTGTGCCGCAGCATGTTGGTCACGCCCTCGCGCAGCACCGTGGCCAGGATGGTGTTGGCGGTGGACGACAGGCCGGTGACGGACACGTCGATACGGGCGTCTATGCCGGCCGCCTTCAGGACCGAGCGGGCCGACTCCGCCTCCACCAGCAGCGACATGTCCCGGTAGCCGCGCGCCACTTCGCGCACGTCGGCCAGGGCCTGCCGGGCGATGGTGAGCACCTCGGCGACCTCGTCCCGGGCCCGCTGCGGGTTGGTGTCGATCAGCCGGGCGATCAGCTCGTTCTTCAGCGTGATGGAGGAGAGGCTGTAGCCGAGCAGGTCGTGCAGGTCGCGGGCGAACCTCAGCCGTTCCCGGGCGACCGCCATGCGGGCCAGCTCGTCACGGGACGCGTGGATGGCGGCCGCCAGTGAGGCGAGCCGGGCCACCGCGAACAGGACCAGCCCGGTGAGCGCCGTCGACACACCCATGTACGCGACGTTCACGGCACCGAGCGACTGGAGTGCCGAGATCACCACGACGGCGGCCGTGGTCAGGCCGAACAGGGCCCAGCCGGTGCCCCGCGACAGCAGGAGCAGTAACGATCCGGCGAGGAAGCCGGCCATGCCGCCCCACTGCCAGCCGAAGGCGACGAGCGGGGTGAAGGTCAGCACCGCCTGCAGCACGAGGCTCCACGGCAGCACGCGGGTGCGCAGGGCCGCCATGTGCGGGGCGGAGTGGAGGTACTGCAGGGCCGCGAGCACCGGAGGCACTCCCACGCACGTCATGAGTTCCGCGCCGCCGGGAGCGGAGTCCAGCACGTTCACCAACTGCATGAGCAGGTAACCCGCGAAGACCACGACGACCAGGACCGAGGCGATGGCCGGACTGGGGGCCGCGGAACTGACCGCGGACAGGTCCGGCGCGGCGGAACTGGTTCGCTTCGGCGGAACTCTGCGTCTGCGTTCGGCCATCTGCGACACCAGACCTCCAGTCGTCCTGGATCCCCGAACCGGCGTCCGAATCATAACGGAGGTGTGCATCCTGTGGAGGATTCACACAGGGCTTCCGGGAAGATGCCTGCTTTCCGGCAAAAGGTCCCGCTCGCCGGTCCGGTTGACGCGGGAATATGGCGACCAGTGAGGAATTCACATCCCCACACATGAGCCGCTAACTGGCTCGGGGCCAGCGGGATTGCGTTAACTCATGCCCAGCACAGAGGCGCAGCACCTTCACAGCACCGATCGCACAGCACCGATCGCACAGCACCGGTCGTACAGACCGGTCGCACAGACCGGTCGCACCAGACCGGTCGTACAGCACCGATCGCGCAGCACTGATCGCAGCACCGATCGCAAGGACAGTCCGGCGCCCCGCACGGCCCGGCGCGGAGGCAGCAGTTCCGGCCACCGCGTCCAGGGCCCCCGCTCCGCGGCGCCGCCCATGCGGTCGTCGGCACTCCGTACGACGCCTGGCTCACCGGCCCGCGGTACGACCGCGCCGGCGCGCAACAGCCGGGACGCAGCGCACAGCACGTCCTCTGCAGTACTGACGACACCCGGCGCCCGTGCGCGCCGTGCGAACCCAAGGGAGTCACCATGAACCAGTCCGTTTTCGCCGACCGGCAGTTCGACTCGTTCCTCGGCACCCCTGACGACGAGCTCCGGTTCGCCGAGCTGATGACCCACGCGTTCCTCGACCCGGAGACCGCCGGCCGCTACGCCGCCGCCCCGTCCGCGGTTCTGGCCGAGTTCGGACTCGCGGTCGGTGCCGGCACCCGGACGCCGGCCCTGCCGCGGCCCGCCGGGGAGGGCGTCGTGCGCGAGGACTACTCCGGACTGGGGGACGCGGGCGTGTGCCTGCTGACGCTGTGCATCGCCGACACGGAGTACGGCACGGTCGCCGGAACGGCCGCCGCGACCCGCTGAACCCGCTGAACCACACGACGACAGGGGGAGAGAGCATTGCGAGTGGGGTTCAGAAGACACGTACGCGCCGAGGTCGTCCCGGGCGAGGGGACGTACGTCGTGTCCGAACGGGGCATCGTCGCCTTCGAGGACGATCGGGTGGAGGTGATCGCTCCGCTGCTGGACGGCACGAGGGACTTCCGCACGCTGGTCGCCGACGCGGCACCCCGGTGTTCCGCGCTGGACGTGGCGATGGCCATCGGCAGGCTGAGCGAGGCCGAACTGATCAGCGGCGTCCCCGGGCCACCGAGGGGCGGACCGGCCTCCGGACCGGCCTCCGGACCGGCCTCCGGACCGGCCTCCGGACCGGCCTCCGGACCGGCCTCCGGAC
>NZ_JBNGGE010000062.1:0-40998 GCF_049975785.1 Streptomyces sp. WG7
GGGGGGTAAGGCGCCGGGGGGGGGGGGGGGGGTTTGGGGGTGGGGGGGGGGGGGTGGGTGGGGGGGGGGGGGGGGGGGGGCGTGGGGGCCCCCCCCGCCACCGGTGTTTCGCTGCGGCCTTCCGCGGGTGATTCCGCGAGAGGCCGCCGGCCCGTCCCCCTGTCCGGGGTCACGCGCGGTTCATTTTCCGCTGTCCTCGGCGAGGGTGTGCGCGACGAGCGCGTTGGCGTGGCCGTGGCCCAGGCCGTGCTCGGCCTTGAGCCAGGAGACGAGCTCCATGTGCTTGGTCAGGGGCGAGGACCGGATGAGGTCCTGCCAGTGCGCGATCGGGTGGCCGTACTTCTTCTCGATGGAAGGGAAGTAGCCGGCAGGGCCCTTCACCGGTTCCGTCATGCCGGTGGTCCTCTCTGTCGGTGCCGAGTGATTCCGGGATGTCACCTTCACCGGTACGGACCGGCGAAGAGGCGCGGTGCCGCTACGCCGACCGCTCCGTGGCCCTCAGCCGGACGGTGACCGCGGTGAGCCAGAGGAGGCCGAGACCGGCTCCGGCGGTGAACGCCAGGACGGTGGCGGAGGAGGCCGCGAAGCCGGCGAGGACTCCCACGGGTACCAGGCGACAGGCGACAGCCCACCCGCGGCGGCGCTGGGCGGCGAACGTGCGGGCCAGTACGAGGAAGGCGGCGCACAGCGCCAGGTAGCCCACCATGCCGCTGAGCATGTGCACGGCGCCGTGCCAGCTCAGGGAGGGGGCGCGGGCTTCGGGGGCGTCGGCGGGGAAGCCGGCGCCCGGGTCGGCGGCGAAGGCCCCGGCGAGCAGGAAGGAAGCGCCGAAAGCACCGATCAGCCGTGGCGCCCAGGTGCCGCCGGGCTGACCGTGCAGCGCTCGGCGTATGCCCACCGCGCCGGTGATGACCGCGGCGCCCGTGAGGACGAAGGCGGTGACCTGGATCCAGCCGAGGTCTCCGAGGCTGAGCTGGCTGAGGGCGTGACGGGTGAAGTCGAAGCCCTCGCGGGTGAGGCCCTGCGCCAGGCCCGCGCCCAGGAAGAGCGGGCCTGCCCCGATGGCACCGGCCGGCAGATCGTGCCGCCGGCCGGGCCGGGGCGGACACGGTGATCGGGGTGGTGATCGTCTGGGTCATGGGGTGTCTTCCTCGGTCGGAGAGGCCAAAGCCAGAACTGGACGGTGTGGTACCCGCCGGGACTGGACGGTACAGTACTCATAGAAGAACTGGACTGTCCAGTACTGAGTGTGGGAGGCGGCATGGAAGTGAACGAGCAGGGCCGGTCGGCACGCAAACGCCAGGCGATCATGGAGGCCGCGACCGAGGCGTTCATGGCCAAGGGCTACTCGGGCACGAGCATGGACGACATCGCCAAGATGGCCGCGGTGTCGAAGCAGACCGTCTACAAGCACTTCTCCGACAAGGAGAAGCTTTTCGCCGACATCGTCCTCGCCACCACCGACCGGATCGACGGCATGGTCGACCTGGTGGCCGACATCCCGGCCGACGCCGATGCCCTGGAAGCGAACCTGACCCGCCTCGCCCGCCAGTTCCTGGCCGCCCTCACCCGGCCCCAGGTCCTTCAGCTGAGGCGCCTGGTCATCGCCAACGCCGACGCCTTCCCCGACCTCGGCGCCAGGTGGTACGAGCAGGGCTTCGAACGGGTTCTGGCCACGCTGGCGGCCACCTTCCAGCGCCTGACCGGCCAGGGGCTGCTCCGGTGCGACGAACCGCTCCTGGCCGCCAACCACTTCTCCGGCCTGCTGCTGTGGATCCCCGTGAACAAGGCGATGTTCCACGGCAGCCTCCAGCACACCGAGGCCGATCTCGACCACTGCGCCACCGCCGGCGTCCGCGCGTTCCTCGCCGCCTACCGCTGACGGACGCCCCGACGGCGGACCGCTCGGGCACGTCTGTGGTCAACGTCCTGTGGGCGCTGCTCCGGGAGGGCCGCAGGGCGGTGTCCGTATCCGAAGGGAGATTTCCGGGAGGGCGTGCTCCGGCGGACGCCGCCGGCGGTGCAGTCCGCGCACCCCGGGGACCGGCTTCGAACGGGGAAACGCATGAAGATCCGCGACGCGACAACGGCCGGCCAGTCCGGGGCGCGACCGGACGGGGGACTCAGGCCACGGCCCGCGCTCCCGCGGCGACACGCGGAGCGCCGGGCCGAGAGCACCGGGCCGAGGCCTGAAAGCTGTCCGGGTGCCGTGCGTCGTGGACGAACACGGCGGGGAACACGGTCAGTACGCCGTCTTGGCCATGCGCTGCTGCTCGCGCGCGGAGAGCCGGCTTCCGGACTCGCGGCGGGTCATCCGCTGGAGCAGCCGCGGAGCCAGTACGAGCCCGGCGACGGCCCACAGCGCGAGCACGCCCCCGATGGTCAGGTGCTGCCACGCGCCGGACACCTCGAGTGCCTGGGCGCTGTCGGGCAGCAGGGTGGAACGAAGTCCCTGAGCGATCCAGCGCAGCGGGAAGACGGACACCAGGTTCTGCAGCCACTCGGGCAGTTCGCGCAGCGGGAAGAACGTGCCGGAAGTGATCATCAGGCCCATCATGGGCAGCATGTAGATGCCGAGCGCCTCCCGGGCGGCGGGCAGCAGCGACCCGATGGCCGCCCCGATCGGTACGACGGCCAGGATGCCGAGGGTGACGACCCACAGGAGCGTGAGCCAGCGCTGGGGCGTGTCGGGGAGTCCGGCCCCCAGGAGTGCCCAACCGCCCACCAGCAACAGCGCGATGGACACCGCGATGTTCACGAGGACGAAGAGGGTCTTCCCGGTCAGGTAGACGGTCATCGCGCCCGGTACGCCGCGCAGGCGCAGCAGTGTGCCGTCCTCGCGGTCCCCGAAGAGGAACTGCGGGACGGTCAGCAGGCCGAACATGAAGATGGTGGAGGCCATGCCGCCGGCCAGGGAGAGCTGCGCGGTGGCGTCGTCGCCGTCCCGCGACTGCCAGTAGGAGACGGCGAGGAACAGCAGCGGAGTCGAGAGGTACGAGTAGATGTCCTTGCGGCTGCGCAGTACCTGACGCAGTTCGATGGCGCCGCGGGACAGACCGAGTCGGTAGAGGTTCACGCGGCGGACTCCTCGTGGCGAGCGGCGGACGGTTCGGCGGTGTCCGACCCGTGTTCTCCCGTGGCGCCCTCCGCCGACGCCCCGTCCTCCGCGATCATGCGCAGGTAGGTGTCCTCCAGCGTGGGGCGGCGTACCTCCAGGTCGGGGATCGGCCCCTGGAACTGCTGGTGCAGTTCCCAGACGACCTTCGACGGGTCCGCGGTGAGCCGCCGCTGGGGCAGGCCCTCCGAGTCCGTCCAGAGGACTTCGGAGCGGGTCCTGGCGGCGGCGGAGAGTTCGGCGAGGGTGCCGCAGGCGGTGATGCGGCCGTGCTGCAGGATGCCGATGCGGTCGGCCAGCTGCTGGGCCTCGCTCATGTCGTGGGTGGTGAGCAGCATCGTCGTACCGAGGTTGTCGCGCAGTCCCCGAATGAGGTCGTGGAAGTCGCGGCGTGCTTCGGGGTCGAAACCGGTGGTCGGTTCGTCGAGGAAGAGCAGTTCCGGCCGGCCGACGATGCCCAGGGCGACGTCGAGGCGTCGCCGCTGGCCGCCGGAGAGGGTGCTCACCTGCTGGGTGGTCTGTGCCGTGAGGCCCACCAGCCGGATCAGTTCGGCCGGTTCGAAGGCGCGCGGGTAGAAACGGGCGAAGTGGCCCAGCAGGTCGCCGACCCGCCAGCGGCCGTGGTCGCGGCTGGCCTGGAGGACGATGCCCAGGCGGCCCCGCCACGCGGCGTCCTCGTGCCCGGGGTCGTGCCCCAGGACCTCGGCGTCGCCGCCGGAGCGGGCGCGGTAGCCCTCGAGTATCTCGATCGTGGTGCTCTTTCCCGCGCCGTTGGGGCCGAGCAGGGCGAACAGCTCGCCCCTGCTCACCTCCAGATCGAGCCCGCTCAGCACATCGCGGGTGCCGTAGCGCATCCGCAGCCCGCTGACGCGGATCGCCGGCTGCGGTGCGGAGGCGTGGCCGGCCTCCGGCGCCGTCTCCTGCAAAGTCATCAACTTCCCCCAGGAATTGAAGCGTCGTGGACTGCGCGCCGCAGCCCGGACGTCGTGAACACGGTCGAACGTCGTGACAACGGTCGAACGTCGTGACACGGCCCGGATGACGCGTACCCCGGATGGCGCTTCCAGCCCGAGGGTGGATAACGCCCTGCCGTGTCGGCCTGTTCTTTCCCCGAAAACTAACACTTGCCAGTGTGGAAAGTAAATGCAAGTATTGCAATCAGATGTCGATCCCGATGCCCTGGAGGCCCCGATGCACGACACCCCCGCTCACGGCGCCGTCGGCGGAGGCCTGGCCAACCGGTGGCTGCTGACCCGGGAGCGTGTGGGGGGCCAGCGGTCGTGAAGGGCGAGGAAAGAGCGCAGCCCGCACTGCAACCCGCACTGGACGAGCGCATCCACCACCCCACCCGGCTGACGGTCATGGCGTTTCTCTCCGGGTGTGCCGAGGCCGAGTTCCGTGCCGTGCGGGAGGGATGTCATGTCTCGGACTCGGTGCTGAGCAAGGTGGTCAGCGCTCTGGAGGCCGCCCAGTACATCGAGGTGCGCAAGGGATACGTGGGCAAGCGCCCGCGCACCTGGCTGCGGCTGAGTCCGGAAGGCCGCCGGGCCCTTCTCGCCCACCTCGAGGCGCTGCGCGACCTGGCCTCCCGGGCGGCGGCCCTGGGTGCGGTGGCCGACGAAGACCCCACGGCCGAAACGTAGCTCCAGCGCGGCTGCCGGTCGAAGTACGCCATCGGCAGCCAGGGTCGGTGTGCCGGCGGCCCGGACCGAGGGACGTTGACAGCCCGGCGGGCGGGTGCGTGTAATGAGGGCGGTGCCGCGTGGCGCCGGTCAAAGAGCAGTGGGCCGGCCGGCGATCGGGCGAGCGCCCTTCATGCAAGGGGTACGTGATGAGTTCCTGCTCCGCGCCCTGACGTGACGTAGCGCGTTCGCACGTCGTCGTCCTTCTCTCTCTTCCCACCTTCCGGCACCGTGCCGCGCGCGCACGCGCGCGGCACGCGGCGGTCTGCCGTCATGGAGACACAGATACGTATGCCCACGTCCTTCAATCAGTCCGTCATCGACGAGTTCCGCGCCAACGCCGGGAAGGTCGGCGGCCCCTTCGAGGGCGGTGACCTGCTCCTGCTGACGACCACCGGCGCCCGTTCGGGAGCCTCGCGCACCACCCCGCTCGGGTACGTCCGCCACGGGGACACCCTCCTGGTCGTCGCGTCCAACCTCGGCGCCCCCCGGCACCCCGGCTGGTACCACAACCTGCTCGCCCGCCCCGTGGTCCGGGTGGAGGTCGGTGACCGGTCCTTCGAGGCCCTCGCCGTGCCCGCCGAGGGGGACCGGCGCGACGAACTGTTCGCGCACGTCGTACGGGCGGCGCCCGGGTACGGCGACTACCAGGCGGGGACCGAACGGCTGCTGCCGGTCGTGGTGCTGGAACGGGCCGAGCCCGACGGGTGGGAGGCGCCCCGCGAGATCCGGACGCTCGCCGACAAGCTCATGGAGGTGCACACCTGGCTGCGGAGCCAGCTGCGTCAGGTGCGGGCGGAGGTCGAGGCCCACTTCGCGGCGCGGGCCGCGCGGCAGGGGCCCGGTGCGCCACCGGTCCTCCCGGGGCTCGGGCTGCAGATACGGCAGCGCTGTCTCGCGTTCTGCCAGGCGCTGGAGTTCCACCACGCCAGTGAGGACGGGCACTTGTTCCCGGGGATCGCCCGCCATCACCCCCACCTGGCCGACGTCTTCGGCCGGCTCGGTGACGAGCACCGCACGGTCGCCCGTATCCAGGGTGAGCTGGCGGCGCTGCTGGCCGGCATCACCATCGCCGATCCGCAGCGGTTCCGTGCCGAGCTGGAGGCGATGTCGGCGGAGCTGAACGCGCACCTCGACCACGAGGAGGAGGCGCTGATTCCGCTGCTGGCCGACGTGCCGTGGCCGCCGGCCGGGCCCCCGACCGCGCCCTAGTGGTGCCAGGCCTTGCCGCCCGTGTTGTGGATGAAGCGCTGGAGCACCTTCATGGTGGTCAGGTACTCCTCGTCGGAGACGCCGGCGTGGCGCTCCGTCCACAACTCGCCCTGGAGGGCCGCCGCCTTCTCGTAGAACGCCCTGCCTTCGGGGGTGAGGGTCAGGTGCTTGTCGGAGGTCCGGGCGATCGCGATCCAGCCCTGCGCGATGGCCGCGTCGATCTCCGACTCCATCTCCTCCGGGCCCGTGTCGAGGTAGTTCCGCAGGACGCGGGACACCTCGTCGCGGGTCTTCGGGGCGTCCGCGCGGGCGACCTGGTTGAGGACCCACCACTGGGGCTGGGTCGTGCCGATCTCCGCGAGGGCCGCCCGGGTGCGGGTGACGACGGCCTTGTAGGCCGCCCAGCTCCAGTAGCCGATGGGCTGCTGGATCAGCTCTGCGTCGGTGTGCGAGTACTGCACGGTCACTCCCTCGGTCGGTGGCGGTGGGAGCGACCGTAGAACCTCTATCGGACTTGAGGTCAAGCGAGGGGCGGAGGGGGACAAAGGGTGAATTTCCGCTGCCCGCGTCTACTCGCCGTTCGGGTCGGTATGTATGAGCGCGTCCCCGTCGGCGCCCCGGTCGACGGGTGAGGCTTCGCGACCGGGAAGTGGATTCATGAACCATGCCGAGCCCGTGTTCCGGCGGTCGGTGATCGACGACGATCCCCAGGACGGGTACTTCCTGCGGGCCGTCGACGTGGACGGCGACGGGCGTCCCGATCTCGTCGCCTCCGGCCTCACCCGCGGACAGGTCGTCTGGTACCAGAACCCGTCCTGGACCAAGCGGACCATCGTCTCCCTCGGCGACCGCAAACCGGTCGCCCTGGACGCGGCGGACCTCACCGGCGACGGCCTGCCGGACCTCGTCCTCTGCCACGACTACGGCAACTGCATGTTCGACTGCGGGCCGCGGGACGGCGTGATCTCCTGGCTGCGGAACCCCGGCCCGGACGGCTGGGACGCGCCCTGGACCCGGCGGCACGTCGCCGACCTGGTGGCCTGCCACCGGGTGCGGCTGGGGCGGTTCACGACGGACAGCCGCATCCAGCTGGTCGCCCTTCCGGTCGTCGGGCCGCAGGGCGGGGCGGAAGGGGTCGGTTCCGCCGTCCGCCTCATGCTCTACGACGTGCCGGACGATCCGGCGGCGCACGCCGGCGAGTGGCGGGGGCAGCCGCTCGACACCACCGACTTCACGATCGTGCACGGCGTGGTCGCCGCTCGCTTCCCCGGTACTCCCCACCCGGAACGGGAGTCGTTCCTGCTGGCCACGGGGGAGGGGATCAGCTGGCTGGGCGCCGGTACCGGTCCCGGCCCGGGCGGCGGCTGGCAGGTCAGGAAGATCGGCGACGGCGTGCCGCCGCAGGCGTCCGTGGAGAACCCCGAGCACCGGTTCAGCGGGAGCGGGAACCTCGGTGTCGCCCGGATCGGCGGACGGCCCTGCGCCGTGATCCTCGCCGTCGAGCCGTTCCACGGCAACACCCTCAGCGTCTACGTCAGACCGCCCGGCACGGTCGCGCCCTTCGACACGCCCTGGGAGCGCCGGCAGCTGCGGGTCCTCGACCCGCCGGACGCGACGCACGACGCCGTCGGCCACCACGTGGTCGTGGCGGACTTCGACGGCGACGGGGACGACGAGTTCCTGGTCGGCCTGCGCGGGCCCGCCCCGGCACAGGGCGTCTTCTACTTCAAGTTCGACGCGTCGGGGAACGTGCTCGTCGAGAAGCAGGTGAGCACGGACTCCACGGCACGCATCGCCGTGGCCGACTTCGACGGCGACGGACGGCTGGACTTCGCCACCACCGCCTACGACACGGTGGGCTACTACGAGATCCCGGACCCCAAGGTGTGCCTGTTCACCAACGCCTTCGGGGTGCCCGGGCCGGTCATGGCCCCGCCCGGCGGAGACGGCTGACCGAAGCCCCCCGGCTCCGCCCCCGCCGCATCGGAAACACCCGCTGCCTCGCTCCGGGCAGCCCTCACCAGCAGGAGAACGCAGTGGCACAGAACACCGTCCGGGTCGACGCCCTCGTCGTCGGCTCCGGGCCCGTCGGATGCGCCTTCGCCCGCGAGCTCGTGGCGGCCGGCCGGCACGTCTACATGATCGACGCCGGGGCCCAGCTGTCGGACCGGCCCGGGGAGCACCTCAAGAACGCCTACCTCTACCAGCGCAACCTCAACCTGTTCTCGCCCGTGATCCGCGGCCATCTGAGCCTGCTGTCGATCCCGTCGAGCGACAAGGCCGAGGTGACCCTGGACCCGGCCGCCTTCCGGATCGACCTCAAGAAGTACGACGGCTTCGTACTGAACAACCAGAACCCCGACCAGGACCCGGCCGTCAACCTCGGCGCCGCCGCCGCGACCTACGGCGTGGGCGGCATGGCGACCCACTGGACCTGCGCCACACCCCGGCACCATCCCGTCATCGAGCGTTCGGACCTGCTGACCGGCGACGAGTGGGACTCCCTCTACCGGGACGGCGAACAGCTCCTGCACACCCGTACCGACGCCTACGCCGGCTCGGTACGGCAACGGCTGGTGCGCGGGGCGCTGGCCAAGGAGTACGGGGAGCTCCAGGAGCCCTACCAGGTGCAGAACCTGCCCCTCGCCGTGGAACGCCGCGAGGACAACCCCGAGTTCGTCCACTGGAGCGGCGCGGACACCGTCCTCGGCCCGCTGGCCGACGGCGGCCACGACCGGTTCGAACTGCACCCCGAGCACCTCTGCACCCGCCTGGTGCGCAGCGCCGACGGCAGCCGCGTGGAGTACGCCGAGATCCGCGACCTGCGGCGCTGGCGGACCCTGCGGGTGGAGGCGGAGACCTTCGTGGTGGCGGGCAACGCCTACCTCACCCCGCAGCTGCTGTACGCGTCGCGGATCCGCCCGGAGGCGCTCGGCCGCTACCTGAGCGAACAGCCGATCTCCTTCTGCCAGATCGTGCTGAGCCAGGAACTGGTCGACTCGGTCGCCACCGACCCGCGCTTCGACGACGTCGTGCGCGAGCACCGCGCGTCCGCCCCGCACGACCCCGTGCCCATCCCGCGGAGCGACCCGGAACCCCAGGTGTGGATCCCGGTGTCGGAGGGACGGCCGTGGCACTGCCAGATCCACCGCGACGCCTTCCACTACGGCGACATCGCGCCGAACGTCGACGGCCGGCTCATCGTGGACCTGCGCTGGTTCGGGATCGCCGAGCCCCGGTTCGACAACCGGATCGAGTTCTCGGACCGGCACCAGGACGCGCACGGCATGCCGCAGCCCACCTTCGTCTTCAGCCTCAGCGAGCAGGACCGGGTCAACCAGCACGCGATGATGCGGGACATGCTGCGCGCGGCGAGCACCCTCGGCGGCTTCCTGCCGGGCTCCGAACCGCAGTTCGTCGAGCCCGGCCTCGGACTGCACGTCACCGGCACGACCCGGATGGGCGACGACCCCGAGACCAGCGTCGTGGACACCGACTCCAGGGTGTGGGGCGTCGACAACCTCTACCTGGGCGGCAACAACGTCATCCCGCGCGGCACGGCGAGCAACCCCACGCTGACCAGCGTCGCGCTGGCGCTGAAGGCGGCCCGGCACATCACCGGCCGGACCGGAGGCCGGTCCGCCGGAGGCCGGACCGCGTCCGGCGGGGTCGCGTCCGGTGGGGCCGTGTCCGGTGGGGCCGTGTCCGGTGGGGCCGCGTCCGGTGGGGCCGTGCCGGGCCGGGGCGCCTGATGTTCGCGCCCGGCGCCGTCTCCCTCGGTATCACCCCCACCTGCTGGACCAACGACGACTTCCCCACCATCGGGGCGGACATCCCCTTCGAGCAGTGCGTCAGCGAGATCGCGCTGGCCGGCTTCGAGGGCTGCAGCGTCGGCCACAAGTTCCCCGCCGACCCGCGGGCCCTGTCGCGGGCGCTGGACCTGCGCGGCCTGCGGGTGTCCGAACCCTGGGCGAGCACCTACTTCACCGTCCGCGACATGCGGGAACGCACCCTCGCCGGCTTCCGCGACCAGCTGGACTTCATCCAGGCGGTCGGCGGCGACCGGGTCGTCGTGGCGGAACTCGGCCACGCCGTGCACCAGCAGGCGGTCGCCCTGGCCGCGAACAAGCCGGTCTTCGACGACGCGGCCTGGGACGCGCTGCTGACCGGCCTCGACGAACTGGGACGGATGGCGGCCGACCGCGGCATGCTCCTGTGCTACCACCACCACATGGGCACCGGCGTGCAGTCCCGGGCCGAGGTGGACCGCCTGCTCGCGGGCACCGACCCGGACCTGGTGCACCTGCTGCTGGACACCGGCCACCTCACCCTGGCCGGCGACGACCCGCTCGACCTGGCCCGCGGCCACGCCCGGCGGATCGCCCACGTGCACCTCAAGGACGTACGCGCCGACGTCCTGGAGTACTTCCGGCGCGAGGACCCCAGTTTCCACGACGCCGTACTCGCCGGGATCTTCACCGTGCCCGGTGACGGGACGATCGACTTCGGGCCCGTTCTCCGCGCCCTCGCGGACGCCGGGTACCGGGGGTGGCTCGTCGTCGAGGCCGAACAGGACCCGGCGAAGGCGCACCCGCTGACGTACGCCAAGAAGGCGCGCGAGCACCTGCGCGCCCTCATCGGACGGTGAGCACGCCCGCCACGACCTCCGCGACCGAGGGAGCAGCACTGCCATGAGTTACCGACCGATCGAGGACTACGGCGTGATCGGCGACCTGCGCACCGTGGCCCTGGTGGCCCTCGACGGCTCCCTGGACTTCCTGTGCCTGCCCGACATCGACTCGCCCACGGTGTTCGGCGCGCTGCTCGACGACGCCCGAGGCGGCAGTTTCCGGATCGGCCCGGCCGTCGAGGGCGCCCGCCTCAAGCAGCTCTACCTGCCCGACACCAACATCCTGCTGACCCGGTTCCTGTCCGAGGACGGGGTCGGGGAGGTCGTCGACTTCATGCCGGTCGGCTCGATCCGCCACACGCACGCGGTCGTCCGCCGGGTGAAGGGGGTGCGGGGCACCTTCCGGTTCCGGCTGTGCTGCGCGCCCCGCTTCGACTACGCCAGGCTGCCGCACCGGATCGAGCAGCACCCCGGCGAGGTGTTCTTCGTACCGGAGGGCGGGGCGGAGGGCGGGACGGGAGCCGAGGGCGCGGTGGCCCTGCGCCTGCAGAGCCCGGTGGAACTGCGGGTGGTGGGCGACGACGTGGTCGCCGAGTTCGAGCTGGGGCCGGACGAGACGATGGACTTCGTCCTCGAAGCCGTCCCGCCGGGCGAGCACAGCCCGGCGTCCGGCCCCCGGTGGGCCGAACGGGCGCTCCGGCACACCCACGCCTTCTGGCACGAGTGGCTGAGCAGTTCGACGTACCGGGGCCGCTGGCAGGAGGAGGTGTCCCGCTCGGCGCTGGCGATGAAGCTGCTCACCTCCGTCCGCCACGGTTCGATCGCCGCGGCGGCCACCTTCGGCCTGCCGGAGCTGGTCGGCGGCGAACGCAACTGGGACTACCGCTACACCTGGATCAGGGACGGCTCGTTCACCGCCGCCGCGTTCATCCAGCTCGGCTTCCACGACGAGGCCCGCGCGTTCGTACGGTGGGTGGAGCAGCGCTACCGGGAGAGCACCGAACCGGGGCGGCTGCAGATCATGTACGGCATCGACGGCCGCCACGAACTGACCGAGGAGATCCTGCCGGACCTGAGCGGCTACGAGGGATCGAGCCCGGTCCGTGTCGGCAACGGCGCCTACGACCAGCTCCAGCTCGACATCTACGGCGAACTGCTGCACCTCGTGGACCTGTACGACGAGCACGTGGAAGCGGTCTCCCACGAACTCTGGTCCCGGGTGAGCGACTCGGTGAACTGGGTGACCGACAACTGGCGGCTCGCCGACGAGGGGATCTGGGAGACCCGCGGCGGACGCCAGGAGTTCCTGTACGCCCGGCTGATGTGCTGGGTCGCCCTGGACCGCGGGCTGCGCATCGCCCTGCGGCGCTCCCTGCCCGCGCCCCGCGAACGGTGGTCCGCGGTCCGCGACGAGATCCACGCCGAGATCCACAAGGCGTTCTGGGACGAGGGGCAGGGGGCGTTCGTCCAGCACCGGGGCGCCACCACCCTCGACGCGGCGAGCCTGCTCATGCCGCTCATGGGGTTCATCTCCCCGGTCGACCCCCGGTGGCTGAGCACCCTGCGCGCGATCGAGGACTCCCTGGTGGAGGACTCCCTCGTCTACCGGTACCGCAGCGGGGACGGCTCCTCGGACGGGCTGAGCGGCACCGAGGGCACGTTCTCCATGTGCTCGTACTGGTTCATCCAGTGCCTGACCGAGGCCGGCGAGGTGGACCGCGCGCAGCTGTTCTTCGAGAAGATGCACAGCTACGCCAACCATCTGGGCCTGTACGCCGAGGAGATGGACGGCACCGGACGCAACCTCGGCAACTTCCCCCAGGCGTTCACCCACCTCGGGCTGGTCAGTGCCGCGCTCTGCCTCAACCGGGCGCTGGCGACGCGGGCAGCTCCCGCAGCAGGTCCAGGGTCGCCTCGGTGAAGGTGCCGGAGGAGACGGAGAGCGCCCCGGTCAGCGGGAACTCCAGGAGGACGACCAGGAACAGGTTGACGCCGACGACCAGCGCCACACCGGTGATCATCGAGTAGTGCAGCCAGGGCGACTCCAGCCCGAACAGCAGGCTGAACAGCAGGATCACCGTGCTGGTCAGGCAGACCGCGATCCACATGGGCGTACTCAGGTGCGCCGTGCCGGCCCGGCGGTGCCGGTCGGCGTTGAGCGCCGAGACCGCCACCAGTTCGTCCGTCGCCACCTCCACGTACGCCCGCTGCGGCTCGTTGACGGGGCGCAGCTTCCCCACCGTGTCGAAGAGGTGCCGCATCGCCCGCCGCTCGGCGGGGCTCTGCCTGGTCAGGCCGACGTCCTTCGGCCACCACGCGACGACCGCGCGGTTGTAGGCCACTACCGCTTCGATGACCTCGCGCCGGTCGCCGGGTCCCATGACGGCGCTGCCCCGGCCGACCGCGGCGGCGAGGTACGCCTCCTCGGCGGCGTACTGCCTGACCTCGGCGAAGTTCTCCCACTGGTCGTCGACGGAGAACCCGATCGTGACGGCGTAGACCACTCCGATGACCGCCACCAGGAAGCCCGCGACGTCGTTGTTGGCCTTGGCCCGGGGCGGCGGCACGAGTCTGCGCATCAGCGCCTGCAGCAGGACGGCGACCACCGGGACGCCGCCGAGGATGAGAAGCGCGGCCGCCCACAGCGGCAGTTCGACGATGAGGAAGTGGTACACGGTCACCTCGGCTCTGTTCACCGCGCTCAACGAGCACTCCGGTTCCCGCGCAACGGCCGGGGGCGGGCCGACTCGGCGTCGGCAAAGGCACGGGTGGCGCGGGCGTAGCGTAGGTGGTATGACGACGTACGGATCCTTCCCCGGCACCCGGCCCCGTCGGCTGCGGACCACCCCCGTGATGCGTCGGATGGTCGCCGAGACCCGGCTCCACCCCGCCGACCTCATCCTCCCCGCGTTCGTGCGCGAGGGCGTGCGCGAGCCGGTGCCGATCACGGCGATGCCCGGGGTCGTGCAGCACACCCGGGACACGCTGAAGAAGGCCGCCGCGGAGGCGGTCGAGGCCGGTGTCTCCGGGATCATGCTGTTCGGCGTGCCGGAGGAGGAGAAGAAGGACGCGCTCGGGACGGCCGGTACCGACCCGGACGGGATCCTCCAGGTCGCCCTGCGCGACGTGCGGGCCGAGGTCGGGGACGACCTGCTCGTCATGTCCGACCTGTGCCTCGACGAGTTCACGGACCACGGGCACTGCGGTGTGCTCGACGCCGAGGGGCGTGTGGACAACGACGCCACCCTCGAGCGGTACGCCGAGATGGCGCAGGTGCAGGCCGACGCGGGCGCCCATGTGGTCGGCCCCAGCGGGATGATGGACGGGCAGATCGGCGTCATCCGCGACGCCCTGGACCAGATCGGGCGGGAGGACGTCGCCGTCCTCGCCTACACGGCCAAGTACGCCTCCGCCTTCTACGGGCCCTTCCGGGAGGCCGTCGGGTCCTCGCTGAAGGGGGACCGGAAGACCTACCAGCAGGACGCCGCCAACGTGCGGGAGTCCATGCGGGAGCTGGCCCTGGACCTGGCGGAGGGTGCCGACATGGTGATGGTCAAGCCGGCCGGTCCCTACCTCGACATCCTGGCCAAGGTCGCCGAGGCCGTGGACGTGCCCGTCGCCGCCTACCAGATCTCCGGCGAGTACTCGATGATCGAGGCCGCCGCCGAGAAGGGCTGGATCGACCGGGACCGGGCCATCCTGGAGACGCTCACCGGCATCAAGCGGGCCGGTGCGCGCAACATCCTGACCTACTGGGCGACCGAGGTCGCTCGCACGCTGCGCTGAACGACCTGTGCCGGCCCGCCAGGCAGTGGGCACGTGTCCGAGGCCCTCTTCAGTAGTCGAGCGCGTGGTTCACGCTGGACTGCCAGTAGGTGACCTTCAGGCTGCCGTCGATGTACACGCTGCCGGAGGGCAGCTTGACGGTGGCGATGGAACCGTCCTCGAAGGGGATGGTGAGGCCGCTCACGTCGGTCCCCTTCTCGGCGGTGGAGTCGGCGGACGACAGCTGCACACCGGCGTAACCGGACTCGCCGGGCGCCAGCGTCGTCAGCGCCTGCGGCTTGCTGGACGCGATGACCGGCGGCACCGACTGGGCCCCCTCGAACCGCACCGCCGGGTACGGCGCCAGCGCGCAGGTCTTCGAGCCGGTGTTGGTGGCGGTCAGCAGCATGTGGTTGAGCGGGCGGGGCGCGTTCGCCGCGGTGATCCGCACGTCGGACGCGGAGCACCGTCCGACAGCGTCCGAGTCGGACCCCTTGCCGGCGCTCGCACCAGAACCGGAACCGGAACCGGAACCAGAACCGGATCCGCCGCCGCTGCTGGAGCCGGACGCCTTGTCGTTGCCGGACGAACCGGCGGAACCCGCGGAACCGGCGGATCCGTTCGAGCCCGTGGACCCCTCCTTGCCGGCGTCGCCCTTCGCGTCACCCGAACCGGCCTGGTCGGGCGCCGGCTGCGTGCTCCCGGCCGCGGGGGTGGAAGTGGAGGCGGCCGGGGCGCTCGCGTCGGATCCGTCGCTCTCGCAGGCCGTGAGGGAGAGTGCGGCCAGCGCGACCGTGGTGGCGGCGAACAGGCGGGTACGGGTGATGCGTGCGGACATGACGGGCTCCTTCGAGTGGAGTTGAGGTGAGCCGCTCGACCGTTGACCGGGAGGGGCTGCTTGGATGACCACAGCTTGGGCCCGGGGCCGTCCCGGTCGCCAGTGATGCCTGGAGATGCGGGATACTGGGACGCCGGGAACGGCTCTGACCTGCGGGAACGGTGTCCCTCTGGGATGCCGTACGGGGATACGGAAAGAGGGAGAGACGGGTGGCGGGGGACGACTTCGCAGCACTGCTGCGAGAACTGAAAGAGCGGTCCGGGCTCAGCTACGGGGCCCTGGGCAAGCGGCTGCACATGAGTGCGTCGACCCTCCACCGGTACGTCAGCGGGGAGGTCGTGCCCACCGAGTTCGCCCCGGTCGAACGCCTCGCGCGCGTATGCCGGGCGGCCCCGGAGGAGCTGCTCGAACTCCACCGCCGCTGGATCCGCGCGGACGCCCTGCGCGGCGTGAAGAAGGACGAGAGCGGGGAGAAGAGGCAGGCCGAGGAGACGGAGAAGGGGGAGGAGACGGAGGAGCGGGAGGAGACGGAGGAGCGGGAGAAGACCACCGGCTCCGTCGCGGAGGAGGCCGACGTCTCCTCTATGGCGCACGCCACCGTCCCCGACGCGGCGCAGGGCACACCGCCCTCACCGCCCGCACCGCCCGTACCGCCCGAGACCCCCACGTCGGACGGACGGTCCACGCCCCACGATCCGCCGCCCGCGCTCGACCGGCCCGACCCGCCCCGCCGCCGGATCCCGCGCGCCGCGCTCTACGCCGCGACCGGCGTCGTCGCCGTCAGCGCCGCCGTCGCGCTCGTGGCGAACCTCGTCTCCGGCACGGACGACGACGTCCGTCGCCAACCGGCCGGGGCCGTGGCGCGGTCGTCCTCGGTGGTCTCCGGGAGCGCCTCCGGGACGGCCTCTCCGAGCGGCAGCGCATCCTCGTCCCCGTCCCTCTCCCCGTCGCCGTCCGGGTCCCCCTCCGGGGCCCGCTCCGGGGCTCCGTCCGTCGCTCCGTCGCGTGCGGGCACCGCCTCGCCCAGCCGCGGGGCAGCCGCCGCCGGCCCCGCGCTGGCCGTGCTGACCAACCCGTACCACTGGAGCGTCCCCTGCGAACACTCCTTCCTGGTCGACCGCAGCCCGAAGAACGTGCTGCAGCCGCCCACTCAGCGGGAGGCCGTCGGCTGGGCCACCACGTACGGTGCGGTCTCCGCGAACGAGCAGACGGCCGTCCTCACCGTGCAGGGCACCGGCGCGGAGACGGTGGTCCTCCAGGACCTGCACGTCCGGGTGGTGAGCAGCAAGCCGCCGCTGGACTGGAAGCAGTACACGATGGGCGTCGGCTGCGGCGGCGGGGTGGACCCCAAGGCCTTCGACGTCTCGCTCGACCTGGGCACCCCCGAGGCGGTGCCGATCGGGGGACAGAAGGACTTCCCGTACACCGTCACCGCGGACGACCTCGAGGTGTTCCGGGTCCACGCGCACACCAGCAGCCACGACGTCAGCTGGTACCTGGAGCTGGAGTGGTCCAGCGGCGACCGGCACGGCATCATGCGGGTCGACGACCACGGCAAGCCGTTCCGCACCAGCGCCTCCCGGGACAACTCCTACTACGGCTACCCCCTCGGCGGAGACGCCTGGGAGTTCTTCGAGGGCGACTGAGGCGGTGGGCGGGGCGCGGACGGGGTGCGGGCGGGCACCGGTGCGTCGTCAATTCCGGGCGGGGGCTAGGTTGTTGGCCGACACTCCGGTTCGCCCTCTCGCAGGAGACGCCCATGCCCGGTGAAGCCCTCAGCCAGGACCCCGCGGAGCTGAGAAGGAGGATCGACAGCAGCAAGGCGCACCCGGCCCGCGTCTACGACGTCTTCCTCGGCGGCAAGGACCACTACCCCGCGGACCGCGACGCGGCCGCCGCCGGGCTCGCCGCCAACCCGCGCGGCTACCTCGACGTACGGCACAACCGGGACTTCCTGCGCCGGGCGGTCACCACGCTGGTCGAGGAGCACGGCATCCGCCAGTTCCTCGACATCGGCACCGGCCTGCCGACCGCCGAGAACGTCCACCAGATAGCCCAGCGCACCGCCCCCGAGTCGCGGGTGGTCTACGTCGACAACGACCCGGTCGTCCTCGCCCACGCCCGGGCCCTGCTGACCAGTGGTCCCGAGGGACGTACGGACTACATCGACGCCGATCTGAAGAACCCGGCGCAGATCCTCGAACAGGCGTCGCGGACCCTCGACCTCAGCCGGCCCGTCGCGCTCTGCCTCGTCGCCATCCTGCACTTCGTCGAGGACGAGGATGCGTACCCGATCGTCCGCGGGCTGATGGACGCGCTGCCCGCCGGCAGCCGGCTCGTCCTCAGCCACCTCACCGAGGACCTCAACCCGGAGAACATCCGCGCGGTCCAGCGGACGTACACCGAGCGGGGCTTCACCTTCGTGCTGCGCTCCCGCGAGGACGTCGAGCGCTTCTTCACGGAGACCGGGCTGGAGGTCGCCGAGCCGGGTGTCGTCCCGGTGCACCACTGGCGTCCGGACCACGCGGCCCCGGTGCCCGAGCAGCCCGAGGCGTCCTACCTGGCCGGCCTCGACGACATCGAGAAGGTCCGGTACAAGGACATCAACGACGTCACGGACGCCGACATCAACGTGTACGGCGGGCTGGGCGTCAAGGCCTGACGGCCCGCCATCCGCGCGGTGTCCGGATCGCGGAAAGTCTCTTGTAGACGGCACGTACTTCCCTAGGGTGCGGGCATGACCGTGACTGAGAACGTGGCCGCCCCGCCTGCCTCACCCACCCCGCCGGCCCCATCCGCCCCGTCGGCCCCGCTGCCGCCGCTCGCCGCGCGGGCCCGGTCGATCGGCGGGTCGCCCGTACGGGACATCCTCGCCGTCACCGCCCGCCCCGAGGTGATCAACTTCGCGGGCGGGCTGCCGGCCCCGGAGCTGTTCGACGCGGAGGGCATCGCCGCCGCGTACCGGGACGTCCTCGCCGAGGTGCCCGCGCGGGCGCTCCAGTACTCCACCACCGAGGGCGAGCCCACCCTGCGGGCCGCGCTCGCCGCCCGCACCTCGGCGCGCGGACTGGAGACCGGCCCGGACGACCTCCTCGTCACCACCGGCTCGCAGCAGGCCCTGTCGCTCCTCGCCACCGCCCTGCTCGAACCCGGCGACACCGTCCTCGTCGAGAGCCCCTGCTACCTGGCCGCGCTCCAGGCCTTCGGTTTCGCGGGTGCCCGGGTCGTCGCCGTGCCCGGTGACGAGGACGGGATCGACCCCGGGGCGCTGGAGGAGCTGGTGGTGCGCGAGCGCCCCAAGCTGCTCTACACCGTCCCCACCTTCCAGAACCCGACCGGGCGCACCCTGCCCGCCGCCCGCCGTGCCGCCGTGGCCGAGGTCGCCGGCCGGTGCGGGCTGTGGATCGTCGAGGACGACCCGTACGGCGAGCTGCGCTTCGAGGGCGAGCGGGTGCCGTGGATCGCGTCGTACGACGGCGCCCGGGACCGGACCGTGCTGCTGGGCTCCTTCTCCAAGGTCATGGCACCCGGCCTGCGCCTGGGCTGGCTGCGGGCGCCCGACGGGCTGCGCCGGGCCTGCGCGGTCGCCAAGCAGGCCGCCGACCTGCACACCCCGACCGTCAACCAGCTCGCCGCCGCCCGCTACCTCGCCGACCGCGACCTGGACGCCCACGTCGCGCGCGTCGCCGCGGCCTACGGAGCGCGCCGGGACGCCATGCTCGAGGGCCTGGCGGACGCGCTGCCGGAGGGATCGGTGTGGACGCGCCCCGAGGGCGGCATGTTCCTGTGGGCGCGCCTGCCGGAGCGCTACGACACCACCGCCCTGCTCCCCGAGGTGGTCCGGCACGACGTGGCGTACGTCCCCGGCGCCCCCTTCCACGCAGGCGAGCCCGACCGCGCCACCCTGCGGCTGTGCTTCGTCACGCAGACGCCGGACGAGATCGCGGAGGGGCTGCGGCGGCTCGGGGGAGCGCTGCGGGAGGCACGGCGGCAGGAGCGGCGCGAGGTACGGCGGTAGGCGCCAAGGCGGGTACCGCGGGAGGCCCGGGTCCTCGTCCCGGGACCAGGACCCGCGCCGACGGCACGGCCACCGAGCGGAAGCCGACGGACGAGGACGAGGTCCGGCGCCTGCCCGCGGGGGACTTCGGCATCGGCGTCCCCGGAGGGCCTGGCGCTACTGGGACGAGGGCGGCCGGGTCGTGCCGGCGGGTCCGCCCACGCGGGCCTCGAAGCACTCCCGTTCGCCGTCCGCCGACGCGGGCACGAAGCAGCCGCGGACCGTGCTGCCGGGGTGGGCCACCGTCATTCCGGTGTAGGCGTAGGCCTCTGCCTCGGCCCGGCCTGTGATGCGCACGTCGCGGGTCGGGCCGCCCACCGTGACCTCCACCCGGTCGCCGATCAGGGTCCCCCAGGCCCGGGCCCAGCCGGCGCCGCACTTCTCGCTGTAGCGCAGCTCCACGTGGGCGCCGGTGGCGGTGCGGTGAGTGGTGAGGGTGTCGGGATCGATGCCGCAGATCATGCGCATCGGGTCCCGGCCCTCGCAGGCGGCTCCGTGGCATTGCGGGGCGAGGGAGTACGGGACGGAGGCCGACAGCGGTTCGTCCTGAGCGGTGTCCCGGTCCGGCAGCAGGAGGAGTACCAGCACCACACCACCGACGAGCAGCGTGTACACCGACGCCAGCACCGCCACGAGCCCGTCCCTGCGGCCGCGCGGCCGTCCGGCCCCGGAGGGTGGTGGCGGCGGTTCCCGCGGCCGGGGCGGCGGCTGGGGGTGCGGCTGGGGGTGCGGCTCCTCGGCGGCGGGGGCGAGGACCGCCGCGCGTCCGCTCCACCGCGCATCGGCGATCTCCCACAGGGCCAGCAGCCGCCCTTCCGGTTCGTCGCCCACCCGGCACAGTTCCCGTACGGCCCGAGGAGGAGGCAGGACCTTGCCGTTGAGGTAACGCTCCCAGGAGGACTTGCTGTACGCCGTCCGTTCCGCCAGTGCCGCCAGGCTCAGCCCCGTACGGGCCCTCAGCTCTCGCAGCGCCGTGACCAGCCTGGTGTGTTCCGGGCTCACTTCGGTGCCGCCTCCCGCAGGGCCTTCCAGGTGTGCGGGCCGATGACACCGTCCACGACGAGTCCGTCCCGCGTCTGGATACGCACGACCGCGCGCTGCGTCTTCGGCCCGAAGACACCGTCGATGTCTCCCGGCGTGATCCCCGCCCGACGCAACAGGCACTGCGCCTCGGCCACTTCCGGTCCCACGTGGGTGTACGCCAGGATGGTGTCCGTGGTCCGGCTCAGGCCCGCGTACCAGCGTCCGTCGCTCTGCTCCAGCCGGCAGGTGTAGGCGACCGGCACCAGGGACTCCGACACGGTGGCCGGGGCCGTCACGATGGTGCCCGGGCGGCCCTTCGCGAGCTGGGCGCGGGCTTCGGCGAGCCGCACGGCCAGCAGGAGCGCCGCGGAGACGGACAGCACCAGGGCCACCGCTCCCGCCGTGAACACGACGTGGGAGTAACGCCCGTACGGCTGCCGCTCCGCGGGCGAGTGCGCCGGTGTCTCCGGAGCGGTCTCCGGGGGGTTGTCCAGGGCCTCGGAGCCGGCCACCGGCCCCTCCGCCCAGCGTTCGGCGGCGATCTCGTGCAGCACCAGCAGCCGGGTCGGATCGTCACCGCCGATGCGGGCCACCGCCTCGACGGCCGCCCGGGGCGGCAGCGCCCCGCCGTTCAGGTAGCGCTGCCACGACCTCGCGCTGTAGCCGGTCTTCGCGGCCAGCTGGCGGGTGCTCAGTTCGCTGCGGTCCTTCAGTTTGCGCAATCGCACGATCAACTGGTGGACGTGTGGGTGCAGGGCGGCGGGCAACTCTTTCCAACGCGACATGTTCCCCCCGCTCGCGCCAGGGACCGCTGGTCCGGCCCCGGTGTCCCGTCCTCATTCTGCATCAACCGTCACGGCGCTCACGAGCGTTGATCCCGCTCCTGTACGGAATCAGCCGTCCCCGCCCCCGGTCGTCCCGCCATCCCGACACGGCGGGCAACGTCCCAGCAGGTCAGCGAGTGGGACGTCCCGAGAGGACGACACTTCTGAGCCAACTGTGGCCGGGCGCGCCGCCCGACCCCCAGGCTCGTTGCGGAGCCGGCCGTTGCGGTCGGCTCCGGCCAACGCACGTCAACGGAGGGGAACAGCATGCGCACTCTCACCAGGGCACTCGTCAGTGTCACCGCCGCCGTCGGGATCGCGGCCGGCGGTCTGGCCACCGCGGGCACGGCCATGGCGGCTCCCGCTCAGACCCAGCAGCAGGCGGTGAACGCCGAGGCCGCAGCGCCGCTCGCGGTGGTCAACCTGGGGCTCACCCGGGCGGAGGCCAGGAACGTCCAGCGCTGGCTGGCCAAGCACTGGAACTACAACGACGCGATCGACGGATACCTCGGCACCAACAGCTGGAAGGCGTTCCAGCGCTGCCTGGCCAAGAACTGGGGCTACAACGACAAGATCGACGGAATCGTCGGAACCAACACGGTCAAGGCGGTGCAGCGCCTGCTGAGGGCCAACGGCGACTACACCGGCCCGATCGACGGCATCGCCGGCTCCGGGACCAAGTCGGGCTTCAAGAAGTGGGCCAACAGGCTCTGACGGACCAGCCGTCCCACCAACCCGCCGCGGCCCGTCCTCCCCTCCGGGGGAAGGACGGGCCGCGTGCCGTGCGCCCGGCGCGGGGCGTCAGAGCCGCTCGGGCGTCCGGATGCCCAGCAGCGCCATGCCCTGGTGCAGCGTGCGGGCCGTGACGTCGCACAGGAACAGGCGGTTCTCCACCTGCTCGGGCGTCTCGGCCTTCAGGACCGGGCACTTGTCGTAGAAGGACGTGTACAGCGACGCCACCTGGTACAGGTACGCCGTCAGCTTGTGCGGGGCGTGCTCCCGGGCCGCCTCCGCCACCGTCTCCGCGAACGCGTCCACGTGCAGGCCCAGGGCGCGCTCGGCCTCGGCCAGCTCCAGCTCCGGGTGCGCGGCCGGGCGTACGTCGCCCGCCTTGCGCAGGATCGACCGGATCCGGGCGTAGGCGTACTGGAGGTAGACGGACGTGTCGCCGTTGAGCGAGACCATCTGGTCCAGGTCGAACTTGTAGTCCCGGTTCGCCGACGTCGACAGGTCCGCGTACTTGACCGCGCCGATGCCCACCTGGGTGCCCCGCTCGGCGATCTCCTCCTCGGACAGGTCCTGCGCCTTCTCCCGGACGACGGCGGACGCGCGGTCGATCGCCTCGTCGAGGAGGTCGACCAGCCGGACCGTCTCGCCCGCACGGGTCTTGAACGGCTTGCCGTCCTTGCCGAGGACCGTGCCGAACGCCAGCTGCTCCGCCGTCACGTCCTCGTTCAGCCAGCCGGCCCGGCGGGCGGTCTCGAAGACCATCTTGAAGTGCAGGGACTGGCGGGCGTCGACCACGTAGAGCAGCGTGTCCGCCTTCAGGCTGAAGACGCGGTCGCGGATCGCGGAGAGGTCGGTGGCCGCGTAGCCGTAGCCGCCGTCCGACTTCTGCACGATCAGCGGGACCGGCTTGCCGTCCGGGCCCTTGACGTCCTCGAAGAAGACGCACAGCGCGCCCTCGGAGCGGACGGCGACGCCCGACTCCTCCAGCAGGCGGCAGGTCTCGGCCAGCATGTCGTTGTAGCCGGACTCGCCGACGATGTCGGCGTCGCGGATCTCCATGTCCAGCTTCTCGAAGACGGAGAAGAAGTAGATCTTCGACTCGTCGACGAACTTCTGCCACGCGGCGAGCGTCTTCGGGTCCCCGGCCTGGAGGTCGACCACCCGGCGCCGCGCCCGAGTCTTGAACTCCTCGTCGGAGTCGAAGTGCCTGCGCGCGGCCTTGTACAGGCGGTCGAGGTTCGACATCGCCTCCTCGCCGGAGACCGCGCCGTCCTCGGCGGCCTTGTGGTCCAGCTCGTGCGGGTGCTCGTCCAGGTACTGGATGAGCATGCCGAACTGGGTGCCCCAGTCACCGATGTGGTGCCTGCGCACGACCGTCTCACCGGTGAACTCCAGCAGCTGGACGACGGCGTCGCCGATCACCGCGGAGCGCAGGTGGCCGACGTGCATCTCCTTCGCCACGTTCGGCTGGGCGTAGTCGATCACCGTCGTGCCCGGGTGCGCGGCGTGCGGGACGCCGAGGCGGCCCGTGTCGTCCGCGTACCGCGCGGCGAGGTTCTCGGTGATCGCGCGGTCGCCGATCGTGATGTTCAGGAAGCCGGGCCCGGAGACCTCGACGTCCTTGATCAGGTCGCCGGTGGTGATGTGCGCGACGACCTCGGCGGCCAGCTCCCGCGGGTTCGACTTCGCCTTCTTGGCCAGGGCGAGGATGCCGTTGGCCTGGTAGTCCGCCCGGTCGCTTCGGCGCAGCAGCGGGTCCGCGCCGGCGGCCTCCGGCCGGGTGGCCGTGAGGGCGGACGCGAGGTGCTGCTGGACGGAGTCGCTGAGGGACGTGACCGAGGCCATGGAGTGGTTCGCCGTTCTGCTCGGGGTTCCGGGAGTGAGGCTTTCTGTAGCTACAGAAGCCGAGTATCCCACGCGGTGAAAAGCGGTTTTCGCGGATGCGGGCCGGGCTGGGAGAATGGAGCGGTCAGCCGTGCGACCGTACGGGCTGCCTCAGGAGTAGTTCCAGAGAAGTTCCAGGAAAGAGGACGTGCCGATCGTGGCTCAGAGCACAGAGACCACCGACTGGGTCTCCCGTTTCGCGGACGAGGTCATCGCCGAGTCGGAGCGCCGTGCCCCGGGCAAACCGGTCGTCGTCGCCTCCGGGCTCTCCCCGTCCGGCCCCATCCACCTGGGCAACCTGCGCGAGGTCATGACCCCGCACCTGGTCGCCGACGAGGTGCGCCGCCGGGGCCACGAGGTCCGGCACCTGATCTCCTGGGACGACTACGACCGCTACCGCAAGGTTCCGGCCGGGATCGCCGGCGTGGACGAGACGTGGGCCGAGCACATCGGCAAGCCGCTGACCTCGGTCCCGGCCCCGAAGGGCTCCTCGTACCCGAACTGGGCCGAGCACTTCAAGGCCGCCATGGTCGCCTCGCTCGCCGAGATGGGCGTGGAGTTCGACGGGATCAGCCAGACCGAGCAGTACACCTCCGGTGTCTACCGCGAGCAGATCCTGCACGCCATGAGGCACCGGCGGGACATCGACGCGATCCTCGCCCAGTACCGCACCAAGAAGGCTCCCGCGAAGAAGTCGCAGAAGCCGGTCGACGAGGCCGAGCTGGAGGCCGCCGAGGGCTCCGGCGCCGCGGCCGAGGACGACGGCTCGGGCTCGGCCGCCGGGTACTTCCCGTACAAGCCGTACTGCGGCAACTGCGAGAAGGACCTGACGACGGTCACCGCCTACGACGACGACTCGACCGAGCTGACCTACGCCTGCACCGAGTGCGGCTTCTCCGAGACGGTCCGCCTCGGCGAGTTCAACCGCGGCAAGCTCGTCTGGAAGGTCGACTGGCCGATGCGCTGGGCGTACGAGGGGGTCGTCTTCGAGCCCAGCGGCGTGGACCACTCCTCTCCCGGGTCGTCGTTCCAGGTCGGCGGGCAGATCGTCGGCATCTTCGGCGGCAAGCAGCCGATCGGGCCGATGTACGCCTTCGTCGGCATCAGCGGCATGGCGAAGATGTCCTCCTCCAAGGGCGGGGTGCCCACCCCGGCCGACGCGCTGCAGATCATGGAACCGCAGCTGCTGCGCTGGCTGTACGCCCGCCGCCGGCCCAACCAGTCCTTCAAGATCGCCTTCGACCAGGAGATCCAGCGGCTGTACGACGAGTGGGACCGCCTCGACGCCAAGGTCGCCGACGGCAGCGCGCTGCCCGCCGACGCCGCCGCCCACGCGCGCGCCGTCCGCACGGCCGCCGGCGAGCTGCCGCGGACGCCCAGGCCACTGCCGTACCGGACCCTCGCCTCCGTGGCCGACGTCACCGCCGGACACGAGGACCAGGCGCTGCGCATCCTCAGCGAGCTCGACCCGGCGAACCCGCTGACGGCGCTCGACGAGGCCCGGCCGCGCTACGACAAGGCAGAGGCGTGGATCAACACCCACGTCCCCGCCGACCAGCGCACCATCGTCCGCGACGAGCCCGACGCCGAGCTGCTGAAGTCCCTGGACGAGCAGGGCCGGCAGTCCCTGCGGCTGCTGCTCGACGGGCTCGCCGACCACTGGTCGCTGGACGGGCTCACCCACCACGTCTACGGCGTGCCCAAGGTCCAGGCCGGCTTCCCCGCCGACGCCACGGCCAAGGAACTCCCGCCGGAGATCAAGACCGCCCAGCGGTCGTTCTTCGCGCTGCTCTACCACCTGCTCGTCGGCCGCGACACCGGCCCGCGCCTGCCCACGCTGCTGCTCGCGGTCGGGCAGGAGCGGGTACGGCACCTGCTCGGCGAGTAGACGGCGTCACACGGCAGGGGGCGTCCGGCGTTCGCGGACGGACGAAGGGGGCGCCCGGTGCGAACCGGGTGCCCCCTTCGCCGTACGTACGTCCGTCCGTTCCGTCCCGCCGGTCAGGCGATGTGGTTCTCCTCCAGCTCCGCGTTGAAGCGGTTGGAGTAGCGGGTGACCATGCGCTTGGCATCGGCGTCCGACAGCGAGGTGCCGTACGTCGCCTCGACGTTCTCACCGAACTCGCGCGGGGTCGGGAAACTGTCGTGGATCGACTGCTTGAAGACCTGGTAGTACGCCTCGTCGTCCGGCGCCTGGACACCCGGGACACCGCCGCCCTCACCCAGCTCGCGGGTGCGGTGGGGACCCACCGGGATGGGGAAGCTCCCGGTGTCCTCCGGAGAGGGCTCCGGAGAGGGCTCCTGGACCGGCGGCTCCTCCTCGAACTGCTGCCGGTACTGCTCGGCCTGCCGCTGTTCCGCCTCCCACTGGGCGTACTGGTCCGGGTCGTACGCGGGGTCGTAGTCGCCGTGGTACTCGACGGACTGCGGGTCCCGGGCGTGCAGCCACGGGTTCTGGTCCGGCGCGGGGACCTCGTCCGGTTCGGGGGCCTCGTCGGGTTCGGCGGGCCGGTCCGCTCCGGGGTGCCGGTCCGCTCCGGGTTTCCGGTCCGGTCCGGGGTCCCGGCCCACCGCGGGCTCCTCCCGCGCCGACTCCTCCCGCGCCTGCTCGTCCCGCGCCTGCTCCGGCTCCCGGCCGCCCGGCAGCTCGAGGCGCTGCCCGCCCGCGGGCTCCGCCTTCCGCAGGGCGGGCGGCGTCCCGGCGGCACCGTCGCCCGCGCCCGCGTCCGGCTGCGGCGCCGGCGGGAGCAGGGCCGGCTCGATGCCCGCCGCCGCCAGGCCCGCCGGGGCCGTCTGCGCCAGCGGCACACCGTAGCGGGCCAGGCGCAGCGGCATCAGGGACTCCACGGGGGCCTTGCGGCGCCAGCCGCGGCCGAAGCGGGAACGCAGCCGGGCCTGGTACACCAGGCGCTCCTGCTCCAGCTTGATGACCTGCTCGTAGGAGCGCAGCTCCCACAGCTTCATGCGGCGCCACAGCAGGAAGGTCGGCCCCGGCGAGAGCAGCCAGCGGGTGAGGCGGACGCCCTCCATGTGCTTGTCGGCGGTGATGTCGGCGATCCGGCCGATCGCGTGCCGGGCGGCCTCGACGGACACCACGAACAGGACCGGGATCACTCCGTGCATGCCCACACCCAGCGGGTCGGGCCAGGCCGCCGCGCCGTTGAACGCGATCGTCGCCGCCGTCAGCAGCCAGGCCGTCTGCCGCAGCAGCGGGAAGGGGATGCGGATCCAGGTCAGCAGCAGGTCCAGGGCCAGCAGCACGCAGATGCCCGCGTCGATGCCGATCGGGAAGACGTAGCTGAAGTTCCCGAAGCCCTTCTGCAGCGCGAGTTCACGCACCGCCGCGTACGAACCCGCGAAGCCGATCCCGGCGATGATGACGGCACCGAAGACGACCATGCCGATCAGAACGCGATGCGTCCGTGTCAGCTCCAGTGGTGCGGCCACCCGTACTCCCCTCCCAGTGCCTGTTGTTGCGCGCAACAGAGTGGCACATGTGTGCGGGGGACGGGTGGCCGGTGGGTCGGTACGGCCCGTCAGCCCGTCTTCGACGACGACTTGCGCGTCTTCCCGTCCGCATCCGAGTCGGAGTCCGTGTCCGATCCGGAGCCCGAGCCAGAGCCCGATCCGGAGCCCGAGCCGGACGGCGCCGACGAGCCGCTCGGCGTACCGCCGCCGTTGGCCTTCGTCACCGCGGCCACGGCCTCCTTGGCGGCCTTCTGGGCGTCCTTGGTCAGGTCGTCGGCGTCCGGCGTCTTGTCGCCGGCCAGGCCCGCGCCGTTGAAGTCGACGGTGACGACGACGTTCTCGACGCGTGCGACGACCGTCTGCTGCTTGAAGGTGCCTTCCTTCTTCTTCAGGTCGTAGCGCACGACCGCGGCCTCGTCACCCGTGCCGCTCACCGGCGTGGTCCGCAGGCCCGTCGCGCCCTGCGTGGACTGGGCGTCCTTCAGCTGCTTCGCGTAGTAGTCGCGCGCCAGCTTGTCGCCCTCGCCGCGCGTCAGATCCGACTCGAAGCGCAGCATCGACACGCTCAGCCAGCGGAACTGGGAGCCCTTCACGCCGTTGTCGTCCAGGCTGTCCCAGGAGCAACCGGCGCGTGTCGCGGTGTCGTTGGACGCGCCCTCCTTGCCGGACTTGGCCTTCGGCACCAGGTCGTCCAGCGTCTTCTTCGACAGCACCGAACACGGCTCCGGAAGCTTCCCGTACGCCGCGGGCCGCACCGTCGGGGACGGGCTCGCCGACTTCGACGGGGACGCCTTGGCCGCGGCCTTGCCCTCGCCGTCGTCGGAGCCGGAGTCCGAGGAGCAGCCGGCTGCCACCAGCATCACGGGTACGGCGGCCGCGCCGACAAGGACGCGGGTGAGTCGCTTCGCTCGCTGATCACGCTGGGCTCGTCGCTGCATGGTTCCTTCACTCATGGCACTCGTGGTTCCTGCGGTCGGAACGGGTCCGGGGGGCCACGGTACGCGTTGGGGAAACCGGGCGGTCCGCTCCAGGTGCTTCGCACGCGGACGCCGGCGGGCCCGGGCGGGGCTCAACCGCTCAGTGAATCCGCCAGCCGTGACGCCAGTTTCCGCGCCATGTCCTGCATTTCCTCGCTGTCCGGCACGACTCCGAGCGTCGCCGGCTGCTCCGCGTACTCGATGGTCACCACGACGTTCGACGTGCGGAACGCCACAGTCACCGTGCGCCGCTTCGCCGTCGAACCGGAGCTGCCCAGCTCGTCGTCCACGAACGCCTCGTCACCCAGGTCGTCGAGCAGACGGGGCTGGAGGCCGGTGGGCGTGGCGTCGGCGGACGGGCTCGACGAGGGGGCGCCGGACGACGCGGAGCCGGAAGCCGTGGCGGAGGGCGTGCCGGGTGACGCGGAGCCGGACGGCGACGCGGATCCCGGCGTGGCACCGGACGCGGAACCCGCACCCGACGCCGGCTCAGACTTCGAACCGGCAGCCGGCTTCGACTCCGATCCCGACTCCGACCCTGACTCCGACTCGGATCCTGACTCCGATTCGGATCCTGACTCCGATTCGGACTGCGACTCCGCGTCCGACGCCGACTCGGAGCCCGACGCCGACCCCGGCTCCGAGGTGACCGGTACGGGCAGGTCGGCCGCCTCCACCTGCTTGGCGAAGAGCTGCTCGGCCTCGCTGTCGTCGCTCACCTCGTTGTCGTACGAGACCACCCGCTCGAAGTCGACGAAGAGATGGTTGGTGGCGTCCGCCGACTCCACCTTCCAGCGGCAGCCGACCTTGCGGTCCGTGTCGTAGGCGGGCGTCGCCTCGCCCGCGTACGCCTTCTCCCGCTGCTCCTGGTCCGCGATCTCCTCGATGCCGGGCAGGAGCGCGTCGAGTGACTTGTCGCCGACCGCGCCGCACGGCTCCGGAAGGAAGCGGTACTTGCCGGGCTCGGCCGCCTCGGCCGCGACACCGGGCTGTCCCGGGTTGGAATCGTCCGACGTGGCTCCGTCGTCCGAGCCGCCGGTGCAGCCGGCCAGCAACGCCGCCAGGAGGGCGGCGACGCCGGGTACGTAGGC
Source organism: Streptomyces sp. WG7 (assembly GCF_049975785.1). Taxonomy (NCBI): domain Bacteria; kingdom Bacillati; phylum Actinomycetota; class Actinomycetes; order Kitasatosporales; family Streptomycetaceae; genus Streptomyces; species Streptomyces sp. WG7. The sequence goes on from NZ_JBNGGE010000062.1 coordinate 29,296, forward strand.
CTTCCGCTGCACGGTGCGGCTCCTCTCGCCGGTGTGGCTGTGGGTCGGTACTCCAGTGTCCCCGCTCGTTATTCGCTTGCCGCGACGGGGCGCCCCCTGCAGACAATGTGTATCGCACGCGCTGCCGTGAACGCCGGTCGGTTGTCTCTTTGGTCGACCTTGGCGCCGGTTTTGCGCATTGAGACTTCTGTTTGTTTCCGGGGGAATGAGGACGATATGTCGTACGTGGAAATGCCGGGCGCGAAGGTGCCGATCCGGATGTGGACCGACCCGGCGACCGTGGAGGACGTGGCCCTCCAGCAGCTGCGCAACGTCGCGACCCTGCCGTGGATCAAGGGCCTCGCGGTCATGCCGGACGTGCACTACGGCAAGGGGGCGACGGTCGGGTCGGTCATCGCCATGCAGGGGGCGGTGTGCCCGGCGGCGGTCGGGGTCGACATCGGCTGCGGGATGTCGGCCGTGAAGACGTCCCTGACGGCGAACGACCTCCCGGGCGACCTGTCGCGGCTGCGCTCGAAGATCGAGCAGGCGATTCCGGTGGGCCGGGGGATGCACGACAGTCCCGTCGATCCGGGGCGCTTCCACGGGCTGGCGACGGCCGGGTGGGACGACTTCTGGGGGCGGTTCGACGGGGTGGCGGAGGCCGTCAGATTCCGTCATGAGCGGGCCGGAAAGCAGATGGGGACGCTCGGAAGCGGCAACCACTTTGTTGAAGTGTGCACGGATACGACCGGTTCCGTCTGGCTGATGTTGCACTCCGGTTCCCGCAACATCGGCAAGGAACTCGCCGAACACCACATCGGTATCGCCCAGAAGCTCCCGCACAACCAGGGCCTGGTCGACCGCGACCTCGCGGTGTTCGTCGCGGACACCCCGCAGATGGCGGCGTACCGCAACGACTTGTTCTGGGCGCAGGAGTACGCGAAGTACAACCGCACCCTGATGATGGCGCTCCTGAAGGACGTGGTCCGCAAGGAGTTCAAGAAGGCGAAGCCGGCCTTCGAGCCGGAGATCAGCGCGCATCACAACTACGTGGCCGAAGAGCGCTACGACGGGATGGACCTGCTCGTCACCCGCAAGGGCGCGATCCGGGCCGGTTCCGGCGAGTACGGGATCATCCCGGGCTCCATGGGTACGGGCTCGTACATCGTGAAGGGCCTCGGGAACGCCAAGTCCTTCAACTCCGCCTCCCACGGCGCCGGCCGGCGCATGAGCCGGAACGCGGCCAAGCGGCGCTTCTCCACGAAGGACCTGGAGGAGCAGACGCGGGGCGTGGAGTGCCGCAAGGACTCGGGCGTCGTGGACGAGATCCCGGGCGCCTACAAGCCCATCGACCAGGTCATCGACCAGCAGCGCGACCTCGTGGAGGTCGTGGCGAAGCTGAAGCAGGTCGTCTGCGTGAAGGGCTGACCTCCGGGGCGGCGTCCGGCGTCAGCCCTACCGGGTGCGTCTTCGGCGTCAGCTCTTCCGGTGATCCTCGGCGTCAGCTCTTCCGGTGATCCTCGGCGTCAGCCCTCCCGGTGCACCTTCGTGTTCGACGCCTGGGCGCGGGGGCGGACGACCAGGAGGTCGATGTTGACGTGGGCGGGGCGGGTGACCGCCCAGGTGATGGTGTCGGCGACGTCGTCGGCGGTCAGGGGGTCGGCGACGCCCTGGTAGACCTTGGCCGCCTTGTCCCGGTCGCCGCCGAAGCGGGTCAGGGCGAACTCGTCGGTCTTCACCATGCCGGGCGCGATCTCGATGACGCGGACCGGGCGGCCGACGATCTCCAGGCGGAGGGTCTCGGCGAGGACGTGTTCGCCGTGCTTGGCGGCGACGTAGCCCGCGCCGCCCTCGTAGGTGGAGAGGCCGGCGGTCGAGGAGACGACGACGATCGTGCCGTCGCCGCTCGCCTCCAGCCTGGGGAGCAGGGCCTGGGTGAGGTTGAGGGTGCCGATGACGTTCGTCTCGTACATGCGGCGCCAGTCGTCCGGGTCGCCGGTGGCCACCGGGTCGGCGCCGAGCGCGCCGCCCGCGTTGTTGACGAGGACGCCGATCGTCTTGAAGGCGGTGGCGAACTCGTCGACGGCCGCACGGTCGGTGACGTCCAGGGGGTAGGCCGTGGCCTTGTGGCCAGCCGCCTGGATCTCCTCCGCCAGCGCCTCGATGCGGTCCTTGCGGCGGGCGGTGAGGACGACGCGGTAGCCGGCTTCGGCGAGTTGCCGGGCCGTAGCGGCGCCGATGCCGCTGCTCGCACCGGTGACGACGGCGATGCGGGAGGCGGCGGACGGGGCGGCTGCGGTGGCCATGGGCTGCTCCTGTTTGCGTGACGGGTGCGGTGCGGACGGTCGCCGACCAGGGTAGTCAGCCGCCGTTGCGGGGCGCCCACATGATCACGGCCATCCCCGCGAGGCAGACCAGCGCCCCGGTGATGTCCCAGCGGTCGGGGCGGTAGCCGTCCGCGACCACGCCCCACAGGATCGAGCCGGCCACGAAGATCCCGCCGTACGCGGCGAGGATGCGGCCGAAGTGGGCGTCGGGCTGGAAGGTGGCGACGAAGCCGTAGGCGCCGAGGGCGAGGACCCCGCCGAGGGCCCACAGCCAGCCGCGCTGTTCGCGCACGCCCTGCCAGACCAGCCAGGCGCCGCCGATCTCGAAGAGGGCGGCGACGACGAAGAGGGCGGCGGAGCGGAGGACCAGCATGGGGGCAGCTTCGCACGGGGAGGAACGGGGGGCGGAATAACGTCCGGGGGTCCTCCGTTCCACGAGTATAGTTGAACCGTAAACAACTCGGAGGTTGAGCGACCATGCAGTTCGGCATCTTCACCGTCGGCGACGTCACCCCGGACCCGACCACGGGCCGGACGCCGACCGAGCGTGAGCGCATCAAGGCCATGGTCGCCATCGCGCTGAAGGCCGAGGAGGTCGGGCTCGACGTCTTCGCGACCGGCGAGCACCACAACCCGCCCTTCGTGCCCTCGTCGCCGACCACGATGCTCGGCTACATCGCGGCGCGCACCGAGCGGCTGATCCTCTCCACCTCCACCACCCTCATCACCACCAACGACCCGGTGAAGATCGCGGAGGACTTCGCGATGCTCCAGCACCTGGCCGACGGCCGGGTGGACCTGATGATGGGGCGCGGCAACACCGGGCCGGTCTACCCGTGGTTCGGCAAGGACATCCGCGAAGGCATCAACCTCGCGGTCGAGAACTACGCCCTGCTGCACCGTCTGTGGCGCGAGGACGTCGTGAACTGGGAGGGCAGGTTCCGCACGCCGCTCCAGGGCTTCACGTCCACGCCCCGCCCGCTGGACGGTGTCGCGCCGTTCGTCTGGCACGGCTCGATCCGGTCCCCGGAGATCGCCGAGCAGGCCGCGTACTACGGCGACGGCTTCTTCCACAACAACATCTTCTGGCCCGCCGACCACACCAAGCGCATGGTCGAGCTGTACCGGGCCCGCTACGCCCACTACGGGCACGGCACCCCCGAGCAGGCGATCGTCGGCCTCGGCGGCCAGGTGTTCATGCGGAAGAACTCGCAGGACGCGGTGCGCGAGTTCCGGCCGTACTTCGACGTCGCCCCGGTGTACGGGCACGGGCCGTCGCTGGAGGACTTCACCGAGCAGACGCCGCTCACCGTCGGCTCCCCGCAGCAGGTGATCGAGAAGACGCTGGCCTTCCGCGAGTACGCCGGTGACTACCAGCGCCAGCTGTTCCTGATGGACCACGCCGGGCTGCCCCTGAAGACCGTGCTGGAGCAGCTCGACCTGCTCGGTGAGGAGGTCGTGCCGGTGCTGCGCGAGGAGTTCGCCAAGAACCGCCCGGCCGGTGTGCCGGACGCGCCGACCCACGCGTCGCTGCTGGCCGGCGCGCGCAAGGAAGGAGTACGGGCGTGAAGCTCGTCGTCGTCTCCGCGGGACTGGGCGTCCCGTCCTCCACCCGGCTGCTCGCCGACCGGCTGGCCGCCGCCACCGTCGCCGCAGGCGCCCCACCGGCGTCCGCGGAGGTCCAGGTGGTCGAGGTGCGCGATCTCGCCGTGGAGATCGCGCACACCTTCACCAACGGCTTCCCCGGGCGGAACCTGTCCGCCGCCTTCGACGCGGTGGCGGCGGCCGACGGCCTGATCGTCGTCACGCCGGTGTTCTCGGCGTCGTACAGCGGGCTGTTCAAGTCGTTCTTCGACGCGCTGAGCGTGACCGACGCGGACGCCCTCGCCGGAAAGCCCGTGCTGATCGGCGCGACCGGCGGCACGGCCCGGCACTCGCTCGTCCTGGACCACGCGCTGCGACCGCTCTTCGCCCACCTCAAGGCCGTCGTCGTACCGACCGGCGTCTACGCCGCCTCGGAGGACTGGGGAGCCGAGGGGCTGGACGGGCGGATCGAGCGGGCGGCCGGGGAGCTGGCGGCGCTGACGGCCGGGCTGTCGACGGTCGTGAAGCCGGCCGTGGAGCCGGCCGCGGACGCCGACGGGATCGTGCCGTTCGAGGAGCGGCTCGCCGCGCTGCGGCCCGCCGGGTGAGATCTCGGTAAGAACCCCGGCCGTCCGGTCGCAGGGGCCCTGGCCTTGGCAGACTGGGCGCGTGCCCCGGACTGTTCTGCTCGCCGAAGACGACCGCGCCATCCGGCACGCCCTGGAGCGCGCCCTCACCCTGGAGGGCTACCGGGTCACCGCGGTCGCGGACGGCGTCGAGGCGCTGGCGCAGGCCCACCGCGGCCGGCCGGACGTCCTCGTGCTGGACGTGATGATGCCGGGCATCGACGGCCTCCAGGTCTGCCGGGCGCTGCGCGCGGAGGGCGATTCCACGCCGATCCTGATACTGACGGCGCTGGTGGAGACCGCCGAGCGCATCGCGGGCCTGGACGCGGGCGCCGACGACTACGTGGTGAAGCCCTTCGACGTCGAGGAGGTCTTCGCCCGGCTGCGCGCCCTGCTGCGCCGCACGGAAGGCCGCACGGAGGGTCGTATGGACGGCCGCACGGAGAGCCGTGTGGACGGCCGTGCCGACGGCCGTGCGGAGGCGGGGCAGCCGGACGGCACCGCCGGAGCGGACGGCACTGCCGGGGCGGACGGCCCCGCCCGGCCGGGCGGCCCGGCCCCGTCGCGGTCCGGCCCCGTTCCGGAGGAGCCGGACGACGGCCGGTACCTCGCGGCGGCGGGACTGCGCATGGACCCGCGGGCCCGCCGCGCCTGGCGGGACGGGCGTGAGCTGGAACTGACCCGCACCGAGTTCGAGCTGCTGGAACTGCTGGTCCGCAACGCGGGCATCGTGCTCGACCACTCCACCATCTACGACCGCATCTGGGGCTACGACTTCGGGCCCGGCTCCAAGAACCTCGCCGTCTACGTCGGCTACCTGCGCCGCAAACTGGACCGGCCGGGGGCGCCGCAGCTGATCCAGACCGTGCGCGGGGTGGGTTACGTGCTGCGGGAGGACTGAGTGGGCCACTCCCCGCTCGGGCGCCGGCCCCGGCTGCTGTCGCTGCGGACGACGTTCGCGGTGTCGTTCGCGACGGTCACCGCCGTGGTCACGGTCGTCGTCGGGGTGCTGTCGTACAGCGCCGCGGCCCGGCTGGTCCGGGTGGACCAGGAGTCCGTCTTCGACCAGGTCGTGCAGGACCTGCGGGCCGAGGTGCGCCTGCGGAGGCTCTCGCCCCTCGACTTCTCCACGTCCGCGCCGGGCCACGACATCGTGCGCCCGGCCCGCACCGACGTGCAGGTGCTCGGGCCGGACGGTGACATCTTCGACCCGGCCGGCCCGCGGCTGCCGGTCACCGACGCCGACCGGCGGACCGCGGGTGCGGCGACGGCGGGGCGGATGGTCGAGCACGAGGACGTCGGCGTCGGCCACGACGCCTTCCGGGTCGCGACCGTCGCCCTCGGCGGCGGCCGGGGCGCGGTGCAGGTGGCGCAGGAGTTCAGTGACACCGAGGACCTGCTGCGGACGCTGCAACGGCGGACGCTGCTCCTGATGGCGGCGGTGGTGACGGGTGCGGGACTGTTCGGCTGGTGGCTGGCCAGGCGCATCACCCGGCGTCTGGTCGTCCTCACCTCCGCCGCCGAGAACGTCGCGCGAACCCGCCGGCTCGGCATCCAGGTCCCGGTCACCGGCCCCGACGAGGTGGGCCGCCTCGGCCGCGCCTTCGACCTGATGCTGGGCCGCCTCGCCCAGTCGGAGGAGGACCAGCGGCGCCTGGTCCAGGACGCGGGCCACGAGCTGCGTACGCCGCTGACCTCGCTGCGGACCAACATCTCGCTGCTGCGCCGGATCGACGAACTCCCGCCCGCCGCCCGCGAGGAACTGGTCGCCGACCTGGGGCAGGAGGCCCGCGAGCTGACCGACCTGGTCAACGAACTGGTCGAACTGGCGGCCGGCCAGTGGGCCGGCGAGCCCGCGCAGCGGGTCGACGTGGCCCGGATCGCGCACGACGTGGCGGCCCTGGCCCGGCGCCGCACCGGCCGGGAGATCGGCGTACGGGCCTGCGGAGGGACGACGACGCAGGGCCGGCCCGCCATGCTGGCCCGCGCCCTCTCCAACCTGGTCGAGAACGCCGCGAAGTTCGACCCCGAAGGCACCGGCCCCATCGAGGTCGCCGTCGCCGGACCCGCCCTCCCGGGCACGATCCGCGTCGAGGTCCTCGACCGCGGCCCCGGCATCCGTGACGCCGACCTGACCCGTGTCTTCGACCGCTTCTACCGCGCCGCCGACGCCCGCTCCCGGCCCGGCTCGGGCCTCGGCCTGTCCATCGTGCGGGAGGTGGCGCTGGCGCACGGGGGAGCGCCGTTCGCCTACCGGCGGGCCGGGGGAGGGGCGGTGATCGGGTTCACGGTCGTCGGGGCCGTGGAGGACGGGCCGCTCACCGGTGGGCCGCCGGGCGGCTGACCGGGCGGGCGCCGATCCCGTCCGCGACACGGGGGCACGGCGCGGCACGGCATGGGCGGGCGCGGCAGGGCGCGGACCGATACGCCCGCCCGCTCGCGCCCCTCCCTCCCCGCTGTGGGGATCAGCCGTTGTACGGGGCCGCCACGTCCAGGACCCAGGTCACGCCGAAGCGGTCGGTGAGCATGCCGTACAGCGGGGCCCACTGCGAGGGTTCCAGGGGCTGCACCACCGTCGATCCCTCCGCCAGCTTCTGCCAGAGGGTGCTGATCTCGTCCGTGTCGTCACCGCGCACGGAGACGAAGAAGGGGCGGCTGCCCTGGTCCCAGGGCAGGTCGGAGGGCACGTCGTAGGCCATGACGTGGAAGCCGTTGTCGCCCACCACCTCGCCCCACGTCACCCAGTCCGCTTCGTTCTCGTTCCGCGTGTTGCCGGTGTCCTTGTACGTGACGGCGGTGACGCGTCCGCCGAAGACGGACCGGTAGTGGTCCAGCGCCGCCCGGGCGTCGCCCCGGAAGTTCAGATGGGTGGTGGTCGTGACGGCCATGGCCTTCTCCCTGCTCTCGGCGGTTCTGTGCTCTCTCGCGGGTCCTGCTCTCTGGTGGACCCGGGGTTCACCGTTCCAGGGGTAGCGGACAGGTTGTGTCCTGTACCGCGCCCACAATGGTGGGCATGCAGAAGACTTCCTCGCGGTTGCTCGCACTGCTCTCACTGCTTCAGGCGCATCGCGACTGGTCCGGTGACGATCTCGCCGAGCGGCTCGACATCACCCCTCGCACCGTGCGCCGCGACATCGACCGGCTACGGGAGCTGGGCTACCCGATCCTCGCTTTCAAGGGGCCCTCCGGCGGCTACCGCCTGGACGCCGGCTCGCAACTGCCCCCGCTGCTGTTCGACGACGGCCAGGCCGTCGCCCTGGCCCTCGCCCTGCAGTCCGCGGTCACCAGCGGCACGATCGGCGAGGACGCCGCACGGGCGCTGTCCACCGTTCGCCAGGTCATGCCGCCCCGCCTGCGACAGCGCATCGACATGGTGCGGGTCACCGCCGTTCCGTCGCCCGGGTCCGGTGACGCGGCACCGGTCGACACGGCGGTCCTCATGGAGCTGAGCCGCGTCGTCCACGCCCGCGAGGAGCTGCGCTTCGACTACGGGCTCGACGCCACCGGCTCCACCGGTCGGCCCCGCCGCGTACAGCCCCATCACCTCGTCACCCGGCGCGGCCACTGGTACCTGGTCGCCTGGGACCTCGACCGTGCCGACTGGCGCACCTTCCGCGTCGACCGCGTACACCCGCGCACTCCGACCGGCCCGCGTTTCAGCCCGCGCGAGGTCCCCGGTGGCGACGTGGCCGCGTTCGTCACCGGCCACTTCCGCGGAACCGACGGCTCCACCGCCGACTGGCCCTGCATCGGCGAGGTCGTCCTCGACCTCCCCGCGCGGGCCGTGGCCCCCTTCGCGCAGGACGCGGTCGTCGAAGAACTCGGCCCCGACCGCTGCCGCCTCACCCTCGGCTCCTGGTCGTGGACCGGCCTCGCCGCCGCGCTCTGCCGCTTCGACGCCGACGTCGAAGTCGTCGGCCCGCCCCAACTGACCAGCGCGTTCGCCGAACTGGCCGCGCGCTGCGCCAACGCGGCGGGCGCGAGCGAGTTGAATTCCACGAACGTGGAATGAAGAAAATGAAGGTGTGGTCGTTGACCGCTTAAGAAAATCAAAGTACAAACAGGGATGAGCGCGGTCGTCGAATCGAAAGCAGGGAGCCGAGGGTGGACTGGCAGGAGCTGACGGACCTGACGCAAGGGCGGCCGTTCGTGGTCGAGCGGGTCCGCCTCGCCGACAGCGGCGTCGCGATCGAGGGGCAGTTCGAGCCGCCGCAGCTGGCTCAGCTCGGCATCGACGACCAGGTGTTCGTCGCCGCGTTCGTGCGGTCGCACGGTTCGATCAAGGAGATGGAGCGGATCTTCGGGGTGAGCTACCCGACGGTCAAGTCCCGGCTGAAGCGGATCGCCGAGCACCTCGACTTCGTCGACACCGACCCGGCGCCGACCGGTGCCGCCGACGTCGTCGACCGCCTGCGCCGGGGGGAGATCAGCGCCCAGGAGGCGCTGGCCGAGCTGGAGCGGTCCCGGTGATCCCCCAGCTGGTGACGGTGTGCTGGCGCCGCCCGGGCAGCCGTCGGCGGCGGTTGTACGTCCCCGTCCTGCCGGTGCTGCTGGTGCTGTCACCGCTGCTGCTGCTCGCCGTGGCGGCCGGACTGGTCGCCTGCCTCGCCACCCGGGTGAGCCCGGTGGGCGCGCTGCGCGGCGCCGGGCAGCTGCTGTGGGCGCTGCCCGGCACCCGGATCGAGATCGAGCAGGGCCGGACGGCCGTGCTGGTAAGCGTCGGATGAGTCGGAGGGATGGGGAGATCATGAACGAGCAGCGCCGCCAGGTCCTGGAGATGCTGGCCGAGGGCAGAATCACCGCGGACGAGGCCGAGCGGCTCATCGACGCCCTCGAGCGAGACCGGCCCGAGGCGCCGCCGGGAGCCTCGCCCCGCCCGAAGCCCCGGGCCAAGTACCTGCGCGTGGTGGTGGACGCGGTGGACGAACCCGGCGGTGACGGGCCGAGCCGGGTCGACATCCGCGTCCCGATGCAACTGCTGCGAGCCGGGGTCCGGCTCACGAGCCTGGTCCCTCCGAAGGCGCTCGCCAAGGCCAACGCGGAACTGAACAGGTCCGGGGTGCCGATCGACCTCACCGCACTCAAGCCGCAGCAGATGGAGGACCTCGTCGACCAGCTCGACGAGGTCGCCATCGACGTCGACGACTCCGGCACCAAGGTGCGGGTCTTCTGTGAGTGACGCCGCCACGGCGGGGTGGCCGGGGTGCCGCTGAGCGCCTGCACCACCGGCCGGCCCGCTTGGTGCCATACGGCGCCACCTGGTGCCAAGCGGTGCCATTTCACGGCACCGAAGAGTGTCCCAATGTGCCGATGTCGTCGTCGTTCATCCAATGTGTGGTGCGTTTTCGCAGGTCGGAGGAGTTTGCTCGGCGTTCCGCCGGGTTCAGTGCCACGCATGCTTGCATGTGGCGCCACTGTGGTGCCATGATGGCGTCATGGACCTCACCCCGTATGTCGACACTCTCCGCCGTGAACTCGCGGTGGCCGCCGAAGCCGGCGGGGAAGACGCCCGTGTGCTGGCCGAGAGGCTCACCGCTCCGCTGGAGTCGGCGACCCGGCTGACCATGCTCAACGTGCTCTCCGCCGCGATGGACGAGATCACCCGCGAACTCGCCCCCGGCTCGGTCGACGTACGGCTGCGCGGGCTCGACCCGGACTTCGTGGTGACGCCGCCACCCACCGACGACCGTGCCCCCGCCGAGCCGACCGCCCCCGTGGAACCGCCCAGGGCCCCGGCCTCGGTCCCGGCCGAAGGTGACGAGGGCGGCACAGCCCGCGTCAACCTGCGCCTGCCGGCCCACCTCAAGGCGCGCGCGGAGGAGGCCGCGAGCCGCGAGGGCCTGTCGGTCAACGCGTGGCTGGTGCGTGCCGTGTCGGCCGCGGTCGACGGCGGCACCCGGCCGCAGGCGGCGGAGAAGACCCGGACGCTCGGACAGAGCTTCACGGGCTGGGTGCGCTAGCCGCGCCCGGCTCACGCCGCGCCCGGCTCACGCCGCGCCCGGCTCACGCCGCGCCACCTCACCGAGCGCCGGCTCACCCGCTCACCCGCACACCAGCTCACCCGCACCACTTCACCGACACCACGTCCCCTCAGCCGGGACGTCCTGAAGACCCAAGAGGACGGGACAGCCATGCCTTCTTTCGACACTCCCGAAGCGATCTCGGCCACGGCGCGCGTGGAGGCCGGTTCCATCCAGTTCGCCGCGGGCGACCGCGTCGAAACCGTCGTCGAGGTGCGGCCCCGCGTCCCCGGGAAGGACCTGGACGTGCGGACGGCCGACCAGACCGAGGTGACGTACGCGAACGGCGAACTGACCGTCAGGACGCCCAAGTCCGGCCTGTTCGGGCGCACCGGCGTCGTCGACGTGACGGTCGAACTGCCCGCGGGCTCGCGCGTCGACCTGACCGGTGCCTGGACCCAGGTGCTCGGCGAGGGCCGGCTCGGCGAAGTCCACGTGAAGGTTTCGTCCGGCGACGTCCGCCTCGATGCGACCGGCCCTCTGAAGCTGACCGCGTCGCACGGCTCGATCACCGTGGACCGGGTCGAGGGCGCGGCCGAGATCACCACCAGTTCGGGCAGCCTGCGCGTCGGCCTGCTCGACGGCCCCGCCGTCCTGAAGAACTCGCACGGCACCACGACCGTCGGCGCCGCGACCGGCGAGCTGCGGGTGAGCGGAGCCAACGGTGACATCGACATCGCCCGCGCCGAGGACTCGGTCACCGCCACCACCGCCCACGGAACCCTGCGCGTGGGCGACGCGGTCCGCGGCACCGTCCAGTTGGAGACCAGTTACGGCGCCATCGAGGTCGGTGTCCGTGAGGGCACGGCCGCCTGGCTCGACGTCCATGCGGGCTCCGGCCAGGTACGCAACTCGCTCACCGCGTCCGAGACACCGCACGAGGGCGACGACACGGTCAAGGTCCGCGCCCGCACCCGGCACGGCAACATCGACGTCCGGCGCGCCAAGGCCTGAGCCCCGCCCCGCGGACCCGCCCACTCACCCCGATCACCTCGCCCCTCGAAAGGGAGGACTCCATGCCTTCATCTGTCATGTCCACGTCCAGCAAGGGGGGCGGTCAGGCGCCCCCGGCCGCCGTCTCCGCCGTCGGGCTGCGCAAGTCGTACGGCGACAAGACCGTCCTCGACGGCGTCGACCTGCACATCCCGGCCGGTTCCGTGTTCG